>CALMOE010000195.1 GCA_937871715.1 uncultured Geobacter sp. | reverse complement strand
TGGAGCGGGAAACGGGATTCGAACCCGCGACTTCAACCTTGGCAAGGTTGCACTCTACCACTGAGTTATTCCCGCTCAACAAGCTTCATCGTTATAGCAACAGATCCTCTCACAGTCAACCTGAAAATAAATAAAAAAAACTAATGTTGCTTGCTGTCATGCATCGTTGCTGGATTGTTCATCATGATCGATTGATCCGGTCAAAGTGGAGCAGCGTGGCGGCACTCTGCTGAGAGCGATTATTTGCCAGTCATTTTTGTTCCTTTACAATAGCATGAAGACTCTTGTGCAGCTACAGTAATGCCCTGCTAATTTAAAAAGCCCCCTCGGCTCTGCCGAAGGGGCTTTTCTTGATCTACTGCTCCGGCAGTTTTGCCGGATCTTCCGTTGCTGCCTTCTTGAAGTTTCTGATGCTGCTCCCCAGGGCCTGGCCGATCTGGGGGAGCTTTCCAGGGCCTACCACGACCAGGAGGATGGCCAGGATGATGATCATCTCAGGCATGCCGATACCAAACATGTTGTTCTCCTTATAGCCTTGTTCAGGCGGCTTTTTTGACTACGTTGATGCCATCCACGGCCAGTTCGCTGACTATGGTGGCGGAGATCTCCTCCAGGCGCGGACGGACGGTCGGGGAGAGCTGGTCGCTAGCCTCCAGGGACGCCGGTATGACGCCGAGGAGGGTCACCTTCTCAGGGCAGTACCCCCGCATTTCGCTCATCAGCAGGGTCTCCTGGATGCCGATCTGGTGGGGGGAGAGCTTCACAGGGATACCGCCCAGCATGATCTCTTCCTTCTCGAAACGGCGCAGTTCCCCCGGTTCTCCCTTCGCCTCGATTACATCAAGGATGTAGATCCGCTCCGCCTCCTCGAACTTGTGGGTCACCATGATCCCCAGGGTGCCGCCGTCATACAGCTCCACCTCCTCGGGGAATTCATAGTTAGCTTCCAGGTGCCTGACGGCATGGACTCCGAACCCTTCGTCGGAGAGGAGCAGGTTGCCGGCTCCGAATATCAGAGTTTTCATCTTGTTACCTCGTGTAGAAATAGGTCCTATATGTCGTATAGGACCTATCTGTTGGGAGTATTACAGCACTTTCACCTTGGTGATTTCCTTCCCCTCCGGGTCGATGGTATGCACCGCACAGGCGATGCAAGGGTCGAAGGAGTGGATGGTGCGCAGCACCTCCAGGGGCTTCTCCTCGTTTGCCACCGGGTTGCCGATGAGGGATGCCTCGTAGGGGCCCATGTTCCCCTTTTCGTCCCTTGGGGATGCGTTCCAGGTTGATGGGACTACTGCCTGGTAGTTCTTGATCTTTTTATCCTCGATCACCATCCAGTGGGAGAGGGTGCCCCGTGGCGCCTCGTGGAAGCCGACCCCCTTGTACTCACCTTTGGGGATCTCGGTGTGGTTGGCATAGGTTCTGTCACCCTTGCCAAGGTTGTTGACCAGTTTGTCCAGGTACTCCAGGGAGATGTCGGCCATGAGGTGGGCGCGGATTGCCCTGGCGCCCAGGCGCCCCATGGTGGAGTGGAGATCCTTCACTCCGACGCCGATCTTTTGGCAGGTTGAGTCAACCAGCTTCTTCACCTTCTGGTTGCCGCCGGCATAGGCGGCAAAGAGCTGGGCCGGAGGGCCGACCTGGACGGGTTTACCTTCGAAACGGGGTGACTTGCACCAGCTGTACTTGCCGTTCTCCTGGAAGTCGGTGTAATCCGGCTTGGTCTCCCCCTCCCATGGGTGATGGGTGGCAGCACCCTCGTACCAGGCGTGGGCGACCCCTTCGGATATGTTGTTGATCAGGTACTGGTCCTGGTGGGTGGTGATCGCCTTGAAGGTTGAGAGATCGCCGTTGAAGAAGACCCCGCCGTTAAGGCCGAACTGGGTGTTCTTGGTATCCTCGGGGAATTCGGGGACAGCCAGGTAGTTGGTCACCCCGGCGCCGTACTTGAACCACTCCTTGTAGGCTGAGGCGATGGCTATCATGTCCGGGTAGTAGACCTTCTGCACGAAGTCGCGGGTCTCTTCCATGAGGGTGCGCAGGTAGGCGATCCGCTCCATGTTGAGGGTGGCCATGTTTTCCAGGTTGACTGCTGTGGCCACGCCGCCGACAACCAGATTCTGGATGTGGGGGTTCTTGCCGCCGAGTATGGCCACCGCCTGTGCTGCCTTGCGCTGGTAGTCCAGGGCCTTCAGGTAGTGGGCCGTGGCGATGAGGTTGATCTCCGGCGGCAGTTTCATCGCCGGATGCCCCCAGTAGCCGGAGGCGAAGATCCCCAGCTTGCCGCCGGCGACGAAAGCCTTCAGCTTCTCCTGTACAGCCTTGAACTCCTTCTCCGAGTTCCCCGGCCAGTCGGAGATGCTCTGGGCGATGCTTGCGGCCTTCTTCGGGTCGGCCTTGAGGGCGGAGACGATGTCCACCCAGTCAAGGGCGGAGAGGTGGTAGAAGTGGACGATATGATCCTGCACCGAGTGCTGGGCGATCATGATGTTGCGGATGTACTGGGCATTCAGCGGGACTTCAACCTTGAGGGCGTTCTCCACGGAACGGATGGAGGAGATGGCGTGCACTGTGGTGCAGACGCCGCAGAAGCGCTGGGCCAGGGACCAGGCATCTTCCGGGGCCTTCCCCTTGAGGATGGTTTCGATACCGCGCCACATCTGGGCGGAGGACCACGCCTTGGAGACCTTGCCGCCGTTTACTTCCACGTCGATGCGCAGGTGTCCTTCGATTCGGGTGATTGGGTCTAGGGTGATACGTTTCGACATAAGAACAACTCCTTAAGAAAAAAATAGTTATGTAGCCCCGAGCCTGTAGCCCGGAGCCCTGAGCCTGCCTTACTTCCCCACGTGTACCGCGCCGTGGGGGATGTTTTGCTCCTTGTGGTGGTGCTGGCTCTCTCCATGGCCGTGGGCCTTGGGATTGGGCAGGACCGGGAAGAGCTTTACCAGTACCTGGTAGCCGAGGAGTTCCAGGGCGACCACGCCGACGGTGATCATCAACTCGGCGAACGAGGGGAAGTAGTGCCACCCCTGTCCCGGGTTGAAGCCGATCAGGTAGACGTTGAAGCGGTAGAGCGCTCCGCCCAGAACCAGCATGGCTGCGGTGATGAAGAGCCACCTGGGTGAGCGGCGCATGCGTGGGCTGAATAGGATGATGGAGCCGCCTGCGACAAGGAGGAACTCGATGAGGAAGAAGCAGGAGTAGAAGTCAAAACGAAGGGCATTGGCTATCTGGCCGCGGTAGACCAGGTCGCCGACCCTGACGCTCAGCCAGATGATAGTCAGCCACGGGATTATGCGTGACAGGCCGGAGAGTTCGTTGAGCTCTATGGGGCGCTTGAACGCCGATGATGAGATGATCGACTCGAGGATGACTATGGCATAGCCGATGTAGATGCAGTTGATCAGGAAGAGCAGCGGCAGGAATCCTGTGTGCCAGAGGGGATTGAGCTTGGTGGCGGCGATGAGCAGCAGCGAGCCCAGGGATGACTGGTGCATGGTCGGCAGGGTAATCCCCAGGACGATGAAGAATACCAGTACCTTGTCCAGCCTTGGACGAAGCCATGCAGCCGAGGAGCGAACCCACTCCAGGCCAGAGCTTAGCCTGTCGTCGCTGGGGACGAGTCTGGGGTGTAGCCAGTCGGCTACCTTGCGGATAGTCACGCCGCGGCTGTTCTCCAGGGACCAGAGGACCGCCGGTAGGAACTCTATCACCAGAACCAGGGTATAGGTCATGACGCAGAGTGCCACTTCGAACATGGCCGAGTTGATCTGCCAGCGGGAAGGGATGAAGAATCCGTAGGAGTTCCAGTAGCGCCCCAGGTCGATGACGACAGAGAAACCCGCAAGGCCGTAGCCGAACAGGGAGGTGAGGAGGGCGGAACGGATCAGGGGGTGGTACTTCATGTGATTACGTATGTAGATGAGGATGGCCACCGCATAGCCGCCGCAGGCGATGGCCGTGCCTGTGGCAACGTCGTAGGCGATCCAGATCCCCCAGGGGTAGCCGTCGCTCATGTTGGAGACCGCGCCGATCCCCTTGACGTAGCGTACGCCGATGAAGAAGAAACCGATGAGGACCAGGGTCAGGAGAAAAAAGAAAGATTTGGTAAATATCTTGCCTTCGAGGCGGATGAATTCATCATGATGTCCGGCCATTACTTGTGCTCCTCCCTCTCCCCGCGATTTTCTCCGTCGTGGTCAGCCCCGTTGTGGCTCCCTTCATGTTTCTTCTGGTTTTTCAGGGCGATGAAACAGAGGGTGCTGTAGAGCGCCACCGGTGCTACGAAACCCTTGTAGATGGTGTGCTGGATCTTCTCAGAGAACTCTGCCGGTGCGTTCTCCGGCAGGATCGGGAGCCCAAGTTTGTCGAAAGGCACGCCTGCCAGGTAGAGGTGGTTGGTCCCTCCCAGTTCGTGCTCTCCATAGACGTGCTGCATGTAACGCCCCGGATTCTCCTTCAGGCGGTTATGTGCGATCTCCAGCAGATCCTTACGCTTGCCGAAAGCAATCGCTCCGACGGGGCAGGTTTCGGCGCAGGCGGAAATCCCCTTCTCCTTCAGGTTGGTGTTCTTGCACAGATCGCACTTGACGATCTGGGGGAGGCTCTTCTCCCACTGGAACTTGGGGATGTTGAAGGAGCAGCCTACCTGACAGTAGCGGCAGCCGATGCAGGTGTCCTTGTTGTAGTCGACGATGCCGGTCTGCTTGTCCCTGGTCATGGCGCTTACCGGGCAGACGGAGACGCAGGACGGTTTCTGGCAGTGCATGCAGGAGTATTTGATGTAGGACCAGCGGTCGTCAGACTCCTTGTAGAGCTTGATCAGTGTGCGGGTGCTGCCGGATAGGTCCTGGGGGGCATCCCAGATGCCGTCCTGGTCGAATGGAGCCTTTTCAAATGAGAGGCCGCCGAAGTCGCTGTTGACCCGCTTGCAGACCGTCATGCACGCTTTGCATCCGACGCACATGGTGGCATCATAGAGCATCCCCAGGGCTTCGTTGTTGACTCCTGACTGCTCCGAAGCCTGGCAGACCCCCCCGGCAGCGGCCATGATGGCGGCACCGCCGAGGCCGATGGTCTTGAGAAATGTTCTGCGTGTCTGCTTACTCATCCTTTTTCTCCTCCCCGCTGCTGTCTCCGTCAGTCGGAAGCTTCTTCGCCAGCATTGCTCCCGCACCCAGGGCGGCACCGGCTGCCAGCCCTAGCACTCCGGTGGTGAGAGGGTCTGCTCCCTTACCTTTATCTTTCAGGTTGACCGGTGCATAGGTGTCAGGAGGGGTGGGCTGGTGGATCTGCACCTTTTCGGCAATGGCCCTCTTGAAAAGGATGTCCGGCTCGGTGCAGCCGATACAGGGGTGGCCGACGGATACCGGCCAGACGCCGGCATCGTTGAAACGCTGCACGGAGCAGTTGGCAAAGGTCTCCGGACCCTTGCACCCCAGCTTGTAGAGGCAGAAACCCTCGGCGTGGGACTGGTCGCCGTACTTGATGGCAAAGCGGCCTGCGTCGAAGTGGGGGCGGCGCTCGCAGTGCTCGTGAATCTTGCGGCCATAGGCGAACTTGGGACGGCCGAGGTTGTCAAGGTCGGGGAGCTTCTTGAAGGTGAGGAAGTACATCACCGTGGAGAGGAAGTTGTATGGATTCGGGGGGCAGCCGGGAATGTTGATGATCGGCTTGTCCTTGATGATGTCGCGCACGCCGACGGCGCCGGTGGGGTTGGGGGAGACGGACTGGATGCCGCCGAAAGAGGCGCAGGTGCCGATGGGGATGATGGCCGCAGCCCCTGCAGCCACGGTGCGCAGGGTCTCCAGGGAGGTCTTCCCCGACACCTTGCAGTAGATGCCGTTGTCCTTGGTGGGGATTGCACCCTCCACCACCAGGATGTACTTGCCCTTGTTGGCCACCATGGAGTCGTGCATGGATTTCTCAGCCTGGTGCCCAGCACCCACCATGAGGGTCTCATGGTAGTCGAGGGAGATCATGTCGAGGATCAGGGTGGATATGGTTGGGTGGCTGGAGCGGAGGAGCGACTCGGAACAGCCGGTGCACTCCTGGAAGTGGAGCCAGATGACGGCCGGGTTCTTGTTGGTTTCAACCGCTTCGGCGATCTGGGTATGCATGGCGAACGGCAGCCCCATCATTGCCGTCACGGTAACGCATGTCTTGAGAAAGTCCCGGCGTGTAACCCCTTCACATATCAGTTCGTCGTCTTTCTTCATGTTCCTCCCTTTCATTCTATGGTGCAAGCTACCTTTCCGTAGCGATTGCACTTGATTATTATCGTCCGCGTATACAGCAATACCCTTGCCAAGATTTAATGATACGTAAAAACTTACAACTGCTTGATATTGCGTGGCTGGTTTCAGGTGGGCCTTGGTCTGATCAGTCCCTGTCCCAAAATGTCTTGCGTACTTTTGTCTGGGTATGTATCATTTTGACCATATTTGTGGAGGGGTCGGGGAGTGACAAGAGCGAAAATTCTCATCTGTGACGACGAGGCGGAGATTCTCCGTTATCTGCAGAAACTCCTTGGCGGCAAGGGGTACGAGGTTGAGACCTTCTCCTCGGGTGGCGCCCTGTTGCAGCGGCTGGAGGCGGATGGAGGGGGGGATCTCCTCCTTCAGGATGTGCGCATGCCGGACATGGACGGCCTTACTGTTTTCTCCCGGGCAAAGGAGCTGCGCCCCGAGTTGCCCGTAATTATGATGACAGCCTACGGCTCCATTGACGCCGCTGTGGAGGCTATCAAGGATGGGGCGTACGACTACATAACAAAGCCCTTCCCCAAGGAGAAGATCTTCGGCGTTCTGGAGAACCTGTTCGAGCGGCAGCAGCTGTTACAGGAGAATCGGGAGCTGCGGGACGAGCTGTACGGCTGCTCAACCGGCGCGCTAATCTTCCGCAGTCGTGCATTCCGCCAGGTTTACGACTTCACCCTCCAGGTTGCCGCCAGCGAAAGCAACATCCTCATCCTGGGTGAGTCGGGCACCGGCAAAGAGCTGATCGCCTCCACGGTTCACCACTCCAGTACGCGCCGCGGCGCCCCCTTTTACTCCATCAACTGTGCTGCTCTTACCGAGACGCTGCTGGAGAGCCAGCTGTTCGGCCATGTGCGAGGTGCCTTCACCGGCGCGTTTTCCACCCAGAAGGGGATTCTTGCCGAGGCGGACGGCAGCACCCTCTTTCTCGACGAGGTCGGGGACATGAGCCTCGCAGTGCAGGCCAAGATGCTCAGGGTGTTACAGGAGGGGGAGTTCATCCCCGTGGGGAGCACCAGGCCCAAATCGGTGGACATCCGCTTCGTCGCCGCAACCAACAAGGACCTGGAGGCTGAAATCCGTGCGGGACGCTTCCGCGAGGACTTCTACTACCGTCTGAACGTCATCACCATAAACCTTCCACCGCTGCGTGATAGACGGGAGGACATAGAGCCGATGGCCCGCCATTTCCTGGCCCGTTTTGCAGGCCGGATGAACAAGGATGTGCACGACATCTCCCCCGAGGGGGTGCGTCTGCTCACCTCCTACCACTGGCCCGGCAATGTGCGGGAGCTTGAGAACGTCATGGAACGGGCTGTGATCCTGGCCCGCGGCAAGGAGATAACCCCTGAGCTCCTGCCCGTGCGAACTTCATCTCCGTCGCAGATTGCTGTTCCGTCGGGAACAAACATCTCGCTTGAGGATCTGGAGCGGGAGCATATCAGGCAGGTACTGGCTGCCAACAATTACCACAAGAGCCGCAGTGCCGAGATCCTCGGAATTTCACGCAAGACCCTGGACCGGAAGATCGTCGAATACGCACTTTCCGTGCCGCAGTAGGGGTAATCCTTGTTCATCGAGCGCCGTTTCCCCATACGTGAGAAACTGACCATCGCCACCGTGCTGCCGCTGCTGATAGCC
Source organism: uncultured Geobacter sp. (assembly GCA_937871715.1). Lineage (GTDB taxonomy): Bacteria > Desulfobacterota > Desulfuromonadia > Geobacterales > DSM-12255 > CALMBF01. The sequence continues at coordinate 11,088 of CALMOE010000195.1, read as the reverse complement.
ATCTTCGTCTGCAGCCTGATCGGTTTCTTTATCCTGGTCACTAAAATAGGGACCCAGGTGCAGGAGACGGTGCGCAGCGACCTGAACACCGGCCTGGAGATCTACCAGAACGAGATAGAGCACATCCGCGATGTGGTCCGCTTTACAGCCAGCGCCCCCTACATGGCCCAGGCCCTTGCCACCGGGAGGCGGGACGAGGTGGCCGGGGTGCTGCACCCCCTGATGAAGAGCGAGCATCTGCAGATCTTCACCGCGGTGGATGCCAGGGGGACGGTGCTTTACCGGGCGAGCAACCCGGATTTTTCCGGCGACGACATGTCGGCTGATCTCCTGGTGAAGAGAGCCATCTCGGGCCAGGAGGTGTCAGGTACTACCATTATTCCAGCCAGTCGCCTCCCCATGGAGGGTGGGGATCTGGCCATGCAGGCGATCATCAGGGCGGTCCCTACTCCAAAGGCAAGGCCGATCCGCAGCGACGTGGAGAGCGCCGGCATGTTCATGGTGGCGTCCACTCCTGTTCGGGACAGTGCCGGCAATGTGGTCGGAGCCCTGATCGGCGGTGTGATGCTCAACAACAACAACAGCGTTGTGGACCGGATCAGGAGGGTAGTGTTCCAGTCCGGTAGGCACGATGGCGGGGATGGCGGCGGCTCCACCATCTTCCTCAACGATACGCGAATTGCCACCAATATCATGGCTTCCGAACGTCGGCGTGCCATAGGGACGAAGATGTCGATGGAGGTCTATAATCGCGTGGTGATGATGAAGGAGAAGTGGATCGGCCGCGCCTTCGTCGTCAGCGAATGGTACTTCAGCGGCTATGAACCGATCCTCTCCCTTGAGGGGGTTCCCATCGGTGCCCTTTACGTGGGGATGCTGGAGAAGCCGTTCACCCGTTTGAAGCTGCAGATGACCATCCTTGTGTTGGGGGTTCTTCTCTTCGGGGCGCTCATGGGGGTCTGGGTCGCCAATGCTGCCAGCGCCCGTCTCGCCAGGCCGATCAAGGAGCTGGAGGCTCTTGCCGGGCGGGTTGCCTCAGGCGAGCGGGGTGTCACCATCGAAAGCGACAGCAAAGACGAGATAGGCGACCTGGCAGCAGCCTTCAACCATATGTCCATGGCGCTGACCTGCCAGGAGGAGGAGATTCTCGCCCTTAATCGTGACCTGGAGTGTAAGGTGCAGCAGCGCACCTCCGAACTGGAGGAGAAGAACCAGCTGCTCGTTAGGACCCAGGAGGAGCTGGTGAGGGTGGAGAAGCTTGCGGCCATCGGAGAGCTGGCAGCCGGGGTTGCCCACGAGATAAACAACCCCCTGGCCATAATCCGCGGCAATGCCGAGCTGCTGCAGATATCCATGCCCGATGACTCCGCACAGCAGGAGGAGATCGCCATCATCTCCCGCCAGGTGGGGAGGGTCGAGCGGATCGTTGCCAACCTGCTCAAGTTCGCCCGTAAGGAGCACAAGAGGGTGGGGGTTGCCCCGGTCAACTCCATTCTCGAAGAGATCCTGGCCCAGGTATGGCACCAGATCCCCCGTGATGGTTATCTGGTGGAAAAGGACTTCTGCAGCGGCGACCTGGAGATACTGGCCGACGCGGACCAGCTGCGCCAGGTTTTTACAAACATAATCGTCAATGGGTTGCAGGCCATGCCTGGCGGAGGAACGCTTTCGGTAGTCACCAAGGAGGACCGGTCAAGGGGTGTCTGTCAGGTGGTCATCCGCGACAGCGGCGTGGGCATAGGGGCGGAGAACATCGGCCAGATATTCAACCCGTTCTTCACCACCAGGGTGGACGGTACCGGGCTGGGTCTGTCCGTCTCCTACGGGATAGTCAGGAGTCACGGGGGGGACATCTCCGTGGAGAGCGGCGTAGGCACGGGGAGCTGTTTTACGGTAACTCTGCCGATGGACTCCTCCTTGATTGCGGAAGCTGGCGACGCAATGGAACGGAGCTAGAGATGCCAATTCCTATCTCCTATAGTTACCGCAACCTCCTCACCCGCCGCCTGACGACCATCTTGACGGCTGCTGGCATGGGCCTGGTGGTTTTCGTCTTCGCTGCCACCCTGATGCTGGCCGAGGGGCTGGAAAAGACCCTGGTGGAGACCGGTTCACCGGACAATGTAGTCGTTATCCGCAGGGCTTCACAGTCCGAGGTGCAGAGCGGTGTGGAAAGGCTGCAGGCATCGATTGTCGAGGGGGCTCCGGAGGTAGCCATCGGTGAGGATGGCAACCCTCTTCTCGCCAAGGAGCTGGTGGTACTGATCAACCTAAACAAACGCGGCTCCGGAAAGCCGGCAAATGTGGTGATCCGTGGGGTTACGCCGCTCTCCATGGCCCTGCGATCCCAGATACGCCTGGCTGCCGGGCGGATGCCCCGTCCCGGCTCTACGGAGATCCTCGCCGGGGAGAGTATCGCCAGGCGGTTCGAGGGGGCCGGCATCGGCGAACATCTGAACTTCGCCATGCGAGACTGGACGGTTGTCGGGATTATGGATGCCGGATCCACAGGCTTCTCCTCGGAGATATGGGGGGATACGGACCTTTTGATGCAGTCCTTCCGCCGCCCGGTCTACTCATCGGTAATTTTCAAATTACGGGAGTCAGCGGCGTTCGACTCCTTCAAAAACCGGATCGAGACCGACCCCCGCCTGAACCTTGAGGCCAAGCGGGAGACGAAATACTATCTGGACCAGTCCGAGGCCATGGCCAAGTTCCTGCGCATCCTCGGTCTGGCTCTGACCATAATATTCTCCCTGGGCGCGGTGATCGGCGCAATGATCACCATGTATGCCGCCGTTGCCAACCGGGTAACCGAAATAGGAACCCTGCGGGCCCTGGGTTTCCAGCGCTGGAGCATCCTGGCGGCCTTTGTCCTGGAGTCGCTATTCCTCGGACTTCTCGGAGGAATATTGGGCGTTTTTGCCGCATCCTTCATGCAGTTGATTACCATTTCCACCATGAACTGGCAGTCATTTGCCGAGCTGGCATTTTCCTTCACCCTCACCCCGGGAATAGTGGCCTGGTCACTTGCATTTTCCCTGGGGATGGGGTTGGTTGGCGGCTTCTTTCCCGCCCTGCGCGCCGCCAGGATGGGGATCGTCGACTCCCTGAGGGCTTCGTGACATATTTTGCCTACTATTATCCAACCAATCGGTGGAGGTGTTAATGTTCAATGTCTACAAGCGGAGCGACATCCTGGTGCTGCTGATGCTTGTCTCGTCGGCACTTCTTTACGGCCTGGATTTTATCCTTTTCGGCCATGCTAGGGATATAGGCAACGGTTTCCTTGGAAATCTCGCTTTTCTGCCGATTTATGTACTCTTTGTTACGCTGATGATTGAAAGGGTGCTCAAGGAGCGGGACAAGGAGGCGCTGCGCCAGAAGATGAACATGGTGATCGGAGTCTTCTTCAGCGAAGTAGGGAGACTCCTGCTGCGCGATGGCTACGCATTCCTCGTGGATAAGGAGCAACTTGTCCAGAGGGTTTGCGTTGCTCCGTCATGGGGGGAGCGGGAGTTCCGCGAGCTGGCGTCATTCATAGATAACAGTCAGATGCAGATGGACAGCACCCTCTGTGATCTGGGTGAACTGAAGAGTTTTCTCGTCAGTAGGCGCAGTTTCCTCCTCGGACTCCTGGAAAACCCCAACCTCCTGGAGCACGACGGCTTCACCGATCTGCTCTGGGCGGTCTTCCACCTGCTGGAAGAGCTGGAGGCAAGGCGCAGCCTTACAGGGCTGCACAAGTCGGACATGGACCACCTCTCCGGGGACATCCGCCGTGCCTACACCCACCTGCTTTCCCAGTGGGTGGTCTACATGAAGCACCTGAAGGACGATTACCCATATCTCTTCTCCCTGGCGGTGCGCAACAACCCCTTGAATCCAGACGCACGGGTGGAGATTGGCTAGTTTCGACCTGCTACCGGGGTAATGTACTTAAGTTCCGGGCCTGTCAGCACCCTTGCTGGGGAGTAAAACAGTTGCCTTTTGTCCTGCCATGCTATAAATTATCCGGCTCGGCAACCCTCCAGCTGGCACTCTAATGTCGGATCATTAAGGAGTCGCACCATGTCGCTTCCTGAGTTGCGCAAATCAATCGACAGCATCGACGACCGCATCCTCGAACTGCTCAACGAGCGTGCCCGATACGTCATGGAGGTGGGGCGCCTCAAGCAGGCGGAAAGTCGGGACTTCCACGTTCCGAGCCGCGAGCGGGAGATATACGAGCGGCTGACCGCGGCCAACCCGGGGCCATTCCCCAACGAGGCGCTGCGTAGCGTCTTCAGGGAGATAATCTCAGCCTCCCTCGCCCTGGAAGCACCCATGCGGGTTGCCTTCCTGGGGCCAAAGGCGACTTTTTCCCATCTGGCAGCCATGCAGCAGTTCGGACTCTCCGCCGAGCTGGTGCCGCAGAAATCGATCCCGGCGGTCTTCGAGGAGGTTGAGAAGGGGCGGGCGCTCTACGGCGTAGTGCCTGTGGAGAACTCGACCGAAGGGGTGGTTTCCCACACCCTGGACATGTTCATGGAGAGCGAGCTGAAGATCAGCGCCGAGGTGCTCCTGGAGGTCTCCCACTTCCTCCTCTCCAAGACCGGCAGGTTAGAGGATGTAAAGAAGGTCTACTCCCACCCCCAGCCTCTGGCCCAGTGCCGCAAATGGCTGGAGGAGAACCTTCCCCACATACCGGTGGTGGATGTGGCCTCGACCACCCTGGCGGCGCAGATAGTCAGCGAGGATTACTCCGCAGCGGCGATTGCCAGCGAATATGCTGCCTCGGTGTACGATCTCAAGGTGGTGCGGGAGAGGATAGAGGACCAGGTGAACAACTTCACCCGTTTTCTGGTGATCGGCAAGAAGATCGCCGAACCGGGGAGCGACGACAAGACCTCCCTCATGTTCGCCGTCAAGGACGAGCCAGGCATTCTCTACCGGATGCTGGAGCCCTTCGCCAGTCGCGGGGTCAACCTGTGCAAGATCGAATCCAGGCCCATGAAGAAGAAGGCGTGGGAGTACATCTTCTTCCTCGACCTGGTCGGGCATGTCTCCGACCCGAATGTGCAGGCGGCGGTTGACGAGCTGAAGGGGTACTGCCAGTTCGTCAAGCAGCTCGGTTCTTACCCGAGGGCCAAATAACATGCCGCTGATCAATCGTCTGGCCATCTTGGGTGTTGGTCTCATCGGCGGCTCCCTGGCCCGGATCCTTCGGGAGAAAGGGGAGGTAGGGGAGATAGTCGGCATCGGCCGTGGAGCGGACAATCTGCGCCGGGGAGTGGAGCTCGGGGTTATCGACCGCTACGAGCACGACCCTGGGGAGGGGGTAAAGGGTGCCGACATGGTGTTTGTCGCCACGCCGGTCTGCACCATTCCAGGCATAACCGCCGCCATTGCCCCCTTTCTCACCCCCGGGGCCATAGTTACCGACGGTGGTAGCGTCAAGGAGGAGATAGTTGACGCCTGCGAACCGCTCATGCCGGCCGGTTGCCACTTTATCGGCGGTCATCCGATAGCCGGCACGGAGAAGTCGGGGGTGGACGCCTCCTTTTCCACTCTTTATAAGGGGAAGCGCTGCATCATCACCCCCACCCCTGCCTCCGACCGTGGCGCTCTGGAGAAGGTTACGCGGATGTGGCAGCTTGCCGGGAGCGAGGTGGTGCTCATGGACCCGGTGAAACATGACAAGGTTGTGGCCGCCATCTCCCATCTACCCCACATGGTCGCCTATAGCCTGGTCAACACGGTTGGGGATTACGACGGCTGTGACGAGAACATCCTCAAGTACTCGGCCGGTGGTTTCCGTGACTTCACCCGCATTGCTTCATCGGACCCAGTCATGTGGCGCGACATAGCCCTGCAGAACCGCACGGCGGTGCTGGAGATGATGGATTTTTTCTCCGGCCGTTACGCCGAGCTGCGTCGCCTGGTGGCAGCCGGTGATGGTGCCGGGCTGGAAGAGTTTTTCACCCGTTCCCGTCAGTACCGGGAAAGCATTCTCTAGTCAGGGGGGTAACATGGAGAGCTATACCATTGAGGCTGCGAAGGCCGTAAGCGGCGAGATCACCGTTCCCGGGGACAAGTCCATCTCCCACCGCTCCATAATGCTCGGCTCCATTGCCAGCGGCATCACCAGGGTGACCGGTTTTCTGCGTGGGGAGGACAATCTGGCCACCTTGAACGCATTCCGCGCCATGGGGGTAGAGGTTGAGGACGACGGCACGACCCTGACCATTCACGGCAGGGGGCTTCACGGACTGGAGGAGCCGGCCGACGTCATCGACTGCGGCAACTCCGGCACATCCATCAGGCTTCTCACCGGACTTTTGTCCGGTCAGTCATTCTTCTCAGTACTGACAGGCGACAAGTACCTGCGCAAGCGCCCCATGAAGAGGGTCGTAGGCCCCCTGTGGGAGATGGGGGCAAGGATCGCGGGACGCGCAGGTGGTGAGAAGGCCCCCCTGGCCATCAGCGGTGCAAGGCTGCAGGGGATAGCCTACGACTCCCCCGTCTCCAGCGCCCAGGTCAAGTCGGCCATCCTCCTCGCCGGCCTTTACGCCGACGGCGAAACGGTGGTGCGCGAGCCCCATCTCTCCCGTGACCATTCTGAGCGGATGCTGCGTCACTTCGGTGCGGATATCCAGGCAGACGGCCCCTGCGTCCGCATCAGGGGGGGGAGGGAGCTGCGCGGCCAGGATATAGTCGTTCCGGGCGACATCTCTTCAGCCGCATTCTTCATCGTTGCGGGGCTGATCGTCCCAGGTTCCGAGCTGCTCATCAAGGGGGTCGGCGTCAATCCCACAAGGACCGGAATCGTCGATATTCTCCATCTGATGGGGGGGGAGATCTCCCTGCAGAACCAGCGCGAGCTCTCAGGGGAGCCGGTTGCCGATATCCTGGTGAGAACATCCCCCTTGCGCGGGATAGAGATCGGTGGCGATCTGGTCCCCAGGGCGATAGACGAGTTCCCGGTCCTCTGCGTGGCGGCTGCCTGTGCCTCCGGTCGTACGGTGATCCGCGATGCCCAGGAGCTGCGGGTCAAGGAGACGGACCGGATAAAGGCCATGGCCGAAAACCTGCGTCTGGCCGGTGTCCCGGTGGAGGAGACCGGAGACGGCATGATCATCGAGGGGGGGAAGGGGTTCTCGGCGTTCAATGCCGACAGCAAGGGGGATCACCGCATCGCCATGTCCATGCTCATAGCCGGCCTGGTTACCCCGGGTAGCTGCAGGGTGGATGATACTGACTGCATCGCCACCTCCTTCCCCAACTTCTTCCAGCTGCTGGAGCAGGTTGCAAAACGATGAGCGTCTCGGTGCCGGCCAGGCTGATAATTGCAATCGACGGACCCTCGGGAGCTGGCAAGAGCACGATTACCAGGATGCTTGCCGATCGCCTCGGCTACGTAAATATCGATACCGGTGCCATGTTCCGCTCCGTTGCCCTCATGGCGCACCGAGCCGGGATAGATCCCCAGGACGAGTCGGCTCTTGAGCGCCTCTGTGCCGGACTCGATATCTCCTTTGACAGGAGCTGCGGCGGTTGCCGCGTGCTGGTAAACGGCGAGGACGTGTCTGCCGAAATTCGCACCCCGGAGATCAGCCTGCTCACCTCCATCGTATCCACCAAGAAGGTGGTGAGGGGGTGCATGATGAGGCTGCAGCGATCCATGGGGGAGCGTGGCGGGGTCGTGCTCGAGGGGAGGGATATCGGCACCGTTGTTTTCCCCCATGCCCAGGTGAAGTTTTTCCTCTCAGCTTCCGTGGATGAGCGGGGGAGGCGCCGCTTCGAGGAGTTGCGCGCCAGGGGGGAGGATGTCACCCTGGAGCAGACCATTGCCGAGGTTGAGCAGCGTGACCGGCAGGACCTGGAGAGGGAGCATGCGCCGCTCCGCCGGGCGGAGGATGCCGTCGAAATCGACTCAACCACCCTTACGCTGCAGGAGGTCCTGACAAGGATGGAGAGCATCGTCATGGAACGCTCATCGCTAAGCGAAAGTTAATGTGGGGGCGATCATGGAGATAATCCTTGCCAAGCATGCCGGCTTCTGTTTCGGAGTCAAGAGGGCTACCCAGATAGCATTCGAGGCGGCTGCCGCTGCCAATGGCGACGGCACATACACCCTGGGTCCGATCATCCACTCTCCACAGGTGGTACGTCGCCTTGAAGAGATGGGGGTAAAGGTTCTGCGTGATCTCTCTTCCCTTGAGAAAGGCACAATCATCATCCGCTCCCACGGCGTGACCGAGGCCGAAATCTCAGCTGCCCTGGCCAAAGAGCTGAGGGTGGTCGATGCAACCTGCCCGTTCGTGAAAAAGGCCCAGGAGTATGTCAAAGAGCTCTCCTCGCAGGGGTATGATGTGATCGTTCTGGGGGATCACGATCATCCGGAGGTGGAGGGGATAGTCTCCTATGCCAGCGGGAATGTGCATGTGGTGGCATGCGGCAGGGACATCGACCCCCTGCCGAAGATGAAGAGGATAGGCATAGTGGCCCAGACCACGCAATCGATGGAGCATCTTCAGGACGTGGTGAGTGCCGCTCTTACCAAGGGGACGGAGATAAGGGTATACAACACCATATGCGATGCCACATCGGTTAGGCAGAACGAGGCGAGAGACCTTGCCTCCAGAGTGGATGCCATGGTTGTCATCGGCGGATACAACAGCGCCAACACCAGGAGACTCGCCGAGATTTGTCTTGAAATTCAGCCCAATACGCATCACATCGAATCGGACGAGCAGCTCTGCGCCCCATGGTTTGCCGGTTGCGCAAAGGTAGGCATAACTGCCGGGGCATCTACTCCCAAGTGGCTGATCGATGGCGTTATGGAGCGGATTGCCGCACTGGTCGAAGACAAAAAAGATTGAACTTTTACCAAATAGTTGCTAGCTTAGCAAAATTGTGAAGACGAATAGCCAGGGGGTAGGAATTGATGAGTGATGATTCAAGGCAGTACAGGAAAAACGATGCGCCGATCAGGCGTTTCAAGGATATGGATGACGAGCATGAAAATGCCGGCGCCGACGAGTTCGCAGAGCTTTTCCAGGACAGCCTCAAGCAGCCGAGGGTAGGTGAAGTTGTAGAAGGTACAGTCGTTCAGATCACCCAGGACTTCGTCATGGTTGATGTCGGATACAAGTCTGAAGGTTGCGTGCATAGCGAAGAGTTCATGGACGAGGACGGAGTACTCAATGTCCAGGTCGGCGACAAGGTAAGGGTTCTTTTCCAGCGCAATGAAAATGCCAAGGGGCATCTTGTCCTCTCCAAGCGCAAGGCCGAGCAGCTTATCGGCTGGGATCGCATCGCTGAAGCAGGCGGTGAGGGTGGAGTCATCGAGGGTAAGATCGTAGCCAAGGTAAAGGGTGGCCTTACCGTAGATATCGGTCTCCCCGCATTCCTCCCCGCCTCCCAGGTGGATCTCCGTCCCGGGGCAAATCTCGACCGCTATCTGGGTCAGAGCCATCGTTTCCGCATCCTCAAGTTGAACCGCAAGCGCGGCAATGTGGTGCTCTCCCGCAGGGTTCTCCTTGAAGAGGAGCGTGGCCAGGTTCGCGAGCAGACCCTGGAGACACTGGCCGAGGGGCAGGTTCGTGAGGGTGTTGTAAAGAACCTCACCGATTATGGCGCATTCGTCGATGTTGGTGGTGTTGACGGTCTGCTCCATGTCACCGACATGTCCTGGGGTAAGTTGAACCATCCGTCGGAACTGATCAAGGTAGGCGACAAGCTTAACGTCAAGGTTCTCAAGTTCGACCCTGTCAAGGGTAAGATTTCGCTCGGTCTGAAGCAGACCATGCCGGATCCCTGGATCAATGTGGAGTCTCGCTACAATACTGGAGACAGGGTAAGCGGCAAAGTCGTCAGCCTCATGGAGTACGGTGCCTTCGTAGCCCTTGAAGACGGTGTAGAGGGTCTGATCCACGTATCTGAAATGTCATGGACCAAGCGCGTTCGTCATCCTTCCGAAGTCCTGACTGTGGGCGACCAGGTGGAGACAGTCATCCTCGGTGTGGATCAGGGGAATCGCCGCATCTCCCTTGGCCTGAAGCAGACCGAGCAGAACCCCTGGACCGTTCTGGAAGAGCGTTATCCCGTTGGGACAAAGCTTGAGGGGCAGATCAAGAACATCACCGACTTCGGCGTTTTCATCGGCGTTGAAGATGGGATCGACGGACTTGTGCACGTCTCCGATATCTCCTGGACAAAGCGGATCAAGCACCCGGGTGAGGTATTTGCCAAGGGGCAGACGATCCAGGCAGTTGTCCTCAACATCGATCCGGAAAACGAGCGCCTCTCCCTGGGTATCAAGCAGCTCACCCCGGATCCGTGGTCCCTTGTTCCTGAGAAGTACAAGTCAGGAACCCGTGTGAAGGGGAAGGTCTCCTCCGTTACCGATTTCGGTGTCTTCGTCGAAATCGAAGAGGGGATCGAAGGGCTGATTCACGTCTCCGAACTCTCCCAGGAGAAAGTGCCTTCTGCAAAAGATTTCGCCAAGGTGGGCGACGATCTTGAGGCTGTCGTCTTGAATGTGGACACCCATGACCGTAAGATAGCACTCTCCATCAAGGCTTTGCAGATCGCCATCGAAAAAGAGGAGATGCAAGGTTATATGGGGTCGCAGAATGAGTCCTTCTCAAGTTTCGGCGAGCTTCTCAAGGGCGAATTGAACAAGAATAATAACGGCTAGTCATCTAAACTGACTGCATAGTAGAGAATTTACATGACAAAAAGCGAACTCGTTGAAAAAATCATGGAAGCGAACAGTTTCCTCAATCGCAAGGAGTCTGAATTGGTGGTAAACATCATTTTCGACTCCATGGCAAACGCCCTGAAAGATGGTGACAAGGTTGAAATCAGAGGTTTCGGCAGCTTCACCGTGCGCGAGCGCGAGGCCCGCGAGGCAAGGAATCCGAAAAACGGTGAGGTAGTGACCATCCCTGCGAAGAAGACCCCTTTCTTCAAGACAGGTAAAGAGCTCAGGGAGCGGGTAAACTGCCTTTAGTAACTTGTCATGGGCCCGGGTGGCGGAATTGGTAGACGCAAGGGACTTAAAATCCCTCGGCCGCAAGGCTGTACCGGTTCGATTCCGGT
>CALMOE010000194.1 GCA_937871715.1 uncultured Geobacter sp. | reverse complement strand
GCCAAGAGGGACAGCGACAACAGGATAGAGCGGCGGCTGAGCGCCTCGGTGAAAAGAACCTTCTAGTTACCGATCCTTTCAACACAGACCCCTTCTGTTCTTTCCGGTTTACAACTAGCGCATCCCTGCAGTAATATTTCGTCATGAATTATTTCCGCATCTTTGTCGTCTTCATCCGCGATCTCTACCTCCGCAGGGGGATGATCCTCGAGCTGGCCAGGCAGGACTTCAGGAGCAAGTACCTCGGCTCCTACCTGGGGATACTCTGGGCCTTTGTCCACCCCACCATCTACGTGGCCATCCTCTGGTTTGTCTTCGAGGTCGGCTTCAAGTCCAAGCCTGCCGGCGACGTCCCCTTCGTCCTCTGGATGCTCTGCGGCATCGTCCCCTGGTTCTTCTTCAGCGAGTGCCTGAGCAGCGCCACCCACTCGGTGATGGACAACTCGTTCCTCCTGAAGAAGGTCAACTTCAGCGTCGGCATGCTACCCATAGTGAAGATCCTCTCCGCCCTGGTGCTGCACGCCTTCTTCATCTGCATCATCTTCATCATGTTCCTCGTCTACCGCATGCCGCTCACCATCCACTGCCTGCAGGTCTTCTACTACCTCTTCGCCGCCATCGTCCTCCTTCTCGGCATCTCCTGGATCACCTCCTCGGTGATCCTCTTCTTCCGCGACATGGGGCAGATCGTGGGGATGGTGGTCCAGTTCCTCTTCTGGATGACCCCAATCTTCTGGTCGGCCAAGATACTCCCCATCAAGTACCTCAACATGGTCAAGCTCAACCCGGTCTACTACCTTGTGGAGGGGTACAGGGAGAGCTTCATTTACCATGTCTGGTTCTGGGAGAAGCACTACACTCTGACCGCCTACTACTGGCTGGTGACCGGTACCATCCTGGTTATCGGCGCGGTCGTCTTCAAGCGCCTGCGGCCCCACTTCGCGGATGTGATTTAGGGGCTGTTAGTAGGGAGCAGGGAGCAGGGAAATGACGGAGCATAAGACGCACAAGGATCTGACCGTTTGGTAGAAGTCCATGGACATGGTAGTGGAAGTATATCGTGCAACTGACTGTATGCCGAAGAGCGAGCTGTACGGGCTGACAAGCCAGATACGCAGGGCATCAGTCTCTATCCCCGCTAATATAGCAGAGGGTGCGGCTCGTAATCACTCCAGGGAGTTTGTCCAGTTTTTGTACATTTCGCTCGGCTCGCTTGCAGAGCTTGAAACCGAGTTGCTGTTGGCTGCGTGATTGAAATTCATTGAGCCGGCACTCATTCCGGATCTTGCCGAAATCAAGATGATGCTGCTGGGATTGATCAAAAAGGTAAAGTCGAGGG
>CALMOE010000193.1 GCA_937871715.1 uncultured Geobacter sp. | reverse complement strand
TGCGTATTCCGCTGAATCCGACCGGAGTTCTGCTGTGAAGGCGACCACGGTTCCGCTGCGAAGGCGACCGTGATTCCGTTGATGGCGACCGACTGTTTTCAGCAGTCGCAAGGTAAGGTGATCAATCTGTCACAGGTTCCGGATTCGGGTCAAGGGTTGATCGTTTTCGCCGCATAGATTCCCCCTTGAGTTCTATCTTGTATGCATTGTGTACCAGTCGGTCAAGAATGGCATCTGCCAGCGTCGGGTCTTGCATGGCATCATGCCAGGCTTTGATCGGCAACTGACTGGTGACAATGGTTGACCTTCTGCCGTAACGCTCCTCGACGACCTCCAGCAGCTCACGTTGGTCATCCTGCGAGATGGGGGCAATGAGCAGGTCATCCAGAACCAGTACCTCGCATTTGGCCATTGCCGTCATCAGCTTGTGATAACGGCCATCATGACGGGCGATGGCCAGATCGTCCAACAGCCGTGGCAGCCTTTGGTACAGGACGCTATAGCCGTCCCGGGCCGCCTTCTGGGCCAGGGCGCAAGCGAGATAGCTCTTGCCGGCTCCGGTCGGCCCGGTGATGAGGACGTTGTGGGAACTGCGTACCCACTGGTTGGCGGCAAGCGACATGATCTGGGAGCGGTCCATGCCCCTGCCAGGGCGGAAGTCCAGGTCCTCGACCGAAGCGGTCAGCCTGAGTCGTGCCGCCTGCAGCCTGTTTTTGAGTCTCCGGTTCTCCTGGGTCAGCAGCTGATGATCTACCAGCAGGCCAAAGCGCTCCTCGAAGGTGAGCGCCCCCATGTCTGGGCGGTCCAACTGATCCCGGAATGCCTGGGCCATGGCAAAGAGCTTCATGGAATTGAGTTTGTCGATGGTCGGTTGAGTAAGCATCTGATTCCTTTCTATTTGCTGTAGTAATCCGTTCCCCTGATGTTGCCATGGGAGACGGGAAGTAGTTCCAACTGGCGGGGAAGCGGTTTGCTGTCCAGGTTGTTTATCAGTATCGACTTGATGCTTTTGTAACTGCTCCCCTTGATGACCACTGCTCTTTGGCAGGCAGCTTCAAGGCGCTGCGGCGTAAACTGCTTTGCCAGAGAGATGATGCCCATACATGAGCGGAATCCGTGCTCTGGGAATGCCCGGCGGGAGAGGATCTCCTCCACCACGGCAGCAGTAGCCGGCCCCATGGTGCCGGCCCATTTGATCAACCGCTCGGGAGTCCATTCGGCATACTCGCGGTGTGCCGTGGGCATATGCTCTCCACAGGTAGTGTGTTTGCCTTTGAGGAAGGAACGCTGGTGGGATGCAACACTGATACTGCCGTGGAAGCATTCAACCGCCTTTTCGGTGAGGCGGACATCCAGAAGCTCACCCCTGAGCCGGTGGGGCACGCTGTAGAAGTGGTCTTTCACTTCGACGTGGTAGTCGATATGAACCCTTGCCTTCAACCAGTGGGCAAACTCATAGGGCGAAGAAGGCAACGGCAGAAGCTCAGGACAGTCGATCTCCAGAAACCGGCTCAAGCGGTTACCCGGCAATTTCCTGAAGGGGCGGGTGTTCAGCTTCTCCAGGCGCTCCCGTATGGCGGCATTGGCTTCTGCCAGCGAGAAGAAGGTGCGGTTTCGCAAACCGGCCAGGATGAAGCGCTGAACGATCTGCACTCCCACTTCCACTTTGGCTTTGTCCTTGGGGCGACGCACCCTGGCGGGGATGATTGCCGTGCCGTAATGGGCGCCCATCTCGGCGAAGGTGGTGTTGATTTTCGGTTCATACCGGCAGGCTTTGGTCACTGCAGCGCGCAGGTTGTCCGGCACCACTGCCTTGGGCACTCCACCCAGAAAGGCGAAGGTTCTGACATGGGCGCCGATCCAGTCGGAGAGAGACTGGGACCAGGTGGCCTCGGCATAGGTGAAGTTGCTGGCCCCCATGACTGCCACGAAGACCGGCGCCTCATGAATCTCGCCGGTGGAGGCATCCACAATGGGAATCGTCTGGCCGCAGTAATCGACGAACAGCTTCTCGCCGGCGCGGTGCTCCTGGCGCATGGAGAGATCGAGCTTCTTGTGCCAGCGGTTGTAGAGGGTGCAGAAGTGACTGTACTGGTAGCCGGAAGGATTGGACTGCTTGTACTCCTGCCACAGCAACATGATGGTAAGGTTCTTGTGGCGTGTCAGCTCATTGTGCAGTGCCGACCAGTCCGGCTCGGCTACGCGGATGACGGGATGGATGGTGAGGGGATAAAGAAGCCGCTCAAGGGCTTCATCATCAAGGTCAGGCAGGGGCCAGGACAAATTGGCGGCAGCAGCCCGGGCAATGGTGTCGGTCACGGTGGTCTTGCCGACTCCGCAACTAACGGCTATGGCTTTCCTCGACTGGCCGCATGACCAGGCAAGGCGCAGAATCTCTCGTATCTTTCGCATGGCAACTCTCAATTGTGGCATCCCGTTCTCCTCACATAGAAATGAGGGGACAGAATAGCCGGTGAGTTACCTTGCGACTACATCAACAAACCGGTCGGATTGCTCCGGAATCGCGGTCGGCTTCGTAACGGAATGCCGGTCGGCTTGCCAGCGGAATGCCGGTCGGCATCACTGCGGAATCGTGGTCGGTTTCAAGCGGAATACGCA
>CALMOE010000192.1 GCA_937871715.1 uncultured Geobacter sp. | reverse complement strand
AAAGAGATGTTCAGCTGACGGAGGGGATGATGCGCAGGTTGTCACGCATATTTGCCGCAGTTCTGCTTGCCGCCAATTTGAACGTGCTTCCTGCGCCGGCCTTTGCCGGGAACGGGGTTCCGGCCAAGGTGACCCTCCTCCCGGACCACAAGTATTATGATGCCTTGAGTGGCGGCATCCGCCGGGCGAAGAGGGAGATAAAGGGGTGCTTCTTCCTCTTCAAGCTCTCCGCTGGCCGCAACAGTCTCACCATGGCCCTGGCGGATGAGCTGATCGCCGCCCATAGGCGGGGGGTGAAGGTCAGTATAGAGCTGGAGCAGGACGCCATGGGTAAGGGGAGCGTTTACGAGCAGAACCGTCGCGCCGCCTCCATGCTTATGGAGGCGGGGGTGAGTGTCCGTTTCGATCTGCCGAGAACCACCACCCATGTGAAGGCGATGGTCATCGATGGCCGTTTCGTCTACCTGGGGAGCCACAACCTTACCCAAAGCGCCCTTAAATACAACAACGAGCTGTCGGTCATGATCGATTCGCCGGAACTGGCAGCAGAAACATTGGGTTATCTGGACAACCTTTAGCTCCCCAGAGGAGATCAGTCATGACCCAGCTGCAAACGCCCCCTTCCAACCTGCACCAGGCAGCGACCACTCCCCCCCCCGCCATGGACAACGCCCTGTCAACCGCCACACTGGTTATGGATGGTGTTGCATTCATTGTCATCTTCCTCCTCATCTATTTCGTCATCAGCAGGGGAAGAATCGCCGCCAGGGAGAAGCAGGCGCGCAGCGAATCCCTCAACCTGCAGGCCATTATCGATGCCGTGCCGATCCCCCTGTTCTACAAGGATGTTGAGGGTAGATACCTGGGGTGCAACCAGGCCTTCGAGGAGATCCTGGGGAAAAAGAGGGGGGAGATAATCGGCAGGACGGTCTACGATGTCGCCCCCGGTGATCTGGCCGCCGTCTACCACAAGGCGGACCTGGATCTGATAGCCAGCCAGGGGACGCAGAAATACGAGACAAAGGTCCTTTTTGGCGATGGCCAGAGGCATGACATTATCTTCCACAAGGCGGTGTTCAGCGACCCCAGCGGGAACGTAGGGGGGCTGGTCGGTTCCATGCTGGACATCAGCGAACTGAAAAGGACCGAGGATGATCTGCTGCGCAGCGAGGACCGTTACCGCGCCTTCATCGCCATGAGCTCCGAGGGGATATGGAGGGGTGAGGTCTCCCCCCCAATAGACGTGACCTCCCCCATAGACCTCCAGGTGGACTCCTTCTTCGAGAATCTGTGCATTGCCGAGTGCAACGATGCCCTTGCCAGCATCTACGGCTACTCTGCTGCAGGGGAGGTCATCGGCAGAAGGACGCGGGAGTTCTATGACAACGAGCAGGTGCGGGAGATCCTGGAGAGATTCGTCGACAGCGGCTATTCGCTGCACGATTACGAGATCCGCCAGTTCGACCGATACGGCAGGGAACTCTGGCTCTCATCCACCCTTGTGGGGGTTGTGGAGGATGGCAAGGTAGAGCGCCTCTGGGGGACCAGGAGGGACATCACCGAGAAGAAAAGGCAGATGGAGGCCCTGGAGCACAGCGCCAATCACGACTCGCTCACAGGCCTCCACAATCGCTTCTACCTGAAGAACAGGCTGGAGGACGAGCTGGAAAGGATGGAGGAGCCGGGTCATCTTGCCCTCTTCATCCTCGACCTGGACCGTTTCAAGGAGGTCAACGACACTCTCGGCCACTATGCGGGAGATCTACTCCTCAAGGAGCTCGCCAAGAGACTGGAGCAGGTGCTGGTGGGGCTGGGGGGCGACATAGCCCGGCTGGGTGGGGATGAGTTTGCCATCATCTACAACAGGGTGAGAAGCGTGCGGGACATAAACTGGCTGGCCGAGCTGGTGCTGCGCACCATGAACTCCCCCTTCGACGTGGAGGGGATCAGGGTGGAGATAGAGGCGAGCATCGGCATAGCCATGGCACCTGCCCACGGCAGGACTTCGTCGGACCTGCTGCGCTGCGCCGACATCGCCATGTACCGGGCGAAGAAGGTTATGCAGCGCTACTGTCTCTATGACCCTGCCCACGACCCCTATACCCCTGAGAGGCTCGCCCTGATGGCCGACCTGGGGACGGCGGTGCGCAACAACGGGCTTTCCATCTTCTTCCAGCCGAAGATCGACCTGGTGCACGATTCCCTTGCGGGATTCGAGGCCCTGGTCCGCTGGTACCACCCTGTCAACGGACTTCTCCTCCCCGGGGAGTTCATCCCCTACGCCGAGATCGGCGAACTGATTGTGCCGATCACCTATCAGGTCATCGAGAAGGCCGTCTGCCAACTGCACCTCTGGCAGCAGCAGGGGATCTGCACCACAATTGCCTGCAATCTCTCCACCAGGCTCCTCATGGACGACGATCTCCCCTACCACATCGAGGCCTTCCTAAGCCGCTACGGAGTGAACCCGGCTGTGCTGGAGCTGGAGATAACCGAGACAGCGCTCATTGCCGAGCCGGAAAGGGCCAGGGATATCCTCGGACGGATCCATGCAATGGGGGTGCGTCTCAGCATCGATGATTTCGGCACCGGCTACTCCTCCCTCGCCCTGCTGAAGAGGCTCCCCCTGAACGCCCTGAAGATTGACATCCTCTTCGTCAGCCAGATGTTGCGCAGCGAGACTGACGAAATCATCGTCTCCTCCACCATCAACCTGGCCCACAACCTGGGGCTGAAGGTGGTGGCCGAGGGTGTGGAGAGCCGGGAGATCCTGGAGAGGCTGCGCCAGCTGGGGTGCGACCAGGCCCAGGGTTACTTCATAGGCATCCCCATGTGCCACGAGAACGCCTGCCGCTGGATCGAGGATCAGAGGTGGCGGGAGTTCGGCGACCAGGAAGCGAGTTGAAGGCGTTTTCAACTGCGCAAAAAAAGAAGGCCCCAGGAAAACCGGGGGCCTTCTTTTTTCAGGTGGATAATTGCATCAGAAATTGCCGCTCTTCAGCAGCATGGCAACCTCCTTGGCGTGGTAGGTGAGGATGATGTCCGCCCCGGCCCTCTTGAAGGAGAGCATGGTCTCCATGATGACCCTATCCTCGTCGATCCAGCCGTTCCTGGCTGCAGCCTTGATCATGCTGTATTCGCCGGAGACGTTGTAGGCGGCGATAGGGAGATCAAACTCGTTGCGCAGGTCGCGGATGATGTCCAGGTAGGGGAGACCGGGCTTGACCATGAGGATGTCCGCCCCCTCTTCCATGTCCATGCGCGCTTCCCGGAGCCCCTCCAGGCGGTTGGCCGGGTCCATCTGGTAGGAGCGGCGGTCGCCGAACTGGGGTGTTGACTCGGCCGCCTCGCGGAACGGGCCGTAGTAGCCGGAGGCGTACTTGACCGCGTAGCTCATCAGAGGGATGTTTTCATAGCCGTTTTCATCCAGGATATCCCTGATGGCCGCCACCCGCCCGTCCATCATGTCAGAGGGGGCGACCATGTCGGCGCCGGCCTGGGCGTGGGAGAGGGCCTCCCGTGCCAGGAGCTCAAGGGTGGCGTCGTTGTCCACGTCCCCGTCCCTGATTATGCCGCAGTGGCCATGGTCGGTATACTCGCACATGCAGACATCGGTGATGACCGCCAGCCCCGGCACATCCTTCTTCAGGGCGCGGATGGTCTCCTGGATGATGCCGCTGTCGGAGTAGGCGTCGGAGCCGACGGCGTCCTTGCTCTCCGGGATGCCGAAGAGGATCACCGCCGGAACACCCAGTTCATATACCTCCTGTGCCTCGGCGACGATGTTCTCGATGGACTGCTGGTAGATCCCGGGCATGGAGGAGATCTCCTTCCTGATCCCCTTGCCGAAGGCGGAGAACATGGGGTAGATCAGGTCGTTGGCCGAGAGGGATGTCTCCCTCACCATGCGGCGGAACACTTCCTTCCCCCTGATGCGACGGGCGCGAAACGTCGGGTAGTACATGGCTATCTCCTTTTAGGGTTTATGGAAAAATCTTACTATCTCTTCGGTCATGGCCGCAAGGGTATACTCCTTCGGCTCCATGGCCACCTCCAGCCCCAACTCCCGGCAGGTGCGGGAGGTTATCGGTCCGATGGCGGCCACCGCCACCCCCTCCAGGAGGTGGAGGAAGCGGTTCTCCCCCAGCATGGCTGCCAGGTTCTCCACGGTGGAAGATGAGGTGAAGGTGACGCAGTCGATACGGCGCTCCTCCAGGGCCAGCATGGCCTGTTGCGGCATCGATCCGGGTATGACGTTGCTGTAGGCAACTGGTGCAATGACAGTGGCACCCATGGCCGTCAGCTCCCTGGGGATGACCTCCCTGGCCTTGTCGGCCCTGGGGAAGAGAATCCTCATCCCAGAGATCTGCATCCTGCGGAATTCGTTCACCACCCCTTCGGCCTTGTAGTCGCCGGGGACCAGGTCGGCGCGGATGCCGTGTGGCAAGAGGGCGGCGGCGGTCTTGGGGCCGACCGCGCAGATCCGGCACAGACCCAGAGCCCGACTGTCCAGCCCGAGTGCCTCCAGACGGGCAAAGAAGAACTGTACCGCGTTGGCCGATGTGAAGATGGTCCAGTGGAAATCCGGCAATCCGCCAATGGCGGCATCCAGCTCGGCATGGCACGGCGGCTCCACCAAGCTGATTGTCGGGCACTCGAAGACCGACGCTCCGCGTGCTCTCAGCAGGGTGGCAAACTCCCCCGCCTGGTCGGCTGCCCTGGTAACCAGGATCCCCCTGCCGAAGAGGGGGCGGCGGTCGAACCAGGCGAGCTTTTGCCGCAGGTTCACCACCTCGCCGACCACGGTGATCGCCGGAGCCTTGAAGCCTTGGTGACGGGCAAGCTCGGCGATGTCCGCCAGAGTCCCCTGCAGTACCTGCTGCTCGCTGCGGGTCCCCCAGCGTATCAGGGCCACCGGCGTCTGGGGGGGGCGGCCGTGTTCCATGAGGTTGGCGGTGATTAGGGACAAATTCTTCATCCCCATGTAGAAGACGATGGTGCCGCTCCCCAGGGAGAGTTTTTCCCAGTCGATGTCGCTGCCATCCTTGTCAGGGTGTTCGTGGCCGGTGACGAAGGCGACTGAGGTGGTTACGTTTCTGTGGGTCAGGGGGATGCCGGCGTAGGCCGCGGCGCCGATGGCGGCGGTCACTCCGGGGACGATCTCGAAGGGGATGTTCCTGGCCACCAGGGCCTCGCACTCCTCCCCCCCCCGGCCGAAGATGAACGGGTCACCCCCCTTTAGCCTGGCCACGGTTTTGCCGGCAAGGGCCTTCTCCACCAGGAGGTCGTTGATCTGCCACTGCTCGTGGTTGTGGGCGCCGCCGATCTTGCCGGCGTAGATCAGCTCGGCCCCTGGCCTGGCGCACTCCAGGAGCTGCTCGTTGGCCAGGTAATCGTAGACCACCACGTCCGCCAGGGCGATGCACTCCCTCCCCCTGACCGTGATAAGTCCGGGGTCGCCGGGGCCGGCGCCGATGAGGTAGACTCTGCCGTGTGCTTTTGTCATGGAATACTCATTCATTGAGAGACTTGGGTGCATATGGCTCGGCACGCGGAAACAGCCTGCATTCACGCCGCCGCAACCGTTCTGTACTTCTCCGGCTCACTTCGCTAGCGCCGATAAACTCGCTGCGCTCAGACAGTATCGGCGCTGGCCGCTTCATTCGCCGGGAAGTACAACGAACGCTTGCTGAAGCGTTCATTCCGGCCGCTTCCGCGTGCCTCCTGCTACAGAATGGAGCTGGAACAAAAAACGCCGCCGAGCCGGCGGCGTTTTTTCAGTGTATCCGGTGGGTCAGGCGCCGATCTCCCGCTGGTAGACCTCTTCCAGGATTTCCTTGCCGCCGTTCCTGAGGAGCCGTTCGGCCAGCTCGCAACCCAGGTACTCGCACTCGTCGACCCTGCCGATGATGCTCTCCTTCAGGGTGCGGGAGCCGTCCACCGAGGCGATGAAGCCGGTCAGTTTCAGCTGGTCGCCGGTCACTTCGCCGAAGGCGGCGATGGGGACCTGGCAGCCACCTTCGCAGCGCTTCAGCAGGGCCCGTTCGGCCCGTACGGCATAGCTGGTCTCCGGGTGGTTGAAGAAGGCGATGGTCTCCTTGACCGCCTCGTTGGAGAGGTCGCACTCGATCCCCAGTGCCCCCTGGCCGATGGCCGGCAGGGACAGGTCGGTGGGGAGTAGCTCGGTGACGTTCTCGGTGTAGCCGAGGCGGTTCAGGCCGGCGGCGGCCAGGATGACCGCGTCCAGCCCCTCGGTATCCAGCTTCTTCATCCTGGTCTCCACGTTGCCGCGGATCACCACCATCTGCAGGTCGGGACGGGCCTTCAAGAGCTGGGCCTGGCGGCGCAGGGCGCTGGTACCGATCTTGGCCCCCTTGGGGAGGTCGGCAAACTTGACCCCCTTGGAGATGACCGCGTCCCTGGGGTCTTCGCGCTCGGTGATGCAGTAGAGCCCCAGCCCCTCGGGGAACTCGGTGGGGACATCTTTCATGCTGTGCACGGCGATGTCTATCTCGCCGCGGAGCATGGCCTCTTCGATCTCCTTGACGAAAAGCCCCTTGCCACCCACCTGGGCCAATGGTACGTCGAGGATCTTGTCCCCCATGGTCTTGATCTTCACCAGGGTGACTTCCATGCCGGGGTACTTCTTCTCCAGCTCCGACTTGACCCAGTTAGCCTGCCACAGTGCCAGCTGGCTGGCGCGGGTGCCTATTCTCAATTGCTTTAACGCCATCTATGCGATCTCCTTCCAGTTATTGGTTCTTTCGTTTCCAGGGCAAACAAGGATCGAGGTACGAGGTTCGAGGATCGAGGAAAACCTTTTCTTCTTACCTCGTCCCTCGTCCATCGAACCTCGCTACTCGTTCCTATTCCTCTAACTCACCCAACTCCTCTTCCGCTGCTCCGCCGATCTCCAGCTCGAACAGCGCCCGCAGGGCATCCACGTAAAGGTCAGTCCTTCCCCCCTGCCCCGCCTTCTTGATCAGGCTGGTTGGGGGGTGGAGGAGTTTGTTCATGATGGCGTTGGTCAGGGCCTCCAGGCGCTTCTGCCCGTCAGGGGGGAGATCCTTCCAGTTAGCCAGGGTCTTCTCCAGCTCGGCGCGGCGGATCTCGTCGAATCTGCTGCGCAGGGCGATGATGGTCGGCGTCACCTCCAGGGAGGAGAGCCACTTGAAGAACTGGCCGATCTCCTGGCTGACGATCTCCTCCGCCTTGCGCGCCTCTTCGGCCCGCTGCTGAAGGTTGGCGGAGACCACCTCCTGCAGGTCGTCCACGGTGAAGAGGTATACGTTCTCCACGTCGTTGACGGCCGGGTCTATGTCCCTGGGGATGGCGATGTCGATGAAGAACATCGGCTTCTGCTTGCGCCGGCGCATCACCTCCGTCAGGTCGCCGGCGCCGATGATGGTGTGGGGGGCGCCGGTGGAGGAGAGGATGATGTCCGCCTTGTGCAGCTGGTCGAAGAGGTCGTCGAAGCGGACAGCCTTGCCTTCGAACTCGTCGGCCAGCTTCTCGGCCCTCTCGAAGGTACGGTTGGTGACCATCAGGCCGCGCACGCCGTTGTTGAGGAAGTGCTTGGCCGCTAGCTCGCACATCTCCCCGGCGCCGATGAGCATGACCGTCTTGTCGGAGAGGTCGTTGAATATCTTCCTCGCCAGCTCCACCGCCGCAAAGGCGACGGAGACGGCGGATGAGGCTATCTTCGTCTCGGTCCTGACCCGCTTTGCCACGGAGAATGCCTTGTGGAGGAAGCGGTTCAATATGATCCCGGATGACTTGTACTCGGCGGCGTAGCCGTAGGAGGTCTTGATCTGGCCGAGGATCTGGGGCTCCCCCACCACCATGGAGTCCAGGCTGGAGGCGACGCGGAAGACGTGGCGGATCGCCTCCTCGCCGTGATGGGCGTAGAGGTGGGGCTCAAGCCACTCCAGGCTCACCTTGTGGTGGTCGGCCAGGAAGCGCTTCACCCGGGCGATGCCGCCGGCGATGTCCCTGGTGGTGACGTAGATCTCTACCCGGTTGCAGGTGGAGACGATTACCCCCTCGGTGATGTCATCCAGGGCCACCAGGGCATGGAGAGGCTTCTCCATGTGGGTCGGGGCGAAGGCGACCTTCTCCCGTACTTCCACCGTGGCGGTTTTATGTGACAGTCCGACGACGACGATGTTCATTGGCGCGCTCTCCCCTATCCCTTATTTGTAGCTATGCAGGCCGGACATGAGGAGATTGACCCCCAGAAAGGTGAAGAGCATGACGAAGAAACCGATGATGGAGAGGATGGCGGCCTTCTTCCCCCGCCAGCCGGTGGTGAGGCGGCCGTGGAGCAGGGCGGCGTAGATGAACCAGGTGATCAGGGACCAGGTCTCCTTCGGGTCCCAGCTCCAGTAGGTCCCCCAGGCGGTCTCGGCCCAGATGGCGCCGGAGATGATGGCCACGGTGAGGAGGGGGAAGCCCAGGGTCAGGCAGCGGTAGTTGATCTCGTCCAGGGTGTTGAGGGAAGGGAGCCTCTGGAATATCCCCCCCAGTCGTTTCTTCTTGAGGAGGTTCTCCTGGATCAGGTAGATGGCCGCAGCGCCGGCGGCCACTGCGAAGCTGGCATAGCCGAAGAATGCGACCACGGTGTGGACGAGCAGCCACTTGCTCTGCAGTGCCGGGTTGAGGGGCTTCAAAGCCGTGGGGAAGATGGCCGATATCGCCAGGAGGAGGAAGGCCACCGGGGTGACGAAGGAGCCGAGTACCAGAATCTTGAAGCGGCGCTCGAAGAAGAGGAAGACGCCCACCACCGACATGCTGAAGAAGGAGAGGGATTCGTGCATGTTGGTGATTGGGGTGTGCCCTGCCTCGATGTAGCGATCCAAGGTGAAGACGATATGAATGATGAACCCAGCGGTTATCAGGCGGCGGGCGTTTTTGCCCAGGGATTCGCTCGGCTTGGCAAGATAGGCTAGGTAGGCGATCATGGCCAGCAAGTAGACGGCAATCGTGCTGTAGAAGAGAATGGCGTTCATGTGGGATCCTCGACTGCTGGTATGAAAGATGCCAGGGAAAAGCCCGGGCCAAGGCGGCTCTGCAGAAACGAGTCGATCTCCTTGTCGTCCCCGGAGGCGATCAGTGGCGGCAGATTTTCAGCCAGATCGCGTAAAACCCGCTTATTGTACGTACTGCCGCCATCATCAGTCAACAGCTTTTCACGGATTGCCCCCATGAGGGCCGCCGTTTTGGCGTATTC
>CALMOE010000191.1 GCA_937871715.1 uncultured Geobacter sp. | reverse complement strand
CTTCATCATCTTCTGGTCCTTCATCATCCTCCTCATCGCCAACGGAGAGTTCATCGCCGAGGGGATCATCCCCGGCGCCAACCTGGCGGCCTTGTTGCCGTCTGCTCCCTACCGGATAGTTACCCTCCTCTTCGACACTGTATCCCTGGCAGCCCTCATCTGCGTCCTGGTCGCCCTCTGGCGACGCCTTTTATCCCCACCATCCTACCTGGGGAATGACTATACCGCCCCTGCCAGCGGCGAGGCTCTGCTCATCCTGGGGATGATTGCCACCCTGATGACTGCCTTCTTCGTCATGAATGCCGCCGCAATCGCCGCTGGAACCGGTACTGCCTTGCGGCCTGTTTCCGGGGCGATCTCCGCTCTGTTCCAAGGGCAGCCCCAATCCACCCTTGAGATGGTTGAACGGGGAGCCTGGTGGGTTCACGCCCTGGTGCTCGTCCTGTTCATGAACTTTTTACCCCGCAGCAAGCACATGCACATCCTCACCGCCATCCCCAACATTTTCCTCCGCTCCCTGGAGAAGCCGAATACCCAGCCGCGGGAGACATTCGCCAGGGGGGAGAGGTATGGCGTAGGCAGCGTCGAGCAGTTTACCCGGAAGGATCTCCTCGACTCACTCACCTGCACCGAGTGCGGCCGCTGCCAGGACCTCTGCCCGGCCCACAACACCGGCAAGCCCCTCAACCCGCGGCGCATTGTGCACGACATCAAGGTGAATCTCCTCGAGAACGGGCCGGCCGTGGAGCTGGGTGGGAAGGGGTCTGTGCCGCTAATAGGTGAACCCGTGGAGGGGACCGTCGGCGAGGAAGCCATCTGGTCCTGCACTACCTGCGGCGCCTGCACCTCGGTCTGCCCGGTGCTCATCGAGCAGATGCCGAAGATAGTCAAGCTTCGCCGTCACCTGGTGCAGGAAAAGGCCCGGTTCCCGGAAGAGCTCCTGAATCTCTTCGAGAACATGGAGCAGCGGAGCAACCCCTGGGGGATCGCCCCCGGAGAACGGAGCAAGTGGAGCACCCTTCTCGGCGACCGCACCTACAGGCCGGGAGAGACAGAGTACCTCTTCTTCGTCGGCTGCGCCGGAGCCTTCGATTCCCGCGCCAAGCAGGTTACCGTGGCAATGGCCACACTGCTTGACAGGGCAGGCGTATCCTGGGGGATCCTCGGCAAGGAAGAGAAGTGCTGCGGCGACTCGGTGAGAAGGCTCGGCAACGAATATCTCTTCGACAGGATGGCCAAAGAGAACGCCCAGCTCCTCAAGGAGAAGAAGGTCAGCAAAATAGTCACCCACTGCCCACACTGCTTCTCCACCCTGAAGAACGACTACCGCCAGTATGGCCTGGAGATCGAAGTCATCCACCACTCCCAGCTTCTTGACTCCCTCGCGAAAAGCGGCAGGTTGACACTGCCGCAGCAGAAAGATCTCGGCAAGGTAATCTTCCACGACTCCTGCTACCTGGGGAGGCATAATGATACCTATCTCCCCCCCAGGGCGCTGCTCACGGCTGCTACCGGATCTGAGCCGGCGGAGTTCTCCGCTAACAGGGAAAGTGCATTCTGCTGCGGCGCCGGAGGTGGGCGGATGTGGCTGGAGGAGCATACCGGCAGCCGCATCAACCTGGAGCGGGTGAAGGATGCCATGGAGCAGAAGCCCGATACCATCTGCGTCAGCTGCCCCTACTGCATGACCATGCTGGAGGACGGGCTGAAGGACCTGGGTGCAGGGGATAGGGTAAGGGTCAGGGACATCGCCGAGGTGGCGGCCGAAGCAGTGCGCCTCGCGAAATAGGCCATCAATGCCAGCTACCTAACGATACTGCAGATTCTGCTGTTTCATGCCACTGACAAGCAGCCCTGAATCACTTCTTAAACTTCTTTCCGCTTCTCTTGTCTGAAAACTCTCCACATCTTGCCATTCGGCAGATCCATCAACAGGTACTGCGATAATCTTCACCCTCCCCTATGGGGAGGGTGAATCCGTTATATGCTAAAGTTTTGCGGCAAACTGCCGAATGACACAATAGCAGCTTGTCATGCATCTCAATTGCATCCAAACGACACCGGGTGTACCTACCCCTCTCATAGGACGTACCCCGTTCTATGTTGCCGTTGCGCATACTCTTTGCCATGCGAGGCCTGATGATGAATCTATCCAGCATACGCGGAATATTATTCATCATCACCTCCTGTCTGGTGACCATCTTCACTTTTCTGGTCATTTGTACCGTAGCCGACCATTTCAATCTGTTTGAGGCAAATGCGACCCCGGAACGGTTAAGGAGTGGAACCCATGCCGTAGCAGCATTAGTTCTCATCGTTCTGTCAATTGCCTGGTTTATTGTAAGGCGTATATTGAAATCGCTTTCAGCGCTGGTCGAGCATGTTAACTCTTTTCCTCAGCTCCACGGGGATGAGAGATTTTCCCATACATCCTCCACTGATGAGGTCGGACTGCTGGCAAAGGGATTCAATCGGATAGTTGCGGAGATGGACCGTCAGCAGGAGCTGGCAAGATCACTGCTGGAAAACACCTCCACACCTCTTTTTGTCATCGGTACGAACCACGAAGTCCTCATCTGGAACAGGGCCATGGCCGCCCTAACCGGGATAGAGAGCAGGGAGATGGTCGGAACCAGCAAACATTGGCAGCCGTTCTATTCGGAGCGGTGCCCTACTTTGGCGGACATGCTGGCGGACGGTGAAGTGGAAACTGTTGCGAGCCGTTATGCCAAGGTCAGTTACGAACCTGACAGTGTAACGGCCCGCGTCGAGGATTGTTTCAGAAGTTTGGATGGGAGGGACAGGTACGTCTATTGCGATGCTACGCCGATTCTGGACGAACATGGTTCACTCGTGGCAGTAGTCGAATCGATTCACGATATGACGGAGCGGAAGGAGCTGGAGACCAGGTTGCGCAAGCAGCAGGCCGAATTGCTGGTCAAGCATGAAGAGTTGAAGGCGCTATTCCAACAGGTCGAGGTAGCCAAGCAGGAGTGGGAAAAAACCATGGACTGCATCGACGATATTCTCGTGATCATCGATCGGGACAATCGTGTCAGGCGTTGCAACCGCGGTTTCGTAGATATTCTTGGCAAGGAATACAGATCTGTCATCGGTGCGGAGTGGCACGAGCTGTTTGCCAGGTTCAGAGGGGATAATGGCAGTGACCTGAACCATGTGCCGGAGCTTTTTCACGAAAAGTCTGGCCGCTGGTTTGGCATCAAGATCTATTCCTTTGCCGAAGGGAGTCGCAAGGTAATAGCAATGCATGACCTGACCGAGATCAAGCAGGTTACCTCTGAACTGGAAAATGCATATGCAGAGCTGAAAGCTACCCATGTGCAGATGCTGCACCATGAGAAGATGGCATCAATCGGCCAACTAGCGGCCGGCGTAGCCCATGAGATAAACAACCCCATGGGGTTCATCTCCAGCAATCTGGGGACGCTCGGTAAATATCTCGAGAGATTGAGGGCATTTGTAGATTTTCAGTCGGAATCCATCTTGCCTGGGGCCATGGATGAAATTCTCTCCGCCAGGAAAAGACTCAAGATAGACTATCTCCTCGATGACATCCCTAACCTGCTACAGGAGTCTTCGGACGGTGCGGAACGAGTCAGGATGATAGTGCAGAACCTGAAGAGCTTCTCCAGGGTGGATGAACAGGAGATGAAAGAGGCCAATCTCATCGAATGCCTTGAGAGCACGGTTTCCATCGCCTGGAATGAGTTGAAGTACAAATGCACAGTGGAAAAGGATTACGGAGAGATCCCACCAGTAAAGTGTTATCCGCAGCAACTGAATCAGGTGTTTCTCAACCTCCTGGTCAACGGTGCCCAGTCCATTGAAGCCCAGGGGGTAATACGCATCAGCACATGGCAGGAAGGAGGCGATGTCTGCGTGGCCATTGGTGATACGGGATGCGGGATACCGGATGGCCTGAAGAACCGAATCTTCGAGCCGTTTTTTACCACCAAGGAGATTGGCAAGGGGACCGGGCTTGGGCTTTCCATCAGCTATGACATCATCAGGAAGCATGGCGGCAGTATCGAGCTCCACAGCGTTGTCGGCCAGGGTTCAACTTTCACGGTACACTTGCCAGTTGCCGGTTTTCCTGCCGAAGAGGGCAATAATGGAGTAATGGCAGAGGGGCAGGCCCCATGACTCATTTTCTCAACATTTGGTCGATCAGGATTTTAGGGGTGGTGCGGTGAGCGGACAGCTGCAGATTCTCTGCGTGGATGATGAGGCAAACGTGCTGCGCGCCATCGAGCGAGTTTTCCTCGACGATGATTACGAGGTCATCACCGCCTCCTCGGGCGAGGCCGGCCTCGCGATGCTAGCCGAGAATCCGTCAGTCCAACTGGTGATCTCCGACTACCGCATGCCGGGTATGAACGGGGTAGAGTTTCTGAGGAGGGTGCGGGATTCTCGTCCCGATACTATTCGAATTGTACTTTCCGGATATGCCGATACCCCATCGGTGGTGGCAGCCATAAATGACGGCCAAATTTACAAATTTCTTCCCAAGCCATGGAAAGACGATGAGCTAAGGGAGACGGTCAACAGGGCACTGGAGTTCCATATCCTGCAGAGTCGCAATCGGCATTTGACGGAAGAGTTGTCCAAGTCGAACAGCTATCTGCAGGATGTCAATGAACAGCTTGAGAAAATGATGATAGAGAGGGGGAGCGAACTGCTTATCCAGGATCGTGCGATAAGGCAGTCACAGAAAATTCTGAATCTCATCCCCCTGGGCTTGCTGGTCATTGACAGTGATGGGGCCGTCATCCGGTGCAACAGGGCTGCCGAGACCCTGCTCGGCATCCCCTTGTCAGAAATACTTAATGCCAGCCAATTATCAATCGTTTTGCCCAAAGATATAGTTCTACTGTACCAGGATGTTTATCTTAATTGGCGGGATGCCTGTTCCACGTTGAGTTTGGGTGGTGCCGTGCTTTACCTTAATGTAATGCCCATGGAGGACCTTGGGGAGAGGATGGTCCTGGTTTTAATCTCCTGTGCAGGTGCCGCTGGAAAGGAGCCATGCCATGGGTGACAGTTTGGGGCGCGTCGACACAACGGTTATGCTCGTGGATGACGAGGAAAACATCCTCCGCGCCTTGGAGCGCCTGTTCATCGACGAGGAGTTTTCTCTCTATACGGCAACTTCCGGGGGGACGGCTCTCGAAGAGCTTTCCAGGCTGGAAAATGTTGCGGTTATCGTTTCCGACCAGCGAATGCCTTCCATGGGGGGGGGCGAGTTTCTCGCCAGGGCAAAGGAGATAGCGCCGGATGCCATCAGGATGATCCTCACCGGTTATGCCGATGTGGCCGCAGCGGTCGATGCCATCAACCTGGGGGGGGCGGCGAGGTATATCCCCAAGCCATGGGATGATGCCATGCTGACCCAGGCTGTCCGGGACGGAGTAGACTATTATCTGGTGCACATGGAGAACAGGCGCCTGACAGCTATAGTGCAGCGGCAGAACGAGGAGCTGGCCGCATGGAACGAAAATCTCAAGACAAGGGTGATGGAGCAGACTACCATCATCCGCAGGCGCAGCGAGGAGCTGGCGGATCAAAATGCCAGGATGAGCGAGGCGTTTAACGGGACAATCCAGTCCTTCTCCAGGTTGGTGGAGATGGCCAGCCCGCGCATGCTGAACCATGCCCGTAACGTTGCGGCCATCTCGTTCGGCATTGCCAGGGACCTGCAACTTTCCGCGATGGAGCAGGAGACCATCCGCATTGCCGCTTTGCTGCACGACATAGGGGTTATTGGCATGCCCGACTCACTTTTGGCCATGCGGCCCCAGGAGATGTCGCCGGCGGAACGGCTCCTTTACCAGCAGCATGCGGTTCGCGGACAGACGGCCGTTGATGCTGTTGCAGAGTTGAGGTCAGCCGGCCTGCTTATCCGCCATCACCATGAATACTTCAATGGCAACGGCTATCCTGACAGATTATCTCGTGATGACATACCCTTCGGGGCGAGGATAATATCCTTTGCAGACAGTATAGATCAAGAGATGGGGCAGAGGAGGGGAGAGGATGCGTTGGAAGGGGCGTTGCGGAGAATAAAGCTTAAGCTGGGGATCGCTCTCGATCCATCCATTGAAGAGTCGGCCATAGGTCATGCCAAGGCAGTTTACCTCTAGGGTGGTGAACGTTACGATCCGGAGGTCGAGGACGAATATCCACCCGGCAGGCTGGTGCCGGGAATGCGCCTGACCCGTGACATCTACAGCGGTACCGGCATGTTGCTTATCTCCAAGGGAATATCCTTGGACAGGCAGATGATCGAGTCGGTGCAGCGCTACTACGAGATAGATCCTCCGACCGTAGGGGTCTACGCCATTTTGGATGGCCAACGGAGTTGAACAGCAGGAGGAGGCGATTTGTCGCAAGCTATTTTGCTATGCCGAAGTCTGGGCCGGGTCGAAAGACCCGGCTTTTTTTATCCCCTGAATACTCCCTCTCTGTTCGCAGCACCTCAAGACGAGGTGATTGCCGAAAAATAGTGCTTAAGTTTCTTCTCATTGTGACGATTAATCAATTGCATGAAAGAGTAATCCGCACCGTTGCATTAGCTCTTGCATGCTGCAAAAACGGGTATGCTGCGGCACGAACGGTTATAAATGCAGCTTTTCATGCCGGGGGAGAGAGCGTGCTAGCCTTAGTTCATTTATGGAAAAAGTTCGGGTCAGGTAGTGGGCCGGCCCAGTGGACAGCGGTCGAGCCTACAGTGGCAGAGCCTGCCTCGGAGCAGGCTGAAACACCCAGCTGCCAATGGAGCGGATCACTTGAGCAGCTGATCGGCGATCTTCACTTGGCCATCGAGACGGTGGAGAGCGAATTCCTCTCGGTCGGCTCACGGCTCCATGACTTTCACCGCTGCGGCAGCGAGGTGGTGCGCATGTCCTCGAACGTGGTGGACCAGGTGGCGGGTGAGAGAATGACCGGGGCCATCAGGAACCTGGAGGAGATATTCAACCACATGAGCAGCTATATCTCCCTTACCGAGCAGCAGACCGGGGAGAGCATCCAGACCCTGAGGGGGATCGATCTTCTACTCGCCGATGCCGAGGAGCCCCTGGCCGGATTCAGGAAGATGAACAAGGTTCTGCGCATGTTCGGGGCGTCGACCAAGATCGAAAACGCCAGGGTGGAGGGGGGGGGAGCAGGCTTCGAAACGATCGCCGACGAAGTCGTCCTCCTGGCTGAGCGGGTCCAGCAGAATTCACGCTCCATCTGCTCCCAGAAGAAGGATCTGAGCAGTGTCATACGCCAGGCCGTCACCCTGGTGGGGAGGGCCGAAGCGGAGCAGAGCATCCAGGTGCGGACAATCCTGGAGAATACCAGGCAGAGCCTCGCCTCCCTGGTGGAGATCAACTCCCAATGCTCCCGTGCCGCGGTGGAGCTCTCCACCTTTTCAGAGGAGGTGGCGAGGAACATCGGCGAGATCGTGGTCTCCATGCAGTTCCACGACATTGTCCGACAGAAGGTCGAGCATGTCACCGAGGCTTTGCAGGGGTTGAACGGGAGGCTGGCCGAATTTTCGCAGGAGGAACTCCCCCGTGAACTGATCATGGAGACGGTCAATCTCTGCGAACTCCTTGAGGCCCACCTGGTTCACGCCAGGGATGAACTCCTCTCCGCAGTGGGGAGCGTTGCCGGCAACCTGGGGGAGGTGGCGCGCAAGGAGATGCGTCTTGCCGAAGAAACCAGGAGGGTTGCCGGCATTGCCGATCGCTCTGGGGTTACGTTCTTCGAAGACATGGAGAGGGGCCTGGGCGATGTCAGGCAGGCACTGGCCAAGACGGAGGCATCCAACCGCGACCTGGCGGATGCCATGGCCACGGTCGCCGGCACCGTGGAGAACATTGCCAGTTTCGTCACCGACATCGAGGAGATTTGCGAGGAGATCGAGCTGATCTCCATCAACGCGCAGATAAAATCCGCAAGGATCGGCAAGGGGGGGGCTGCCCTGGGGGTCATTGCCGAATCGATCCAGAGGCTCTCCCTGGAGACGACCCTGCGCACCACGCCGGTTTCCACCATCCTCCTCACAATCAACGAGTCGGCTGCAGGTCAAAGCCGGCAGGTGTGCGGGGAGCTCAGCAGGATGGAGAGCGACGTGGAGGAGATGGGGGGGGGGCTGGGGACTCTCCTCTCATCCATCTGCAGGATCAACGAGAGCCTCATGTCATCCCTCTCCCACCTGGAGACTGAGGTGGCACTACTCTCAGCGGACATAGAGGGGGTAGTAGCCGGGATATCTTCCCATAAAATCATATCGGAAGTTCTCGGCAGCAGCATCGGGATTCTCGGCAAGATCGCTGCCGAGGCACGTGGGATTCTCCCCGATGGCTGCATGCCCGCCAGCGTGGAGAGCCTCAGCGAACTGGCGGAGCGCTACACCATGGAGAGCGAGCGGAGCGTTCATGCCTCACTGTTCGGCGACGACATGGCATCAGCAACTTCAGGCAGCGGGAACGATCCGCCTGACAAGGGGGGGGATGGTGAGGAGTTCGGTGACAATGTGGAGCTTTTCTGATGTTTGTTCCAGGCATGTTCAAGATATTACTCACCATGCCGAAACGAATACCATGGGATTTGTGAGACGGGGGGAAATATGGCCGACCTGCAGATAAGGCAATCGAACATGGCGGATAACGGAGATGTCAGGATCGTGACCATCCTCGGCAGGATGACCATATCCTCCGCCCAGGAGCTCAAGGCCGAACTCCTGGAGGCATTGGCGCTTGCCAATCATGTCCGTGTCGACGTGGACAATGTCACCGAAATCGACATAACAGCTATGCAGCTTCTCTGCGCTGCCCACCGCACTGCTATCGGCTCGCAGAAATGTTTCGGCATTGAGTCGGACAAAAGCGGGATCCTGGCTGACTTTGCGGAAAAATCAGGATTTTCCCACCATCTGGGGTGCATGGATGGGGTCGAGTGTCTCTGGAACGGAGGTGGCGAATGATGGCCAAGGTAATCATGACGGCCGATGATTCGGCCAGCATCAGGCAGATGGTTGGTTTTACCCTCAAAGAGTCGGGCTATGAAGTGCTTGAGGCTGTTGACGGTAGGGATGCGGTGGAGAAGCTGCAGGCCAGGGCTGTTGATATGCTGATCACCGACCTGAACATGCCCAACCTGGACGGCATAGGGCTGATCAAGGAGGCCCGGGCAATCCCCTCCTGCAAATTCATCCCCATAATCATGCTTACCACCGAATCCCAGGAGAGCAAGAAGCAGGAGGGGA
>CALMOE010000190.1 GCA_937871715.1 uncultured Geobacter sp. | reverse complement strand
AGAATCCTCTGGCAGTGTGGGCAGGTGATCAGCTCCTCGCTGCGGAAGAGATTGTTGTACATCTGGGGGGGGATGTGCATATTGCACCCCATGCAGCCGCCGTCGCGAGCTTCCACCACCGCCACTCCTCGGCGCACCTCGCGCAGCTTCTCGTAGCGCTTCAGCATGCCGGCGGGGATCGACCTCAGCAGCTCCACCCTCGCCTTCTCGTCGGCAGCGGCAGTGGTCTCCTCGGCCGTAATTCGGGCGAGAACATCCACCTTCTGAGTTGAGACATTCTCCTCCAGGGAGGAGATATCACTCACCATTGCTGCCAGTTCGCCATTTAGCTCCTCGCACCTGACACTCTTCTGCAGGATCTGCTCCTCCAGTTCGGCGATGAGCTTCCTGGCGGAGGCGATCTCCTTGTTTACCGCCTGATACTCCTTCTGGGTGGTTATCCCCTTCAGGTTAGCCTCGGAGCGGGTCATGTTGCCGTTCTCCGTGGCCAGATTCTCCTCCAGGAGCCCGCGCTCCCCTTCGACAGCTGCCAGCTCCCCCTGTTTGGCCTCGATGGCGGCGCGCGCCTCCTGGAGACGGCTATCCAGCGCCTCCACCTCGCCCAGTGCATCCTGGATCCTGGCCTGAGTCCCGTCTGCCTTGAGGTCCAACTCCTGCAGGTCTTCCAACAGCATCAGCTTTTCTCGCACGACTCTATCCTCCCATGCTTTTAATTACTTCAGATAACCAGAAATGGTTCTCTCTCCGCTGTACACGGCAAGACCGCCACATCCAGGCGGCGGCGGGCAAGCTCTTCGCCCAGACTGACCGCCATACCCTCGACCATCAGCCTCTCGGTGGCAAAGTGCCCGGCGTCGATCAGGGCGATTCCAAGGGACTGCGCCTCGCGCGCCTCGTGGTACTTTATGTCGCCGGTGACAAAGACATCGGCACCCTGCCGGGCAGCGTCCCGCAGCAGAGAAGCGCCGCTTCCGCCGCAGACCCCTACGCGGGAGACCGGCTTGCCATGTGCGCCGACTATCCGCAGGGAGTGCACCCCCAGACTTGACTTGACCATCTCCGCAAACCCATCCAGCGGCATGGGCTCCTGCAGTTCGCCGATCCTCCCCAGGCCGTATACATCACCCTCATTGTGCAGGGGGACCAGGTCGTATGCCGGCTCCTCGTACGGATGAGCTCCCCGCAGCGCCTTCAGGGCGGGCTGCAGCTCCCCCCTGCGCACCATAACCTCCAGGCGGCACTCCTCCACGGTCTCCCGAACCCCCATGCTGCCGATGAACGGCTCTGCCCCCTCCAGGGGGGTGAAGGTCCCCAGGCCGCTGCTGCGGAAGGAGCAGTCGGCATACCTCCCCTGCCTGGCGCCATGGGGGAGGATGGCGTTCATGACCCGGTCCTGGTGGGAAAGGGGGACGTAGACCACCAGCTTGAGGAGTTCGCTCCGTCCAGTCACCTTCAGCGGCCTGCAACCCTGCATGCCTAGGCGGCTGGCGAGGAGATCGTTGATCCCGTTAGCGGCGATGTCGTAGTTGGTGTGCATGGAGAGTATGGCCAGGTTGGCGGCGATGGAGCGGTGGATGAGCTTTCCTGCCTCGTCGGCAGTGGAGATCCTTTTCAGGGGTTTGAAGATCAGGGGGTGATGGGTAAGGAGGAGTTGGCAGGAGTTCAGGATCGCTTCTTCTACGGCAACCGGGCAGGGGTCCAGGGCAACCATCACCCTTCCCACCTCAGCCGCAGGGTCCCCAACCTGAAGGCCCACGTTGTCCCAATCTTCCGCAAGTCCAGGTGGGGCGATTTTATTAATTATTCCGATAAGATCCGAAAGCTTTGCCTTCTGCATGGCTCTAAAAGAAAAAGAGTGCATCCGGGTGGTATGCACTCTTTTTCCCCCTCTTCTGGGATTTTTCCGACGTAAAGCGCTTTATGGGCATCTCCACGTTAAACTGAGAAAGATGGTGGGCCCACCAGGACTCGAACCTGGGACCTACCGGTTATGAGCCGGTAGCTCTAACCAACTGAGCTATAGGCCCGTAAAGCGAAAGTCCATCATAAATGCTGACACGTTGCCATGTCAAGCTTTTTGCCCATCAGTAGAGTTCGTACTTCATCAGGCGACACTCCAGCGGCCCGTTCCAGACGGGTATGCGCCTGGTGGCCTTCAGCCCCACCTGCTTCGCCAGCTCACTGTTACCGCAGAGGATGAAAGCCGTCGAGCCTGCACAGCGCTGCTTGAGGACGTCCCCCATGGTACGGTAGAGGCCGGCCAGCTCCTCTATCTCACCCATCCGCTCCCCGTAGGGGGGGTTGAAGATGATCATCGCCGGCGAGGAGGCGGGGGAGAACGTCCCGAACTCCCCCGGATTAAAGGAGACCAGCCGCTGCACACCGGCACGGGTGGCGTTCTGCCTGGCCATGTCGATGGCACCCGGCGAGCGGTCCAGGCCGCGCACTCTCACCCCGAGCTCCCGGCGGCGCAGCTCCCCGGCCTCGGCCAACAGGGCTCGCCAGGCGCCCGGGTCATGCCCAGGCCAGCTCTGGAAGCCGAAACGCTCCCGCAGAAGCCCCGGAGCCGTGCGGGAGGCAAGCAGGGCCGCCTCGATGACGATGGTCCCGGAGCCGCACATCGGGTCGTAGAAAGGGGTCTCCCCATCCCAGCCGCTGAAAGCCACCAGGGCGGCGGCCAGGTTCTCCCGCAGCGGCGCCTTGTTCCTGTCCAGGCGATACCCCCGCCGGTCAAGGGGCTCACCGGCCATGTCCAGGCTGACGCTGCAGCGGTTCTTCACCAGATGAACATTGACCCGCAGGTCCGGGCTCCTGGTATCAACGCTTGGCCTACGGCCGCGACGGTCCCTGACCGCATCGACGATGGCATCCTTGCTCTTCAGGGCAACGAAGCCCGAGTGGGTCATGGTCGAGTCGCGCAGCACGGAGTCAACGGCCAGGGTCATCTCCGGCAGCAGGTAGCGGTTCCAGTCAATCCCCCTCACCCCATCGTACAGCTCCTGGGGGGAGGAGCAGGGGAACTCTGCCAATAGCAGCAGCACCCGGCTCGCAGTCCGCAACCAGAGGCAGGCGCGGCAGCCGTCCATCATCTCCCCCTGAAAAGAGACCCCACCCTTTTCCACCCTGGCAGCGGAGATCCCCAGGCCGGCCAGCTCACCGGCCACCAGCTCCTCCAGTCCGCGGGCGGATGTAACAAAGAATTTCTCACTCATGTCAGCCATACTGCCCGATGCGACCGGCCTGCGCAAGCAAAAAGGGTAGCCTGCGACAGAGACCGGAATCAACCGGTGATCGCCAGCACCTCCTCGTAGGTCGTAACCCCTTCCAGCATCTTCCTGATTGCCACCTGGCGCAGGCTCACCATGCCGTCGGCCCTTGCCACGTCGTAGAGTGCCGCCAGATCCATCTTGTCCGAAATGGCCGCCTTGACGCTGTCGCTGAAGTCCAGCAGCTCGAATATGCCGGTCCTCCCCCTGTAACCGGTCCCCCGGCATTCGCCGCAGCCGGCCCCCTCCCAGACGGCCACCTCTCCCCGCTCCAGCTGCAGGTAGGCTATCTCCTCCGGAGTAAGCAGCCGCTCCCGCCTGCACTCCCTGCAGATCGTCCGCACCAGTCTCTGGGCGATTATCCCCACGACAGTGGAGGTTATGAGAAATGACGGCACCCCCAGATCGAGAAGCCGGGTAACTGAAGAGGGGGCATCGTTGGTGTGCAGGGTGGAGAGGACCAGGTGGCCGGTGAGAGCCGCCTGCACGGCGTTCTCCGCAGTCTCCCGGTCACGGATCTCGCCGATCATGATGATGTCCGGATCCTGGCGGAGGATATTGCGCAGCACCGTTGCAAAACCGACGCCGATGGCGCTCTGCACCCCCACCTGATTGAACTCCTCCATGACCATCTCGATGGGGTCCTCGACGGTGACGATATTCACCTCCGGGGAGGATAGGGCCCGTAGCGAGGAGTAGAGGGTGGTCGTCTTGCCGCTCCCCGTCGGACCGGTGACCAAGATGATGCCGTTGGGCTTGCTGATGAAGGAGCGGTAGAGCTGGTACTCCCGGGGGTAGAAGCCGATGCTGTCCAGATCCTGCATGAGGATCTCCGGGTCGAAGATGCGGATCACCACCTTCTCTCCGAAGGCAACCGGCAGGGTGGATACCCGCAGCTCGACCTCCTTCCCCTTGTGGCTGGTCTTGATCCTGCCGTCCTGGGGGCGGCGCTTCTCCGCCAGGTCCAGCCTGGCGAGGAGCTTGATCCTGGATACCATGGGGGGGTGCAGCTGCTTTGGAACGGTGTGGATGTTGTGCAGCACCCCGTCAACCCGGAGACGAATGAGTGACTTGTCCCTTTTCGGCTCGATATGGATGTCGCTGGCCCTCTGGTCAAAGGCATACTGGAGAAGGAACTCCACCGCGGAGATGATATGCTTGTCGCTCCCCTCGACCTCCATCTGGCCGCGCATCTGCACGAACTGCTCCAGATTGGCCAGGTCCGCGCCGGCGGCAACCTGGCTCTGGGCGGCCAGGACAGAGGCGCGAAAGCCGAAGAACTCCCGCAGTATCTTGAGGATGTCGCTGCGCGACGCCAGCACCTGGTGGATCCGGAGATTCCGGCTCTGGCGCAGGTCTTCGATCGCCTGATTGTTGAACGGGTCCGCCTGGGCGAAGAGTATGCTACCGTCCCGCTCGGCAATGGGGACCACCAGGTTCTTCAGGGCGAATGCCCGGCTGACATGCTCGGTTACCAGGCTGAGATCCATCTTCAGGGGATCGATCTTGACGTACTCCATCCCCACCGCCTGGGCAATGGTCTCGGTTATGGCATCCTCGGTCAGGATCCTCCCCGTCCCAGGGATCTCCAGGTTGAATGAGGAGATCACCTCCGCCGGAGAGATCTGTTCGGCCGCCTGGAAAAAGCGGCGCGAGTACCCCGCCTGCTGGTGGCTGTGCAGCCTGGCCGCCTGGGAGTCGGCCCTGGAAAGTACCACCTCCAGCTGCTCCTGGCTTATCAGCCCCTTCTTGAGAAGTATCTGGCAAACGTTCTTCACAGTGACTGCCCTGCTCTGTCCCATGGATCACCTCGGTTGATGGTGGGGGGATATTAGCACATACGGCAGAGTTTGCCCAACACTGTTGCCGAGATGGGGTTTGACATGTGCGGGGCTATTCTCTATATATGAGTTGCTTCATAATAATCGCGAAAGGAGCATCACCATGCGTATTGCTGCAGCCGGATTCATTACCGCCGCAATTGCCATGACCGCAACCATTGCGCTGGCAATGCCGCCAGCAGGACACGGCGCAGGCACCGAGCCGATCATGCTGGGAACCAACGACAATGCCACCATCCCCGCCCCGGCCAAGGAGGAGGGTCCCCACGTGGGGAAGGTGCTGCAGTCCATCAACAGCGGCGGCTACACCTATGTGGAGCTGAGGAAGAAGGATGGCAGCAGGATCTGGCTGGCGATCACCGCCGCGCAGATCCCCATCGGCTCGCAGCAGACCTTCAACCCAGGCATGGCGATGCACAACTTCGAGAGCAAGACCCTGAAGCGGACCTTCGACAAGATCTACTTCACCGAACTGGCGACAAGCGGCAAGGGTGGCAAGGAGGGGAAGGAGATCGGCGGCAAGTCGCCCGGGAGCAAGGGGACCGTCTCCCCGGACGTCAAGGTCAAGGTGAAGAAGGCCAGCGGCAAGAACGCCTACACCATTGCAGAGCTCTACCGCAACAAGGCCAAGCTGAACAAGAAGAAGGTTGTCGTCAGGGGGAAGGTTGTCAAGGTATCGAGCAACATCATGAGCAGGAACTGGATCCACCTGCGTGACGGCTCGGGATCCCATGCCAGCGGCGACTTCAACCTGGTGGTGACCTCCAAGTCAATCCCTGCGGAGGGGGAGGTTGTACTGGTCAGCGGAACCCTCCACAAGGACAAGGATTTCGGCGGCGGATACAAGTATGAAGTCATCATCGAAGATGGGGAATTCTCCATAGAGTAGCCCCCTCATATAGTCAGAAGACGAACGGCCCGCCTTAACCGGCGGGCCGTTCGTCTTTCAGTGCCCTACTCTTCGATCCCGACCGTCACCAGAACCGGCCGCAGCAGGCGAACCGCCTCGGCCGGATCCAACCCCACGAGGAAACCGCGCTTGCCTCCGTTAAGGTATATCCTTGGGAGGTCGAGGATGCTCTCCTCCATGTAGACCGGCATGGCCTTGCGCATGCCGAAGGGGGAGGTCCCCCCCACCAGGTAACCGCTGTGGCGGCTGGCAACCTCCGGTGAACATGGGGAGACGGCCTTCACCCCTATTGTCCGGGCGAGTTCCTTTGTCGATACCTGGCGGTCGCCGTGCATCAGAACAACCATGGGGTTCCTCCGCTCGTCCTCCATAACCAGGGTTTTCACCACCCAGTGCTCGTCGACCCCCAGCTCCCGGGCCGAGACCCGCGTACCCCCCTTATCTTCGTACTGGTAGAGGTGCTCGCTGAACTCCGCCCCTGCTGAGCGCAACATTCTCACCGCCTGGGTTACCGGCGCCTTCTCCCTGGACATCACTCTGCTCCCTGGTTATAGCTGCTGTAATCTCCCGACTCTATCCGCAAAAGCCCAGCCACGGGACGGTTGTAGAGGTAGATCCAGGCATCGTGGCAACTGCCGTCCATCAGGGTCACCCGGGTGACTACCCTGGCGTACTCACCATCCTCACCATACTCCGGGCCACACTCTTCGTAGGCGTCAAGTGCGGACAGGATTGACCCGGCATCTTCCATGCGATACAGCTCCCCTAAAACCATGGTCCGGCTGCTCCCGGCGGCAACCGCCCCGGGGTAGCCGTCCACGAAATAGAGAAGCCCGGGCCACTCCGCCTCGCCCAGACAGACACTCCCACCCAGAAGGGGGTGAGTCCCGCCTGATGCGCAGCGGCGCAGGGTACCATAGACAAAGATAAGGTCAGTGGCCACAGGCTGCCCTCGGCGGCTTTTTTCCAGACATTTTCCTGCTATCCTTTGTAGAGCAGCCAGAATCGATTCTGGCAAAGATGCTAACCCCTACGGAGGCCCCATGAAAGTGGCGATGTTCTACACGAAAGAGAGCGACCAAAAGGTCAGATGCGGACTCTGCCGCCACCACTGCCTGATTGCCGACGGCAATCGCGGCATCTGCAGGGTCAGGGAGAATCGGGGGGGGACTCTCTACTCCCTGGTGTACGGCAAGGTGGTGGCCGAGCACCTGGACCCCATCGAGAAGAAACCGCTCTTCCACGTCCTGCCGGGGAGCAGGAGCTACTCCATAGCCACCGTGGGGTGCAACTTCCGCTGCCGCCACTGCCAGAACTACAGCATATCCCAGGTTGACCAGGAGATGGCCATCCCCGGCGCACCGCGCAAGCCGGAGGAGATTGTGCAAGGAGCGCTCAGGAGCGGAGCACGCTCCATAGCCTACACTTATACCGAGCCGACAATCTTCTACGAGTTCGCCCTGGATACGGCCGTTCTGGCAAAGGAGCAGGGGCTCATGAACGTGTTCGTCAGCAACGGCTACATCTCCCCCGAGCCCCTGGCGAAGATCGCGCCGTTCCTTGACGCGGCCAACATCGACCTTAAAGGATTTTCCGAATC
This sequence comes from uncultured Geobacter sp., assembly GCA_937871715.1. Taxonomy (GTDB): domain Bacteria; phylum Desulfobacterota; class Desulfuromonadia; order Geobacterales; family DSM-12255; genus CALMBF01. Next base: position 1,547 of record CALMOE010000190.1, on the reverse strand, counting down.
GTTCTACCGGGACATAGTCGGCGCCAGGCTTTCCGGGGTACTGGAGAGCCTGGTGGAGTACCGAAGGCTCGGCGTATGGCTGGAGATCACCACCCTGATAATACCCGGGCTCAACGATACTGAAGGGGAGCTGAAAGGGATCGCCGACTTCATCTGCCAAAACCTGGGCCCTGATACTCCATGGCATGTGAGCCAGTTCTACCCCACCTACAAGCTGACCGACAGGGGTAGGACACCGGTGGCCACCCTGAGGATGGCGCGGGAGATCGGCCTGGCCAGCGGGCTCAGGTACGTCTACGAAGGGAACGTACCCGGCGAGGGGGGGGAGAACACCATATGTCCCGGCTGCGGGGGGGTGGTGATCGAACGCTACGGCTACAGCATCGTCGCCAGCTCCCTGGAGGCGGGCGCATGCGCCAGTTGCGGGGCAAGGATCGCCGGCCTCGGACTGGGCTGAGTCCCCCTGAAGGTCACTCCCCCAGGTAGGTGTAGCCGAGGAGGGTCCTGTCGAGGAGCTCGATGAAGTGGCTGCTCTCCTCGATGGAGACCTTGCGCTGGGCCACCCCCTTCTCCAGGTGCTCCCGGACCCTTTTGAGGATCTCCGGCCCCTTGTACTGGACATATTTGAGGCTCTCCCAGCAGGCGTCGCCGTTGATGACCGTGTCGATCATGTAGCCGGTCTTCTTGTTGAAGGTGATGTGCACCGCGTTGGTGTCGCCGAAGAGGTTGTGCAGGTCCCCCAGGATCTCCTGATAGGCGCCGATGAGGAAAAAGCCGATGTAGTAGTCCTCGTCCTTGCGGATCTTGTGCAGGGGGAGGAACTTGGCCCGGCCATTCTCCCCCACGAAGCTGGTGATCTCGCCGTCCGAGTCGCAGGTAATGTCGGCGATGGAGGCGATCACCTCCGGCTTCTGGTTGAGCCGCTGGATGGGGACAATGGGGAAGAGCTGGTCGATGGCCCAGGAGTCGGGGATCGACTGAAAAAGGGAGAAGTTGGCGAAATAGGTCTGGCGCAGGGCGAGCTGGAAGTTCTGCAGCTCCTCGGGGATCGGCTTGGTCTTCTCCACTATTGCATTGATTTTCTTGATGATCTTGCCGTAGAGCCACTCTGCCATGGCCCTCTCCTGAAGGGTCAGGTAGCCGAGGTTGAAGAGGGAGACGGCTTCCTGGATCAGCTGCTGGGTGTCGTGGTAGTCCTCCCGCAAGCTATAGCGATCGATGCTCTTGTGGATATCCAGTAGTTTCCTGACCGTTGGGGCGAGCTTCTCGGCGGTGGCGATCTCTTCCTCGAAATCGGGGGTGAGCCTCTGGGTGTTGGTGTTGAGGACGTTGGTCACCAGCACAGAGTAGTGGGCGACGGTAGCCCGCCCCGACTCGGAGATTATGTTGGGACAGGGGACGCCTGCGTCATCGCAGATGTTCTTGATCTGGTATATGACGTCGTTGGCATACTCGTCGATGGTGTAGTTGACAGAGGAGAAGTAGCTGGACTTGGAGCCGTCGTAGTCCACCCCCAGCCCCGCGCCGATATCCACGTATTCGATCCC
>CALMOE010000189.1 GCA_937871715.1 uncultured Geobacter sp. | reverse complement strand
ATCCCTGCCAACCCATCATGGGCACCGCAGGAGAGGGAAATCTGCCCTGGTGGAACCTGGGCCTCCCGGGGGTTGATGCGGACCAGCCTCCCACCGCCGGAGGCCACCCTCTCCCCCAGGTAGCGGATGGTGGGGATGGCGGTCCCTGCCCCCATCTCCACTACCACCAACCCCTTGCCTCGATGATCGCAGAGGAACTCGTCGAAGCGCCGCTCCTGCTCCCTGGTCCGGTTGGGAAGCCAGGAGAAGTCGCCGAACATGAGGATGTTTGGGCGGGCGACGCCGCCGCATCTGGGGCATGCTGGGATGCGGCCGGCGCGCATGGTGAAGGGATCAACCGGGATCTCCTCCCGGTTGTCCCAGATTGCCGAGGAGCAGGGGGAGAGACACTGGAGATGGTGGATGGAGCCGTGCACCTCCAGGATCCTATCCGGGTCGAAGCCCGCCTTCTGGAACTGGCCGTCAACATTGGAAGTGACCACGAAATGCTCCACCCCCAGCTCTTCGATCCAGCTGATGATGATGGCGAACCCCTCGTGGGGGACGGTCTGCCGGTAGAGGTTGGTGCGGTGGCCGTAGAACCCCCAGCCGAAGGCCGGGTCCCGCTCAAAATGCTCCGGGTTGGCGGCCTGGACGAAGGAGAGCCCCAGCCGTTCGTACATGGGGTAGGCGTTCCAGAATCCACGGTCGCCACGGAAATCCGGGAGACCCGAATCCACCCCCATCCCCGCCCCGGCGGTGATCACCAGGGCGGAGGCCCCTCCGATCGCCTCTGCCGCAACTGCAAAACTGTTGACACTCTCCATGGGACAACCTCCGCGCCACTAATGGAACAAGTGAACCGTCATCGCTTGATCGGCCACCCCTGCTCGTACCCGGGGGGAAAGAAGTTCTCCCTGGTCCGGTTGAAGTAGCCGAACTGCACCCGGGGGAACTCCTTCTTGATCGTCTCCAGCAGGCGGTACATGCCGATCCCCCTGCCGGTGGCCCCCATCTGCCTGTTGTAGTAGTCCGGGTCGATGGAGAGGTTGCGCATCTGCAGCATGTCAACGCCGGTCTCATCCAGGAACCTCAGCAGGGCATCCACCTCCCCTTGGCTGTCCGTAACCCCGGGGGAGACCAGGTAGTTGATCATGGTGAACAGACCCCGCTCCTTGGCGATCTTCACCGACTCCACCACCGAGGAGAAGGCGTAGTTCACCGGGCGGTAGTAGCGGTTGTACAGCTCCTCTTGAACCGAGTTCATGGAGAAACGCATCGAGTCCATGCCGGCGTCGCAGAGCAGCCGGATCTTCTCGGGGATGGAGCCGTTGGAGTTGAAGTTGACCGTACCCCGTCCGCCGGCGCCGCTCTTCAGCCTCCTGGTCGCCTCGGCCACCGTCTCCGCCTGCATGATCGGGTCCCCCTCGCAACCCTGGCCGTAGGAGACGATCGGCTCGGGCGCCTGCAGAAGGTGGGGGAGCATCAGTTGGGTGATCTCCTCCGGGGTGGGGACGAAACCGATCCGCTCGTGGTTGGAGGGGCAGCAGTCTGAGGGCTGCAGGCTGATGCACCCAAGGCAGCGGGAGTTGCACGCCGGCGAGGTGGGGATCGGTGCCTCCCAGCGGCGAAAGAAGAGGTTCTTGGCTGCGAAGCAGTGGTAGTCTATGGCGCAGCGGGAGAGCTGCTCCAGCAGGCGGTTCTGCGGGAACTCCCTGAGCATCCTGCGCACCAGGGGGTCGAGCTTGCGGTCGTCGTAGTTTCTGGGGAGCCAGTTCTCGTTTGCATCCACCCGGGTGGCGGCCACCACAATCCGCTCACTCTCCTCATCCCAACCCACGGCGGTGTAGGACCAGAGGGGGAGATGGATCTTCTTGCGGCCGTAGTCGCAGGCAGGCAGCAGGGTGCGCATGTACCCCGGGGCCATGAAGGCGGATACCGCCTGCACCGGCAAATCCCGGCGCCCCTCCCGCACCGTGGCCACGGTGACGAATCTCCCCCTGGATTCATCCCAGGCCACCGGAGGTGTATCAGGGATGGTGAAGAGACGGCTGTCCTCGGGCAACGGTATCAGCTCGACCCCCTCGGGGAGGACCGCCTCGTCGGCGCTCATACCGGCCATGGTCAGGGTCGGGTGGTCGTAAATGTTCCCGCCGGCATCGGCATAGAGCAGTTTGGGGAGTCTCTTCTTTATCTGCAACGGCTTGTTTTTCATGGGGCACCTGATCAACGCGACGACTGGGTTGTGACTAGTAATTTTAACGGCAGGAGCAGCTTACGGCAAAAGTAGTGAGCAGGCTGCCCTTGGCCACCGACGCACGGGCAAGGGCAGCATCCCTTGACATCCTGCGACCGTTTATGAAATAAAGGTTGCTTAGAGTGAAATCCCCGGTTTTCTGAGAGGTTTGCCGTGTCAGCAGGTAAAGCGCTCTGCCGCTTCTTTCTTATTTTGTCCCTGGCCGTCTCCGGATGCGGCTACAGCACAGACCACGCCCTCGACTACCACCAGCAGGATAAGGTTACCCAGTCGAAGCAGAACGTCGTCAAGGGGAGCGTCTACGGCCAAAACGGCAGGGTAGGCTCAATGAACTGCAACGGCCAGAGCATAATGGTCCTCACCCCGGGACAGAGGGCGATCTTTGATCTTTTAGCCTACAGCAACAACATCTTCGAGCAGCCCGGCTTCCTCGACGATGACAACCGCTTCTACGTCCATGGGGCGGCGACAGAGGCGACCCTGTCGGCCAACTTCACCGGAGAGACACTCTACTCCTTCTTTCAGGGGGTCCCAATCCCCAGGGCCGATGTAACCCTCACCCAGAACTGGGACTGGCACGGCGACAACAAGCTTACCCTGCAGATAGGGAGCGACTCACCCCTCTCCACCATCAGCATCAACCCCTTCAGCAACCTGGCCTACTGGCTGGGTGGCGGCCCCTCCGGCAACTACTCCTCCTACAGCAGGGCCAGGGAGAAGATCGACAAAGACCTGGGCTTTGCCCCTCCCCTCCCCACCTGCTGGTCAGAGGTCAACCTCTGCAAGGATCACCTGGACTTTCTCCAGGCCGGCAATACCATCAGGGCAGACAAGGACGGATTTACCATCACCAGGGGGGGGAGCAGCTGCAGCGGCCTCTTCAGCAACTATACCGCCAACTTGAAGCTCTGCCCCTGATCCAAACATCTACCCTTTCTCTTCGTCATCCCCGTCAGCCGCGGCCTCGCACTGGGCGACGACCTCCTTCAGCCATGCTATCTCTTCCGAGAGAAACCGCTTCGAATAATCCGTCCCCACGTTGAGGGCCCACTGCAGTGGCGGCATGGTGTTGGCCGCAACAACATGCCCAGGAACCTCGACGTAGTCCACCTCCGCCTGGGCCCAGGCAAACAGCCGCTCCCTGGAGTCGAAGAGCATTAGGTAGTCTCCCCCCTCCGCCTCGATTACCAGGGGCATCACCGCCCCCTCCTCCAACTGGTCCATGGGGAGGCCGTGCAGCTCCTTGTCCACCGTTGGCACGTAGAATGTAGAATTGAGAAACAGGTCGTAATACTTGGACTGCCCCTTCGGGTCTTCCGCGTCATTGCGCAGCACCTGCAGCGCCTGATCAAGCTCGGTCATTGCCGACTCCTTTGTTTATAGCGTGACTCTACCAGCGGCGGGTTATCTCCACCAGATGGTAACCGAACTGGGTCTTCACCGGTCCGAGCACCTTCCCGACCTCGCCGGAAAAGACCACCTCGTCGAACTCCTTGACCATCTGCCCGGGGCGGAAGGCCCCCAGGTCGCCGCCGCGCGTGCGGGACGGGCAGGAGGAGTTCCTCTTGGCCACCTCGGCGAAATCGGCTCCCGACTCGATCTCGGCTTTGAGTTGCAGGCATTTCTCTTCAGTGGAAACCAGAATGTGACGCGCAGATGCTGTTGGCATACAAATCTCCTTTTTGAGCAGAATCTGGGAATCCCCAGTTCGTAGCAGACCCCTCTAAATCTCCCCTTGTCAGGGGAGACTTGAAGTCTTCCCCCCTGAGAAGGGGGGATCGAGGGGGGGTTGGTTTTACAGAATTCTACAGTGTCAGCTCGGCGTGGCCGTGGTAGAACTCGTCCCGCTCCCGGTTCACGTCCTCGCTCTCCAGGTAGTCGTCGAAGCTCATCACCCGGTCGATGACTCCGCCCGGGGTGATCTCGATGATCCGGTTGGCCACGGTGGCGACGAACTCATGGTCGTGGGAGGCAAAAAGAACCACCTCGGGGTAGGCGATCAGGCCGTCGTTCAGGGCGGTGATGGACTCCAGGTCCAGGTGGTTGGTCGGCTCGTCCATCACCAGGGCATTGGCGCCGGAGAGCATCATCTTCGCCAGCATGCAGCGGACCTTCTCCCCCCCGGAGAGGACCGAGCACTTCTTGGTGGCCTCGTCGCCGGAGAAGAGCATCCGCCCCAGGAAGCCCCGGGCAAAGGTCTCACCTTCCGTCGGCGGGGAGAACTGGCCGAGCCACTGTATCAGGTTCAGGTCGCTCTCGAAATACTCGCCATGCTCCTTGGGGAAGTAGGCGTGGGTGATGGTCACCCCCCAGCGGAATGTTCCACTGTCCGGCTCCAGCTCCCCGGCCAGGATGCGGAACAGGGTGGTGCGGGCCAGGCCGTTCCCGCCGACAAAGGCGATCTTGTCGTTCCTGCGGACCACCAGGTCGAAGTTGTCCAGCACCTGCACCCCGTCGATCTCCTTGCAGAGCCCTTGGATCTCCAGGATAACGTCGCCGCAGGCGCGCTCCGGCTTGAACATGACGTGGGGATACTTGCGGGAAGAGACCGGCATGTCCTCCAGGGTCAGCTTGTCCAGGAGCTTCTTGCGGGAGGTGGCCTGCTTGGCCTTGGAGGCGTTGGAGGAGAAGCGCTGGATGAACTCCTTCAGCTCCGCCGCCTTCTCGGCGATCTTGCGGTTCTCGTTCTGCTTCTGCTTCAGGGTCAGCTGGCTGGCATGGTACCAGAAGTCGTAGTTCCCCACGTAGACAGTGATCCGACCGAAGTCGATGTCCGCCGTGTGGGTGCAGACCTGGTTGAGGAAGTGGCGGTCGTGGGAGACGACGATCACCGTATTGGGGAAGCGGAAGAGGAACTCACCCAGCCAGGCGATTGACTTGAGGTCCAGGTTGTTGGTCGGCTCGTCCAGGAGGAGGACGTCAGGGTTGCCGAACAGGGCCTGGGCCAGGAGGACCCGAACCTTCTCCCCACCCTCCAGCTCCTTCATCCTCTTGTGGCGCAGCTCCTCCGGGATCCCCAGACCGTTGAGGAGCACCGCCGCCTCGGACTCGGCCTCGTAGCCGTTCATCTCGGCGAACTCCGACTCAAGCTCGGCGGAGCGGACTCCATCCTCCTCGCTGAAGTCGGGCTTGGCGTAGATCGCCTCCCTCTCGATCATCACGTCGTAGAGCCTTTTATGCCCCATGATGACCGTATTGAAGACCGTCTCCTCGTCGAAGGCGAACTGGTCCTGGCGGAGTACGGCGATCCGCTCCCTGGGGCCGAGGGTGATCTCCCCCTTGTCCGGAGAAATCTCTCCGGAGAGTATCTTGAGAAAAGTTGATTTGCCGGCGCCGTTGGCGCCGATGAGCCCGTAGCAGTTGCCCGGGGTGAACTTGATGTTGACGTCCTTGAAAAGAACGCGCTTGCCATAGGAGAGTGTTACGTTTGATGCGCTGATCATTGACTGCCTGCCTTTCAGAAACAAAAAACCACAGGGTCTGTCCCTGTGGCCGAGAACTCAAATAAGTTATCATTTCTGCATGCTTTGGGGCAATCATTAATTTTCGGCACAAGCGGCCAATTGCTCACCACTCCTTGCAAAAGCGGAGAAGCGCGGAATAATTGCATCAGAGAAGGTATCAGCAAACGGCACCCCGGAGGAGACCATGGCTTCGGCACCCAAGAATTCATTCATGCAGCACCTGGCGGCAGTCAAAGACGGCAGCAGGCTCTTCGAGAACGCCTTCCAGGCGGTTTCCCGCATGATCCTTGAGGCGGGGTTCGAGAAGGTGGTGGTCAACGGCCGAACCACCTACGACTTCAACCTCTTCCGCAGCGGCAAGAAGCACACCATCGGCATGTACGACGAGATCAACAGCTTCGTCTCCTTTGTAAAAGATGCGGCCGAGGGGGGCTCCAGCAAGGAGATGGCCTTCGTCCTGGTGGGTGAGCCGGGTAACGGCAAGACCTTCTTCGTCGAGCTCCTCTGCACGCATTACCGTGCTTTCCTGGCAAAGGATCGCAACAGGCGCTACACCTTCCGCTTCACCGGCCTTGACCGCCTCGGCCACTACGGCAGGATCACCGCAATCGACTCCCAGACCTACGAGGACCCCATGATCCTGGCCATGAACCTCTGCGAGGATCGGGAGTCCAGCAGGCGTTACCTGGCCGACAGTTGCGGCCTTGACGAGGCAACACTGCAGGGGCTCTACGACTGCTACCGCCCCATGGGTGCCTGCAGCGGCTACATCTGGAGCGACATAAGGAGCCATTGTGGCGGCGACCTGGGGAAGATGATGGAGTTCGTCGAGGTGATACCGGTCCCCCTCTCAGAGAGCCTGGGGACTGTAACCGGCAAGTACCCGGCCAAGGACAAGATAACCTCCTCGGCGGTCGACCTTCTTGGGGAGGAGTCTATCCAGCGCCTTTTGCACATCACCGACACCAACAACCCCTACCGCTTCGACCTGCGCCGGGGGGCCCTGGCCAGGGTCGGCGGCGGCGGCATCCACTTCTCCGACGAGATCTTCAAGAACAAGAAGGACCTGGTACAGGTCTACCTGGGGGTCATCCAGAACCGGGCCATCGAGATCGACGGCTATCGCTGGCCCATCGACACCCTCATCGTCGCCACCAGCAACAACTCGGAGTTCAACCGCTTCCTGGCGGAGAAGGAGGAGGCCCCCATCGTCGACCGCTGCCGCATCTGCTACGTGGCCCACAACACCAACTACCTCCTCCAGGAGGGGCTGACCTACTACGCCATCGGCGGCGAGGCCCGCACCACCCTCACCCGGGAGCCGCTCCACCAGGACCCGAACCTGAACTACGCCGCTAGCGTCGGGGTGGTCCTCTCCCGCCTCCCCCGCTCTGAGAAGCTCACCCCCATCGAGATCATGAAGCTGGCCGCCGGCGAGGTGGCCGGGGAGAAGAGTATCAAGGCCCTGTCAGAGGTGATCGACACCCTGGGCCAGGACCCGGACATAACCAAGCGCTTCGGCCAGAAGGGGCTCGGCCACCGCAGCCTGGGGAAGAGCCTGCAACTCCTGGCGGAGAGCTCGGAGACCAACGAAGGGCGCTGCATGTTCGCCTACGACGTCTTCAGAACCCTGGAGCGGATCACACTGGACTACGTGGTGGAGAGCAACGACCGGGCCAAGTTCCTGGAGGACCTGAAGATCGCCCGGGGGCTATACCGGGAGCGGATCATGACCGAGATGTTCAACGCCTACATGGACGAGCCCTACGCCATCCGCAAGGACGTGATGAACTACGTCAACATGATCATCGGTATCGACGCGGAAAACCTGGGTCCTGACAAGATGTGGAAGTACAAGGACCCACAGACCGGAACCCTGAAGGCGCTGAAGATCGACGAGCGCTACGTCAAGAGCGTGGAGGAGCGGATCGGCCTGAAGACAGAGGAGCAGCGGGACTCCTTCCGCACCACCATCCGCAAGATCTACGGCCAGAAGATCTCCATGGACCCCAACTACGACTTCATGGACAACCTGGAACTGGTCAAGGCGGTCACCGACGTGCGCCTCAAGAGCGACATTGCCGGCGCCGGCTCCCTCATCGGCGCCCTGGCCAACCGGACCAACGAGGAGAACCAGAAGCTCTACGACCGGATGATCAACACCATGCTGGAGAAACTGGGGTACTGCCGAACCTGCGCGCAGAAGACGATTGAGTACTTCTGTACCCAGGAGGATGAGAACTGAAATTCAGCTCAGGGCTCGGG
>CALMOE010000188.1 GCA_937871715.1 uncultured Geobacter sp. | reverse complement strand
GGGACATTGCTTATTTTACCCCTCAGGCTGTCTCACTAACCCCGGCCACCTCAGTCCACCGTCCTACACCCTTCAACTTAGACAATTCTTTGATAGCATCATCATCGCTCAATTCGGCTGCATACTCGACATCTCCCTTCAATGCTGCCTCTGCTATGCCCTTAATATATTCGGCTTTCCTTGAGCTGATTCCGCACGCTCTGAAGGTTTCTATATCTAACCGTGAAAGCCCATCAGGCGAGATTTCAGATATAGCAGACAAACGTTTGAATATGGTAGATGCTGCGGCTTCTGAAAGCTGCTGACTTATAATTGCCCTTACCAGAGAAAAATTAATGGGGGTTATTCCGATTCGGGAGGGTCATTGGTTACAATCAATTTGCTCAGTACTGAATCAGCGAGAAGAATACTATTAAGATGAATTTTTCTTTCACATTATAAGGCGATTTGCATTCATATATATGGATGACAAAAACACATCTTTATCACCTGACAGGTGGCATCTACGATGACAATTTGGACATAGGGCGACTGCATTCGAAATAGTATCTGCCCCACCATCTGCTAACTGTTTCATGTGATGGACTTCAAGGAAAGGCTCTCCCTGGCCTGTGTTAAAAGGAGCTGGACTGCCGCATCCTTCACAGATTCCATTAGCGTTCTCAAGCACCCAAGCCTTTACCAACGGATTTCTTGCATATGTCGTAGATGAAACTGTCGTTTGCTGAGGGTTCTGCTCTCCTCTTGGGATACCGACAACTGAAACCCGTTTTCTTAGTTTGCGTACTTTTTGCTCAAGAACCTCAGAATCGATAGTAGGAGCATAGTCTTCTGGGGTATATGCATTGAGAGTTGCGAGAGCCTTTAGGATTCGGTCTTTCACCCCTGTACCAATGTTTTTTGCAGGCAGATACCCCTTTAACAAGGGCTGGCAAAGTTCCTGAAGAGCTGCCGAAATATTTTGCATCCGATATTCGATAGATGCTTTTGTTCGATTATGTAATATGCCCTCCCTGAGAGAGCGATTTACTTCAGCTTTACTGTAAGGCTTACCACTCTTTTCCTGTTCCAACATCCACAGATAGCCTTTAACCGCCTCTTCTAACTCAGCATCAGACCAATCCCCATCCCTAACCTCTCCTTGCTCATTATTGACTTGTATTTCGCCCTCTGAGGCATTTTCAAAAGAGATTGCATATTTATTATAACCCTCTAGTCGTTCAAATCTCATGGCGATTCTAGGAGCATCTTTGATGTCATCACCAAACTTACACTTTTCATAATATTCGGGAAATTGTTTCGCTAGAAGCTTGATGAACTCACCAGTCCAAAATAATCTGGTTCTTGCCGTGGGGCTACTCTCTACTGTGATATAGGGTGATGTGTACTCAAGCCCTTCATACAAAAGGGTTACAGGTCTATGTTCTCCCTGGCTAATTACACCATCTATAAAGAATGGCCTTATCTCAATTGGAATACCTGTTCCTTGAGTGAATGCCGATTTATCAAGGTACTTGATTGCAACTGACCCGCTACGGATTACCCACGAGGTTGGATTTCTCAGGTCAACTATCTTGAATCCCTTTGACTTAACGAAATTATTCGCCTGGTCTCCACCTGAAAAAGAATCCTTTGATACCCCCGTAGCCATAGAGACTATCTGCTTTACGGGGTAGATATTAAAGTTATGGAAAATAGCGTATTTAAAACTTTCCTTACTACTCCATTCAGCCCATTCAGGAACGGAGCGCAATTCGAAATCAAACTTATCCAAGGCTGAAGAAATTTGTTCTGCTGAGACTTCGGGAAAAAGGGGCATGATGAGAAAACACCTTTATTTAGCGATATGTGCTATCTGAGTTTATACACATCTTTTCACAGACAGACGATAAAAATATAAGCAACAACGGCAACAAAGCGGCAACAGATAACAGATATTACAAAAAAAGCACCTACGAAACTAATCGTAAGTGCTTGTTTTTATTGGCGTCCCCGAGACGATTCGAACGTCCGACCCCTTCCTTAGGAGGGAAGTTTCACTAAATACGTCCACCTGGTTACATGGGGGTTCGAGTCGTTGACAATTCGGGTAACTAGTGTACAATACTCACATTATGACTGAGTCAAACACTTAAAACTCAACTATTCATTCCAATCAACAACAGAGAGTTGCAGTTATTGCCACGACTAATTGGTCACGAAAAAGGACTATTGGTCACGAAAAAAAGGGGAACATCATGGGCCGCGCGAAAGGTGAAGCTATAAATCTGACGCCCAAATTTGTCGATGCAGCAAAGCCGGCCGATGGCCAAGCAGAGAAATCATTTTATGATGCCAGCACTAACCTCGTCCTGCGGGTAGTTCGTTCGACTAAAAAACCTAACGAGTTCACGAGATACTGGTTACGCGTAGACCATACAAACGGTCGAAAAAAGGTGCCGCTCGGCAAGTGCGGTGATTTATCGCTTGCCGATGCACGTAAGCTCGCTGGCAAGAAGTACGGCGCGACTGAAATGTCTGCGCCTGAGAGCTGCGAAAAAGATAGCGAGGTGCCAGCAAGCAGCTACACCGATATACTACTTCATGAAGCAATTGGCAACTATTTAACGCAGACCGCGCTCAGACCGACGACGATCGAATCCTGTACGCCGTATCAAGCCTTTATTCAGGAAGATAACGACCTCAAAAACATCACACTTGGCCAAATCACCAAAAAAGTCGCCCGGATGATCATAGACAAAAAGCTAAAGCCTGCCGGTGTGGCGGTAGCGCCAGGCGCCGCAAAAAAACTGGCCTACCTGTGCTCAAGCGCATACGATCACGCTACTGAACTCGAAGATGATGTACAGGGCAACCCTTTTAAGTCGGTGCTTGGCACAAAGTCTTTTCGGCGTGAGGTGAAACACGAAGTGAAGAGCGGAAGGTCACTCAGTAACGAGGAAATTAGGCACATGTGGCACACACTCAACTCGCCGAACGGACCAGGCTCACCAAATACTGCGCGGGCGCTGATGCTGATGCTCGTGACTGGCCTACGAAGCACCGAGGTCACTGCTATGCACCGGCGCGAGATCTTGCCGCCCGATCCCAACGGCGACGTGTGGTGGCGCTTGCCGCCTGAGAGGATAAAAACAGAGAGCATTGATAAACCCGTGACTGAGCCGCACTATATTTTCCTCACGCCACTCATGATGCGTATAATTGGCGACGGAGATGGATTCATTTTTCAGAATAAAGCCGACCCGACACGTCCTATGTATCGCAAATCAGCAACTACAATGCTGCAGCGTGATCGTGGCACTGGCCAGGGATCAAAACCGCAGTATCTCGGCCTCGAAGCGTGGACGGCACAAAGTATGCGCGTGACGGTTGAAACTCATTTGCGGGCATGGCACGTCCAGCCTGCCTATTTCAATGCCATGCTGAATCACGCCAAGACGTCCCTACAAAAATCCTATGACAAAAACACTTATGCTGCCGGCAAAAAGAAAACATGGTTGCGATGGTCTTCCAAGATCGAACGACTTGTCGGCGAGGACCACGCCAATAACATCAGGCATATTGACCCACCACGTTACGACATAGAACTGCTGCAAAAACTTGTATCATCCGGCGAGACGAACACCCAGATTGCAAAAGACTTTGGCGTATCAGAAGCGAGGATACGCGCATTACGCAAAGAACATCTGATAACACCCCCGCCAAGAGAGTCTGTTCGAAATGTGCGCACAAAAAACAGTAAAGCCGCCTCAGGTGTTCCTGAGGCGGCGTCATAATCCAAGGGGGGATTCGAATCCACTTCATAGAAGTAGCTAGGCCGACACCTGCTACAAAAACATCTAACAATATCAAATAATTAGCCAATACTGCACTTGTTGTCGTTTGCGCCGAAATGCATTGGGAATAACTCAATAACAGGTTGTTAGTCATAGTTTGGTCAAAGGTTTGCTGCCGGATGTGTTGCATTGGACATCCGGCAGCAAACTTTTATGATGGGATCTCTTCTGGTCTTAGCCAGGCCATTTTGCCGGCGCGCCAGACAACAACCGGATTACCGGCTTGTTTGTGTTTTTTTAGAGCTTCACGGACTCCGCTTGCCAATGCGTCCGTTATCTTCTCCCGGTCGGCAATAGTCTCTTCAATTTTATCTCTGTAGTGAGCAACCACCGTAAATCTCCGCAATCCGTTCCCATACTACCTTATTATAGACAACTGACAAGTCTGTTTATCTCTCTGTTTATCTCCTGACGTCAGCAGTAGCGGTCTTGCCCCTTGGGAATTGTCGTAAAATGACCATGAGTCCGCAATGGAAAAGCTGCCTCGCCACTAATGCTCATTTGGCGATTGCTGTTTATTGAACAATCAAGTTACTGACCGCTACCAACCGTCATTGAGCGGAGCAGAGTAGTATATCCCTTCGACTGTGAATGCCGCTGATGACAAGGGAGATCGTCTCGCCATTCATCTCCGCAACGGCCTGGACCCTGTCCCGTGCCGACAGCCCTTGTTCAGCCAGTACTTCAACCAGACGAATTGTCTCGCCCGATTGGCCGATGAGATCAGGACAGATCATCACGGTAGGCGAGCGCAAGGTAGTACGCAGGGCGGCATGATATTCGTCGCCGTTGATATACAGGGTTACCGGATGGCGCACGCCGGGGGAGATAGAGAGGGGTTCCAGGCCCTTCTTTCCTATGGTGATGATCAACTTCGGTAACGTGTCCGAGTAGTAGCCGATGCGGGTGACGGTGCTCTGAAGAAGAGCGGGCGGCGCACTCTCGCGCCGCCCACTGGTGGATGGGTGGTTGGCCATGGCTACTGGATGATGATGCTGTCTACGGTGACCGTACCGCCAGCCAGGGTCAGGCCCAAAAGTGCCGTGCTGTTGCTCCTGGTAGTGAAGGTATTGTCGTACCCCCCTTCCAGGGTGATGGCATCACTGCCGGTATAGGTTATCGCCTCCGGTGTCATGGCCCCCAGCAGTTTCAGGAGACCGTTGTTCGCTGCCAAAGTCACGGTATCTGCCAAGGCAGCAGTCAGGCTGACGTAGGTGTTGCCGCCGATCTTCACCGCCGGCGGCGTCAGTGGGTTGATAGCCCAGGTGTAGTTGGCAGGTGATGAATCATAGTTGCCTGCGGGATCCTTGGCCCGCACCTCAAAGGTGTGGTTGCCTACTGAGAGCCCGCTGTAGTTGATGCCGCTGACGCATGCTCCCCACGAGCCGCCGTCCAGCTTGCACTCGAAGGTGGCTGTCAGGTCCGGTGACGAGAACGCAAAGATTGCGCTGGCGTCCGTTGTCGGGTTGGCCGGCTGGCCGGTCAAGGTGGTATCGGGTGGCGTCGTGTCGATGGTCCAGGTATAACTGGCCGGGGTCGGGTCGAGGTTGCCCGCCGGGTCCTTGGCCCGGACGAAGAAGGTGTGGCTGCCTTCGGCCAGCGCAGGGATGTTATGCGGCGAGGTGCAGGCGGCATATGCTCCGCTGTCGATACGGCATTCGAAGGTCGATCCTTGTTCAGTAGCGGTGAAGCTGAAATTGAACGGCGCTGTGCTCGCCGGGTTTGCCGGCTGGCCGGTCAGGGTGGTATCGGGCGGTGTGGTGTCGATGGTCCAGCTGTAACTTGCCGGCGTCACTTCCTGATTACCGGCCGGGTCGGTGGCGCGCACCTGAATGGTGTGACCCCCTTCCGCAAAGGCCGTAAAACTGTATGGACTGGTGCAGGAGGTAAAGCCTGCGCTGTCCAGGCTGCACTCAAAGGTGGAGCCGCTTTCGCTGATGAAAGAGATGCTGCCGGAAGCGGAATTGTAGAGGCTGGCCGGCTTGCCGGAGAGGATCGTCACCGGCGGGGTATTGTCATAAATAATGGTATCCCGGTAACTGATGGAGGCGTTCAACTCGGCATCCCGGTACTGGACATAGACGGACTTGGTGCCGTTGGCGCTGGAGAGGTTCCACTCCTTGCCAGTGGCATACGGCTCCCAGGCGCTCCAGGTGCTGTTGTTGTTGGAGAAGCGCATCTCGGCGACAGCGCCGCTGTTGTCGTAGGCGGAGAGCGCCAGGGTTACGGTCGCGCTCCGGGTATAAATATCGCCGTTGTTGATGGTGACGGTTCCAGTCGGCGGCGGATCGTAGCCGACCCCGAAGAGTGTTACGTAGCTGTAGGGGGTGGCGGGGTCGTTGGAGGCTATCCTGACCATGGCCGACTTGGGGCCGGATGAAGTGGGGGTGAACGAGAGCAGCACCGTGCAGCTTTCCGCCGGCGCCAGGGTCGGGGTCAGGCTCTGGCAGGTTCCCGTCTCGACGGTGAACTCGGTGGTGTCGCCGGTTGCTACCGTAACGCCGCTGACAACGAGGCTGGCAGTGCCGGTGTTGCCGATGGTGACACTCTGGGGCGCGGAGAAGTCGCCGACCGTGACGGTTCCGGCGGAAAAAGAGGCAGGGGAGACACCTATCTGTGGAGCAGTTACGATTGATGATAGTTTGAACAAACCGCCTAAAGTCCCGGCATAGAGGGTCGCGGGGGTGGCTGGATCGATGGCCAGAGACGATACACTACTACTCGTTAAGCCGCTGTTCACGGCGCTCCAACTCCCCCCGCCATTGGTCGACTTGAACACGCCGCTGCCATTAGTTCCGGCATAAAGAGTCGCTGGGGTGGCGGGATCGATGGCCAGAGACGATACATTACTGTACGTCAAGCCGCTGTTCACTGCGCTCCAACTCCCCCCGCCATCGATCGATTTAAACACGTCGCCGCCATTAATTCCGGCATAAAGAGTCGCTGGGGTGGCGGGATCGATGGCCAGCGAAAATACATTACTGTTCGTCAAGCCGCTGTTCACGGCAATCCAGCTCCCTCCGCCATTGGTGGATTTGAACACGCCGCCGTCATAAGTCCCGACATAGAGGGTCGTGGGGGTAGCGGGATTAATGGCCAGAGACCGCACTTCACTGCCGGTCAAGCCGCTGTTCGCGGCACTCCAGCTCCCCCCGCCATCGGTCGATTTGAACACCCCGCCGTAATAAGTCCCGGCATAGATGGTCGTGGGCGTGGAGGGATCGATGATCAGCGAGCGTACAAAAGAGCTCAGGCCGTTGTTCACAGCGCTCCAGCTCCCCCCGCCATCGGTCGATTTAAATACGCCACCGGCATAAGTCCCGGCATAGAGGGTCGTGGGAGTGGAGGGATCGATGGCCAGCGATATTACATAATAGTTCGTCAGGCCGTTGTTTACAGCACTCCAATTCCATCCGCCATCGGTGGACTTGAACACCCCGCCGTAATAAGTCCCGGCATAGAGGGTCGTGGGGGTAGCGGGATCGATGGCCAGCGACATTACATAGCTATCCGTCAGGCCGCTGTTCACCGCGCTCCAGCTTCCCCCACCATCGGTCGATTTGAACACGCCTCCGCCATTTGACCCGGCATAGAGGGTCGCGGGGGTGGCTGGATCGATGACCAGCGACAGAACCTGAACTTTCGTCAATCCGCTGTTCACGGTGCTCCAACTCCCCCCGCTATCGATCGATTTAAAAACGTTGCCGTAATAAGTCCCGGCATAGAGGGTCGTGGGGGTAGCGGGATCGATGGCCAGCGACATTACATAGCTATCCGTCAGGCCGCTGTTCACCGCGCTCCAGCTTCCCCCACCATCGGTCGATTTGGACACGCCTCCGCCATATGACCCGGCATAGAGGGTCGTGGGGGTAGCGGGATCGATGGCCAGCGATATTATATAATAGCTCATCAGGCCGTTGTTCACAGCGCTCCAGCTCCCGCCGCCATCGGTCGATTTGTATACACCGCCGCCATTTGTCCCAGCATAGAGGGTCCCCGGGGTGACAGGATCGATTGCCAGCGATATTACATAGCTGTCCGTCAGGCCGCTGTTGCTGGCGCTCCAGCTCCCGCCGCCATCGGTCGATTTGAACACGCCGCCAGAAGTCCCGGCATAGAGGGTCGCCGGGGTGGCG
>CALMOE010000187.1 GCA_937871715.1 uncultured Geobacter sp. | reverse complement strand
GGCCGGCGGACTCCGGGGGGTCAATCTCTGCATCTGCTACCAGGACGACCCCGGGGCAGTGGATTACTTCGCCTCTTTGGCGCCGGGAGTGGAGCTCACCCCCCAAAGGGGTGCGGACCTGGGGGAGCGGATGGCAGCGGCTTTCATGGAGAGGTTCGCCGGAGGGGACGGGAGCGTGGCCATCATCGGCAGCGATTCGCCGGACCTGCCGCCCGTGTATGTCATGGAGGCGTTCCGGCTTCTCGACGAAGGAAGCGATGCGGTCTTCGGACCGGCTGAGGACGGCGGGTACTACCTGGTGGCGATGAAACGGGTCTGGCCGGAGCTGTTCACAGACCTCCCCTGGAGCAGCGAAAGCCTGTTGGCTGCCAGCCTGGCAAGGGCCGCCCAGAGCGGGATCGGAGTCGGGCTCCTCCCCCCGTGGTCCGACCTGGACGAGTGGGGCGACCTGCTGGGAGGGGTTGAGAGCGGCAGGCTTGCCGCAGCCCCGCAGACGCTCGGCTTTATCCGGGAGATGATTCTACCGGGCCTCGCCAGGAAAGAGGGGTCCACCCCGGCTACTTCATGACCTCCACCTCGTATCCCACCCCCTGCAGGTAGTCGAACACCTCGCTGATATGTTCGTACCCCCTGGTCTCCAGCTCGATCAGGACCTCGGTCTTGCCGATGGGGAGGGACTTGGAGCGGCGATCGTGGGTGATGATGGAGATGTTCGCCCTTACCTTGGCGATCTCCGTGGCCAGCCTTGCCAGGGCGCCGGGGAGGTCATCCAGCTCGATCCTCAGCTTCAGGTAGCGCCCTGCTGCCACCAGCCCCCGCTCCACCACCACCGAGATGGTCTTCACGTCGATATTCCCACCGGAGAGGAGACAGACCGTCTTGCCGTTCAGGTTCCTTGCCGCGCCGGAGAGGATCGCCGCCAGGGTCACCGCCCCGGCCCCCTCCACCAGAAGCTTGGTCCGCTCCAGCAGGGCAACTATCGCCATGGAGATATCCTCCTCCTCCACCAGCACCACCTCGTCCACCAGCTCCCGCACTATGGGGAAGGTATTCTGCCCAACCCTCTTCACGGCAATGCCGTCAGCCAGACTGACCGTCAGGGGGACCTCAAGGATACGCCCCTTCTGCAGGGAGTAGTGCATCGACGGGGCAGCCTTGGCCTCCACGCCGATGATCCTCACCCCGGGGTGGGTATCCTTGATGGCAGTGGCAATGCCGGCGATCAGTCCGCCGCCGCCGATGGGGACGAGGATGTTGGCCACGTCCGGCATCTCCTCCAGGATCTCCAGGCCGATGGTCCCCTGCCCTGCCATGACCAGATGGTCGTCGAAGGGGTGGACGAAGAGGGCGCCGCTCTCCCTCCCCGCCTCGACCGCCGCGGCATAGGCCTCGTCGAAATTGCGCCCGGTGAGCACTACCTCGGCGCCGTAGTCGCGGGTGGCGAAGACCTTCTGTGGGGGGGTACTCTCCGGCATGTAGACGGTGGCCTTAACCCCGAGAATGTCGGCGGAGAATGCCACCCCCTGGGCGTGGTTGCCGGCCGAAGCGGTAATCACCCCGTTAACCAGGGCCTCCCTGGACTGGGAGGTCATGAAGTTGAGGGCGCCGCGGATTTTGAAAGCACCGGTGCGCTGCAGGTTCTCGCACTTGAACCAGACCGGCACCCCGGCAACTTCGCTGAAGTGGTGGGAGTGGATCAGTTCCGTCCTGCGAATCCGTTTTTTCAGGCGGTAGCGGGCTTCGTGAATTAGAGCGCAGTCAAGGAGAGCGTGGCTAGTTGTCATGGCATGGCCGTATTGCCCGCACGGCTCCTGCGAGTCGGCACGGGCAGGGATTTTTTTGCGTTTTTTGACCTGGCGAGCTGGCTGGAGTCTACCAGAGGTGCTACCCCCGGTCAACCCGCCTTCCTTGCATTTTCCCAGCTTGGCTGGTATGGTTAGCTCAACTTTCGCCAAGGAGCAGATGATGAGCACCACGCACCACCGCCTGATCATCCTGGGGTCGGGCCCTGCAGGATATACGGCGGCGATCTACGCCGCCCGCGCCAACCTCTCCCCCGCCCTGATCACCGGGCTGCAGCAGGGGGGGCAGCTGATGACCACCACCGAAGTGGACAACTGGCCGGGGGATGTGGACGGAGTCCTCGGTCCCGAGCTGATGGAGCGGATGCGCCTCCACGCCGAGCGTTTCAACACAACCTTCATCCATGACCATATCCAGAGCGTCGACCTGAGTAAGCGCCCCTTCACCCTCAGCGGTGACAACGGCAGTTACAGCTGCGACGCCCTGATCATCGCCACCGGCGCATCTGCCAAGTACCTGGGGCTCCCCTCCGAGGATGCCTTCAAGGGGAAGGGGATCTCGGCCTGCGCCACCTGCGACGGCTTCTTCTACCGGAACAAGCCGGTGGCGGTCATCGGCGGCGGCAACACCGCGGTGGAGGAGGCCCTCTACCTGGCCAACATCGCCAGCCACGTGACCGTGGTTCACCGCCGCGACCGCTTCCGCTCGGAGAAGATCCTGGCGGACAAGCTGATCGAAAAGAACCGTAGCGGCAACGTCACCATCGAGTGGGACCATCAGCTGGACGAGGTCCTGGGTGACGACTTCGGCGTCACCGGCATCCGCATCCGCCACAGGAGCGGCTCCACCAAGGAGATCCCGGTGCACGGCTGCTTCATCGCCATCGGCCACCAGCCGAACACCTCCATTTTCGAGGGACAGCTGGAGATGGACAACGGCTACATAGTCACCAACGCCGGCCGGGAGGGGTGCGCCACCTCCACCAGCATCCCGGGGGTGTTCGCCGCCGGCGACGTGCAGGACCAGCATTACAAGCAGGCGATCACCTCCGCCGGGGCAGGCTGCATGGCCGCCCTGGACGCGGAGAAGTATCTGGACATGTTGCAGCAGTAAGCAGTGAGCAGGAAGAAGTGGATGATGGAGT
This sequence comes from uncultured Geobacter sp., assembly GCA_937871715.1. Lineage (GTDB taxonomy): Bacteria > Desulfobacterota > Desulfuromonadia > Geobacterales > DSM-12255 > CALMBF01. Next base: position 991 of record CALMOE010000187.1, on the reverse strand, counting down.
AGACCTGAACTGAACTGTTATTGCAAGCCGTTGCTTTTTACTTCTCACTACTTACTTTTCACTATTTACGAGGTGCTCCCATGCTCGCCAAAGTCCTCAGCGCCGCCCTTAGCGGCGTGGATGCCGTTACCGTTCAGGTGGAGGTGGACATCGCCCAGGGTCTCCCCCAGTTTTCCACCGTGGGGCTCCCCGACGGGGCGGTCAAGGAGAGCAAGGACCGGGTAAAGGCGGCACTGAAGAACTCGGGGTACGAGTTCCCGCCGCGGCGGATCACGGTCAACCTGGCCCCTGCCGACCTGCGCAAGGAGGGGGCCTCCTTCGACCTCCCCATCGCCATGGGTATCCTGGCAGCCACCGGGGTGGTGAGCGGCGACAGGCTGGGTGACTACCTCCTCATGGGGGAGCTCTCCCTGGACGGCAGCATCAAGCCGGTGCGCGGCTGCCTCCCCGTGGCGGTCATGGCCGCGGCCGAGGGGTACCGCGGCATCATCATCCCCAAGGAGAACGTCAACGAAGGTGGGGTGGTGGAGGGGATCGAGGTCATCGGCGTCAGTGAACTGGCGGAGGTGGTCGGATTCCTCAGCGGCGAGCGGGAGCTCTGCCCCCACAGGGTCGACATTCACGAGCTCTTCCGCCAGGAGGCGAATTACCATGAGGACTTCGCCGAGGTAAGGGGGCAGGAGCACGCCAAGCGGGCCCTGGAGGTGGCGGCCGCCGGAGCCCACAATATCCTGATGATCGGCCCACCAGGCTCTGGCAAGACCATGCTCGCCCGGCGCATCCCCACCATCCTCCCGCGCATGTCATTTTCCGAGGCGCTGGAGACCACCAAGATCTACAGCATCATGGGGCTCCTCGAACCGGAGCGTGCCCTCATAGCCCAGCGGCCATTCCGTTCCCCCCATCACACCATCTCCGACATCGGCCTGATCGGCGGCGGCAACACCCCCAAGCCGGGGGAGGTCTCCCTGGCCCACCACGGGGTGCTCTT
>CALMOE010000186.1 GCA_937871715.1 uncultured Geobacter sp. | reverse complement strand
GTGTTGCGCAGCCCAGCCGATATGCCGCTGATGGTGGCGGCCAGCACGTAGTTCAGCTCCTCGCTCTCCTCCCCACCCCTCTTGCGGCGCAGGAGCTCGATCTGGATCAGGCTTAAAGGGTCCACGTAGGGGTTGCGCAGGCGAATGGAACGGGCCAGGGGCTGGTTTTTCTCCAGCAGGCGCGACTGGCCGGTTACGGAGAGAATAGCCCGAAGGGTGCGGCGGTACTCCTCCTCAATCATGGCAAAGACCCGCCCCCTCAATCCAGGGTCGGACACCAGGCCGGCATAGAGACGGGCCAGGGGGAGGTCCACCTTGGTCAGGGCCAACTCCACGTTGCGCACCATGTCGGTGAAGAAGGGGAAGCCGGCCATCATCTCCCCGAGGAGGCGCCTCTCCCCCTCCCCCCTGGCGGCGTACCCCTCCAGGGCATGCCCCACACCGAACCAGCCCGGGATGACGTGGCGACTCTGCATCCAGCCGAACCCCCAGGGGATGGCCCGCAGGTCGGAGAGGTCGCGGCTTCCGCCACGCCGTGCCGGGCGGGAGCCGATCTTCGCCAGATCGAACTCCAGCACCGGCGTGGCCTGCTCGAAATAGGTGATTATGTCCGGGTTGTCGGCAATTGAGCTCCGGTAGAAGGCATAGGCGTCAGCCGACATCTCATCCATGGCCTCCTCCCACTCGGCAGGCTGCCCGGTGGAAGAGGCCCCAGGGCGGGCCAGGGCCTCCAGGGAGGCGGCCACCATCAGCTCCAGGTTGCGCTGCGCCAGGGAAGAATCGGAGTACTTCCAGGTGATCACCTCCCCCTGCTCGGTGATCTTCAGGGAGCCGCAGAACGCCCCGTATGGCTGGGCGACGATCGAGCGGTGGGTCGGCCCGCCACCCCGCCCGACCGTGCCGCCACGGCCGTGGAAGAGGAGCAGCTCCACGCCGCATTCGGCAGCAACCCTGTGCAGCTCCCGGTGGGCCTTGTGCAGCTCCCAGGAGCTGGTGAGCATCCCCCCGTCCTTGTTGGAGTCGGAATACCCCAGCATCACCTCCTGCCGGCTCCCCCAGGAATCCAGAAACGGAGCGTACTCCGGGAGGGTCCAGAGGGTTCGGCAGACAGACGGGGCATGGCGCAGGTCCTCGATGGATTCGAAGAGCGGCACAGGCATCAGCCCCGGATCATCCGGGCCGCCGGCAACCCGGACTCCGCACAGCTCCATGAGCCAGACCAGGGAGGTTATATCCTCCACTCCGCTGGCTCCGCTGATCACGTAGCTGCGCATGGCCTCGGCCGGATAGCTGAGTTTCAGGCCGGCTATACCCCTAAGGGTTGCCAAAAGCTCGGTGGTCTCGGCACTGGGTGGCGATGGCAGGTGACCTGCTGCGGATGTTCCGCCAGACGACAGCTCGGCCACCGCCCGGGCATGGACGCGGGCATGCTGGCGGATATCCAGAGAGTGGAGGTGAAAACCGAAGGTCTTCACCCGCCGCAGCAGGGGGCTCATGAGGGAGCCAACCAGGCGGGGGCCTCCATGGGCATGGAGGCTCTCGGCAATCAGCTCCAGGTCCGCCAGGAACTCTCCGGCCGACCTGTAGGAGTCGGCATGCTCCGGCTCATGGAGGGTATGGCGCAGGCGGTGGAGGATGAAGCCTGCCAGGCGACGGTACTGCTCCCACTCGGGGATGACATCCCGCTCCTCTACGAACATGGAGAGGTTATCGTGGTAGCTCTTCACCTTCTCGGCCAGGCTCGGGGTTACAGCCTGGCGGCAGACGGAAGGGGTCAGGAGGCGGCGCAGCTCATCCATGGAGGCAAGATATTCGCCGAGGATGATCTCCCTCCCCTTTTCCAGGGCATCCCTGGTGGAGTCCGCGCTCACGTGGGGGTTGCCGTCACGGTCGCCGCCGATCCAGGAACCGAAACGGACCACCGTGGGGAGCGCGTCGGGGTTGACCTCCTCGCCGTAGACAATGCGGAAGGCAGCGGCCAGCTCTTCGTACAGCTCGTGGATCGGTGCGATGAGGGAGTCGGGGTAGTGATCCAGCCCCATCTTGATCTCGTCCATGACGGTCGGCTTGCGGCGACGAACCTCGTCGGTCTGCCAGAGGGCGGTTATCTCGGCAAGGATGGCGATCTGTCCCTGGCTTGCCGCGGCATCGGCCAGGGGGAGACGGTCGAGCGCCTCCAGTTCCCCTGCAATGCGCCGCCGCTTGAAGTGGACCACCCTCCTGGCTACGTCTGTGGGGTGGGCGGTGAAGACAGGCACCACCTGCACCCTTTCCAGGAGGCGAAGGGCCTCGGGGGCCGACATTCCGGCCTTCTGCATGCGCGCCAGGGTGCCGCGCACGGAACCGGGCTTGTCTCCCCCACCGGCGAGGAGCGCGGCTCTGCGTCGACGCTTGCGGTGGTTGCTCTCCGCCAGGTTTGTCAGTTCAAAGTAGGTGGAAAAGGCCTTCACCACTTGATATGCCGAGGCTACCCCCATGGTTGCCACCACCCCTGCCATCCTCCCCT
>CALMOE010000185.1 GCA_937871715.1 uncultured Geobacter sp. | reverse complement strand
CTCATCGCCTTTGAGACGGCTCTTTTTCTCCTTGATATGCTGCGTCATTAGGCACAATAAAGATTCCTGTATCGCTGTTTGTCCCATAAGATATACTTACGTAAGTTAAGCAGCTCTAACAACACAGATTCCCCTTACCCAAATTGTCGGGCTAAAATTGTCGGACATATACACCCACACCGCCGACAAATGCAATTAATTATTTTTTATTTCACTACAGCAAAATTCTTCAAACCATCATCACGGCAGTCGTTGCAAAGCGTCCCGAAGCGGTTAACAAAAGGGATCAGGGACAACCGGAGAGGGTTTCCGAGCCGACAACCACAACGAGAACAAAAGACAAAATCGAAAATCGAATGCTTCACACCCATTACAATCACCTCCTTTCCCCCCAAATGCTGCCCGCCCACAAGGGAACGGGACTTGCCTTGCGCTCCAGTCTGGCGCGCAAGTCCCTATTCGCTGCGCTCATTCCCATGTGGACGGCCTCTTTTAGTCCTGAAACGACCAGAAGAACGAACAACCCCTTGAACGATGTCGTATGTAGCCCAAGGGTTATTCTGGCTCTTCAAAGCTGAATTTGTTCGCTTAAGAGCATCTTTCGGATCTAGGCCCTGACCGATAAATCCGTCATACAGGGAAAGCACCTCATCACGAAAAGCAGCCTGTAGGCGCTCACTCGTAGTGATCTTCTCGGAAGAATGAATTTTGACTTGGCTGGAAGCGGCCCGGGCCTTGACATCGACGAAGCGAAAGAAGACGGCCATTGACTCAAGGAATGCAACAAAGGTCCGTGTCATACCTTCAGGAAGGGCAAAGGACAGAAATACATATCCGTCGCGAACTTCCGAGACGTGATAATCAAGAGCAAAATCCGTATGCAACGGGTTAAGCAACCGATGTACGTCATGAGCAACTTTTCCGTAATCGATAGGGAAGGGTGAAGGAAGAGTAGGGCGGTTATTCATAACACACCTCCTTGATTGAAGCGCCTGGACTCCTCAAGATAGCGAATGACCAAATGGCGAATGATCGAGGACACTGACACACCGTGACGAAAAGCAAGTTGATCGAGTTCGTTAAACCGACCGTCATCCAAGCGGAATGTAACCTTGCGATCTTGGTTAAGTCGCTGAAATGTCATAAATCCCTCCCATACAGCTTGATACGGCGTTGACTGTCGAGAGTGGCCTTTATGTGGGAACGCAAAAGATCTGAAGGAGATTGATGAACTTCCTCACAATAGGCCACAAACTCGGCATACATTGACGGCTCAAGGCGGAAGGTGATCTTGGTAGAGAGCTTTTTTGCTTTCTTTTTCGGCCCGGGTTTGCTATTAACGAGCCGTAGCGCAGTTTTCTTTTTATTTTTAAGCACTTACACACCTCTTTAATTTTGTCCGACGCAATTACTGATTTTGTCCGACATAATTCCCACCAAAAACGCAGCTTTTCCTATTCCAAAACAGCCAGTTGCAAGAATCAACAGGGACAGCAAAAATACCGAAATTGGAACAAAAGGACGGTATCACTAGCCGCCCTTTATCGAACGAAGAAGGAAAGGCCGCAGCTTCGGCTAACGCCTTCGCTTCCACCATCGCTAATCGCGCTGGTGGGGCCATCAGCTCCGCCACTACACGGCGTGTCAGAGCCACGCCGCTAGGTTGCTTCGCTGATCGACGAGACGTTACGAAAATGCCCCTCCGGAACGCAAACAGGGGACGCCGCATAAGCGACCCCCCCACAGACTGCCCAGGTATTCCAGCCAGACTATTTGCGTCCCATAAGATATATTATGTCAAGTTTGCACTCTGACATAAAAAAGGGTGGAATCAGTTGCGTTCCACCCGGCTCTCTCCACAACAAAATACAGAGCAAAACTATATCTTACGATTATCAATTACCCTTGACGCCTTGCCTTCAAAACGCGGAATCGACTTCGGTTCGACAAGCCTCACGGTAACGCCTACGCCGATAACTGACTCGATCTTCCTCTGCACATTTTCCATAAATGCACGCTGCATCTTCATCTCGTCAAAGAATATTTTCTCAGTGACCTCTATTCTAACTTCAAGGATGTCGGAGCTCCCCTTCCTCTCTACCACCAATTGATAGTGGGGTTCGCACCCCTCCATGGCGACGAGAACTTCCTCTATCTGCGAGGGGAATACATTTACCCCCTTGATAATGAGCATGTCATCGCTTCTTCCCATGGTCTTTTTCATCCGTACATGGGTTCGACCACAGGCGCACTGCTCATAATCAAGGCTGGTGATATCCCGTGTACGATAACGTATCATGGGAAACGCCTCCTTGGTCAGCGTTGTGATAACCAACTCTCCAACGCTTCCGGGCGGCAATACCTCGCAACTCTCTGGATCTATGATCTCTGGAATGAAAGAATCTTCGAAGATATGCATGCCGCACTTGTAGCGACACTCTCCGGCAACACCCGGTCCAATCACCTCTGACAGGCCGTAATTGTCTGTAGCCATGATACCAAGCCTGTTCTCTATCTCGGTGCGCATAGCTTCCGACCAGGGCTCGCCACCAAAAAGTCCAACTTTTAATGAGAGAGACTTTGGTTCGATCCCCAGCTGTTCCATACGATCGGCTATCGTCATGGCGTAACTTGGGGTACAGACCAATACTGATGAACGATAATCCTGCATTATCATGATCTGCTTCTCGGTGTTACCTCCTCCCATGGGGATGACCGAAGCACCGATAGCTTCGGCACCATAGTGCAGCCCGAAGGCGCCGGTGAACATGCCGTATCCGAAGGCAATCTGCACGACGTCATCGTGAGTTACGCCAGCGGCTGTCATGAACCTGGCAACAAGGTTGGACCAGGTCCTGATGTCGTTTTTGGTATAACCAACCACAGTCGGTTTGCCTGTTGTACCGGATGAGGAGTGAATCCTGACGACCTCACGCAGCGGCACGGCGAACATCCCATAAGGGTAGTTCAACCGCAGGTCCTCTTTGGTGGTGAATGGGAGCCTGGCAAGATCGGAGAGAGACGTGATATCGTCCGGATCTATCGACTCCTTGGTGAACTTGTTCCTATAGCAGGTAACGTTCTTGAAGGCACGATGGAGAGTCGCCTGGAGCCGCTCCAGCTGCAACTGCTCCAACTCCTCCCTAGACATGCACTCATGTTCTCTGTCCCAGATTTCCATAACACCTCTCAGAGGGAGCATCCACCTTAGCGCTCCCAGATCTCTTTCTTTTCCTTGCCCAGATAGGCACGCTGCACTTCTGGGTTTTCCAGCAACTCAGACGCCTCCCCTTCCATGATCACCTTGCCGGTCTCCAGAACGTATCCACGATCGGCCATCTTCAGAGCAGCCTTGGCATTCTGCTCAACCAAGAGCACGGTTGTCCCCTCTTCCCTCCTCAGCCGCTCTATAACGGCGAATATCTCCTGAACAACAAGCGGGGCAAGCCCCATTGAAGGCTCATCGA
>CALMOE010000184.1 GCA_937871715.1 uncultured Geobacter sp. | reverse complement strand
ACGGGCTGTTCTTGGCATGGCGGAAAGATTAGCAAAAGAGCGCAGCTAAGTCAACTAACTTAACTACGTCCCCCTAGCCGGTCCGTATATCCAAGATATTCAAAAGTCCTGTCCTCGCTTTTACATACAGTCTTGGTTTCATTTAACTCGAGCCCGATTGACTTTATTTGATCTTGTATATTACTGCGCAGGCATGATTTTTCTGGGCCGAAATTGAAGATAATTATATCGTCAACGAATCGATAGTATTCAGACGCTAGCCCAGCAAGAGTAATGTCAAAATCTTTCAGATAAATATCTGCCAAAATATTTGAAATTGACAGTCCTTGAGGAACCCCCTTTTTATTGTGATCCTCTTTTTTTGCGCGCTGACTCCCGAAGCTAACTGTGGGGTTTTTGATTGATTTTTCCAATAGCCTCAAAAAATGCGGAGATTCGGCTCTTGATGCAACAGTAGTTATAAGATCGTTGTGGGGGATTGTGTCGTAAAACCCCTTTATGTCTGTTTTGTAGTAGCACAGGCTTTCATCATCGCCATGCTTGCTGAAGAACTCATTGATTTCTTTAACGTAATTATTGGGAAGTTTTCGGTTGACGCATTCAGGGAAAGCTTTTTGTAGTAGTGCTTTAATTATGTGTAAAACAATTCTATCGCGTATAGTAGCGATAGATATTACACGAGGCGCCTTCCCTTTACCCTTAGTTTGCAATTTCTGAAGATATGGAGCGAAGTTATAAGTCCCTTCAATGCATTTTTGTCTAATGATTTTAAAGTTTTCATCTTTGTTAGCGGTGAATTTCTCGATTGTAGTGCCGTCTATTCCTCGTGTTTTCTTTAGTGACACATAGTCAAAAGCCTCTTGAATTCTCTCGAAATCGAAAGCCAAAGCTAGTTGTTCGTCGGTAATATTTATTTCCTGAAACGGTTTTCCAAGAAGCTCATCCATTAAAATTTCCATTTTGGCGGTCTTTGCTCCATTCATGCTTTTATTGCCTTGCCAACGGGTCGGAAAATCACCTGACGGCCTTTTGGTCAGGTGTATTTTTCTGGTTAGGCGCTTTCTTTCGCTTGAACGCACACCAGAGTCCTAAACCACCAAGCGCATATCCACCACCGATTGCGCGACCAAGCGTACTGCCGGAAGGCATTTGTTGAAATACTAGACCTAGAATTACTGCAGTTGTTGCTATAGCAATAAAAAATAAGCTTACAATTGTTAAGACAGAAAAGGATACAGACTGATTTTCGATATTTCCTCTGACAAACTTGAACGCCAATAACAGGAGTATGGTTCCGATTGAAAGTGTAAATGTTATAAGATAAACTGAAACTAAATCCAATGGCCTATTATTTATGAGTAAGTCTTCTATTGATCGCTTTAAAAAATAGAGCCCAGGAAAGAAAAACATACATCCAACGGATAAAGGAAGTATCGCCAATAAGATAAGAGCCAATCTTTCTTTTTTAGGGTCGACATTCCTATCTTCCATGTTCATTCCTTATTCTGCCTAACGTTTTAGGGGATCACCAGCTTGTCTGGTGTATCCCGGTGTTGAGCATAGCGCCGTTGATCGGAGCTATGGAGTTTTCTCGTCTCTGCCGTGCCTGCTTTTACTGTTTTTCAGTCGTTAATTTGTTGCTAGGAGGAAAACTGTTCCTGTCTTGGGCCAGCCCGGTTCTCTGCTTTGCCTTTGACTCTCCCATAGGATTCGTTTTTCCTGTTTTTAAGACGTGCGTCATCATCGACTGACCATCATCAATCTGTTTTTTTGCCCGTTCATGCTGCATCCGCCAGCGGAAACTTCCTGGTCACGCCCTTGAAATCAGGGCGGAACACCTCTTTCTGAATCAGTCTCGCCCCGCAGACCGGGCACCGGCTGGGGTCTTTGTCCCCCAGCTTTGCCACACACTCCTGCCAGGTGCGGACTTCGGTCTCTTCAACCGGCCCCTGTCCCAGCATCTCGCGGCAGCTGTTCAGATCCTTCCGGCGGCTGCCGGCCATGATCCCGTAGGAGCGGACGACCTTTAGCCCCGGCTCCGGCACATGCATGAGCACCCGGCGCACGAAGTCGTTGAGCGGCAGTTCCAGCTCTTTGGTCTTCTTGCCGCCCCCCTCGTCGTCTTCGCGATAGTCCTTGTAGCGGAACCGGACCGTCTCTTCATTCCAGGCCACGATGCGCTTGCTTGAGATCGACCCGCCGCGCATGTACCTCCCCAGGTAGGTCAACACCCCTCTGGCGTGCTCGTAGCGCTCCCGGATGCAGACGTTCCACTTCTTGCGGCCCAGCTTGTTGAGGAGGTTCAGCACCTGCTGCAGCCGCTCTCCATCGGGCACGGCGAGCTTGCCAAGCTCCAGCTTCTGGCGCACCGCGGCGATGAATTTGCCCCGGAACAGATCGCGCACCACCCGGCCCGGCAAGAGATAACCGCCCCTCACGGCGCGCCACGTGCCGTCGGGCGCGAGCCCGCCGCCGGTGACCAGGCAGTGTACGTGCGGATGCAACCCCTGCATCTGCCCCCAGGTATGCAGGGCGATGGTCATGCCGGGCTCCGCTCCCAGGTGTTTGGGGTCACCCATGAGTTCAAAGATCGTATCCCGTGCCGTCTGAAACAGGGTGTCCGTCATGGCGCGGACATTGGCCAGCCAGAGCCTGTCCAAGGCGCTGTCCAGGGTGATGATCACGTGGTAGTAGTCGCAATCGAGCACCCGCTTGGAGTCGTTAATGTAGCCCCCTTGAGGAGTGATCGAAATGGTATCTGTGCCGCCTGAAGTGATGACCGGTTTTGTTGCCCTGTTGAGTGCTCGTGACGTTCCCCGGGGGCAGGTCGAATACTATAAAAAGTGGCTGAGATATTATTATGATTTTTCCGACAAGTATCTGAACGAGCAGGACCAGACGTTAAAGGTGAAACTGTTTCTCGACAAACTCAAGAACAAAGGGCAGTCAGCGGCCCAGTGCCAGCAGGCCGCTCATGCGGTCAGCATATACTTCGAGTTCTTGTCGCAAGATGCCAGGCCTCGTGCCGTTGAAAAAGAG
>CALMOE010000183.1 GCA_937871715.1 uncultured Geobacter sp. | reverse complement strand
CCAGGCTACGGCTACCTTTCCGAACAGGCCGATTTTGCCGAACTCTGCGCGGCCGAAGGGATCACCTTTATCGGCCCCAACCCCCACGCCATCCGGACCATGGCCAGCAAAACCGCGGCCCGGAGCGTAGCTGCCGCACAGGGAGTACCGCTGGTGCCCGGCATGGTGGAAGAGTTGGACAACGATGAGCAGGCGCGGGAATGGGCCGCGAAAATCGGCTATCCGCTGATGGTCAAGGCGGTCAATGGCTGCGGCGGCAAGGGGATGCGCAGTGTCGAACGGCCGGAGGATCTGGTGAAGATGGTGCGGGCCGCCCGTTCCGAGGCGTTCAATTCATTCGGAGACCGTGCGGTGTACCTGGAGCGCTTCATGGAAAAACCCCGCCACATCGAAGTCCAGATATTTGGTGACAAGCAGGGGGAGATCATCCACTTCATGGAACGGGAATGTTCCATCCAGTTCCGCAACCAGAAGATGATCGAGGAAGCGCCCTCCCCGCTGGTGGACGACGAGTTGCGCCGGAAGCTGGGGGAAGCGGCCGTCCGGATTGCCCGGGCGGTGGAGTACGATTCGGCCGGAACGGTGGAGTTCCTGGTTTCGGCGGCAACCCGGGAGTTCTTTTTCCTGGAAATGAACACCCGCCTGGCGATCGAACACCCGATCACCGAGGCGATTACCGGCACCGACCTGTGCAAGGAGATGATCCGGGTGGCCGCCGGCCAGCCCCTTGCCTTCCGACAGGAGGATGTCTTTATCCGCGGCCACGCCATCGAGTGCCACATTCACGCCGAGGATCCGGACAACAGTTTCTTGCCCAGCGCGGGACGGATTACATGCCTGCGTACGCCGGGCGGGCCTGGAGTACGCGACGATTCCGGCGTGTACGAAGGCTTCGACGTTCCTGTCTTCTACGACCCGCACCTGGCCAAGCTGGTGATCTGGGCCAGCACCCGTGAGCGCTGCATCAGCCGCGCCCGCCGGGCGCTTTCCGAATACTTCGTCAAGGGGATCAAGACCACCCTCCCGTTCAGTGAACGGGTCATGCAGAATGAGCACTTCATGGCCGGCGACTACGACACGACCTTTGTCGACAGCACGTTCGTCAGGGAAGATGCCGCCCGGGAAAAACCCCATGAGGATGTGGCGCTGCTGGCTGTGGCCATCAAGGCCTTCCGCCGTGACCTGGCCCGCGCCCGCAAGAGCATGTCGACCTCGGACACGACCCTGCTGGCAGCCGAGTCGGGCTGGAAGATGAGCGGCCGGATCAAGCGCTGATGATTTACCAGATCACGAAGGAGTAATTCCCCATGGCATACATCGTTACCCACAAGGGCGAAGAACGAAACATCAGGGTTGAGGAGTGCCATCCCGGTCTGTACAAGGTTCTACTGGACGGCAGGGAGTTCCTCGTGGACTATTATGAGCCCCAGGACAACCTGCTCTCCCTGATCATAGACGGAAAATCCTTTGAAGTGGATATCGACAGCTCCGATAACGGTGAGCTGTTCGGGGTTGACATTCAAGGTGATCATTTCGTGCTGGAAGTGGTGGAGGAGAAAAAGAAGAAGCTGGCCAAGAAGTTGTCGGCAGGGGTGACCGGCCGCCAGGAGATCAAATCCCCCATGGCGGGCAATGTCTTGAAGGTCTTGGCCAGGGAAGGGGATGCGGTGGAGAGCGGCCAGGTGCTCCTGATCCTGGAAGCGATGAAGATGATGAATGAAATCAAGGCGCCGATGGCGGGGGTCGTCGGATCAGTCAATGCAAAAGAGGGGGTTCCGGTAACAACTAACGAGCTCCTCTGCGTTGTGGAGCCGGTTGTGGAAAGCGCCGTGCCGTCATAGCGGGGTGTAACCGGGGAGAATCGGGAGGAGGGAGCTTTTTTACCCCCGCGTAAAGCCTCTTGTCCAAAAAATGCTTGACCTGCGGGGCTGATTCGCGGCACAAACTGTTGCGCCCCCAACCACCAGCGCGGGCCTGCACTGTACCGAGAGGAACGACGTGTAAGGCCCAGCAGAGGAGATTTAGCATGCCAGTCGATCATTACTCCGGCGACGGTTCGCCGGTAATATCAGGTGCGGACGAAAGTCTGCGCATTGTCACCTCTGCCCACCTTGCAACGTCCTATCCGGAATCTTCCGAATTCGAGTTCGGGCTGATCATTGCCTTCCACGCATTCGAGCGCTGGATGGTCCGGTGTATGAGTGCCGCCGGCGCAAAAGACATGGCCCCACTCGACATACTGATTCTCCATCATATCAATCACCGCGGCAGGCAGAAACGGCTGGCGGATATCTGCTTCATTCTGAATATAGAGGATACCCATCTCGCATCCTACTCGATCAAGAAGCTTGTTGCCGCAGGATTGGTAACCGGCGTGAAAAAAGGCAAGGAGATGTTCTATTCAACCTCTGAAAAAGGAATTGCATTATGCAATCGCTATAAGAGTGTCCGTGACACCTGCCTTATCGGCAGCTTTTCTCAGAGTGACGAGGAGCGGCAAAAATTTGCCGGCATTGCCAAATTCCTGCGAAATATCTCGGGATGCTATGATCAGGCCTCTCGTGCCGCCTCATCATTCGAGGTTTCTTCACCCTGACATCTCTCTTTTGCGGGGCTGGCAAGCTCCGTTTCGTTAATCGTTACAACCCCTACGATAATTGATGTTGCCGGCCATCGAATTCAATCCGCCCCGGCCCCTCCGGTTCTTCAGTCCGCCGAAGCAGTTCTCGCAATCGCCGCGATCCCGGTAAAGTTGGGCAAGCGTCAGCAGTTCATCTTCCAGGATAGAAATCGAACCGTTCTCTGGAGCGGCGTAGCCGTTTCAGCCGAAGCGGCCTATTCCCCAGTAGAGAAGCATGCCGACCATGACCGTGCCGGCCAGGGAGCGGGTCTTGAGGGCAAAGAGCAGGGTAGGGACCGCTGCCAGCAGTTCCGGTTTGCCCAGGGTGTGAATCGGTTTCGAGTTTTGACCCAGCATCGGCGTTTCTGGTGACCCACCTTTGATTTATGTTTATCGTAAAAACAGTATGTTAAAGCTATGCATGGGTCATGCTTAGACGCCGATAGTGGGTCTATATTGAAAGCCGATTCACAGCGTGGGCGCTGGCTATCCGCACCGACCAGAACCGGCTGGTGAACCTCATGGGGCATGCTTCGAAAAAAATGATTTACGAAGTGTACGGCAGATATGTTGAAGGGTTGGAGAAGGACCGGCTACAGATTCTCGGTTATTTCGGCAAGGACTTCAAAAGAGGCTGTAAGTAAAGCGCCCCGGCTACATGCGAAAGAACATGCGAAAGCCGGGGCTAACTTATTGATTTTATTGGAGCGGGAAACGGGATTCGAATCCTCGCTACCCGACATATCTAAATTTATTGCAGATTTGTAACTGTCTGTCAAGTATAGATTTTTCAACGAATAAACAGAGAGTTATCTTGCTTTTCTATCCGGCTAGGTTTTATCAAAGTGCTTTAAAGTGTGCTTAAGTTCGTGTCGGCAGTGAAATCCTAGTGAGACGATATCGTGTCATGAGTTAGTTAGCTAATTGCATTATCAAAGCAACTCTAGCGCCTTTTTCAATAACTTCTCCTCAGGTTCTCCTAGTTGATGTGTCAGATCGTCTTTAACAAAATAATCAGGACGGATGCCACTTTCGGGAACAGTTTCACCTTTGGCATTAGTGCCGATACCGGTAACAAGTTCAAGCACCACTTTGCCGCATTCAATCGGAGACATGAAAAAGGGTTTTCCGTATGTTGTTTCTCCGACTGTTACGACTTGAACGTACGGCTTGAGGCCGTAGATTATCGCTTCACTTGCCGAAGCTGTATCTCCGGTAGTAAGGACAATAAGTCGGTTGAGATTAAGAGAAGATTTTTTCTCAGGGATATAGTCCTCCCCGTTTCTGTCCGGGTAGCGGCTGTTGTGTCTATCCGCAAAAAAGATTTTTCCCTTGTGTTGTGTGCCGACAAGATAACCCGCCAAGCTGCGCGCCACCGAAACCCTGCCCCCGCCATTGTATCGTAGGTCAAGCACTAGATTCTGAATCCCGGTCTTTTTGAATTTACTGAAAATATTCTCCATTTGTTTTTCTTGCCACTCGTCAAAATCAGAGAAGTACAGATAACCAACTTTTGTTCCTGCTTTACTGTCGAAGGTACGGCTGAATGACGGAAAATTCATATGCCGGTCATCTTTAACATTAATTTCACGCGTTCTTCCGTCTACGGTTGCAACTTGTAACCGCAAGCTCTTGTCGGTTCTTTCAGTGACACTGTGAATCCTTTTCGAACTCCTGCCAACAGTATTTCCATTGATAGATATAATCCTGTCACCTCTTTGCAGGCCAGACTTCCAGGCGTCAGTACCGGGATTGACGGTTAATACCATCAATGATTCCTTGCTTCGCTTATAATCAAACCCGTACGAAGTCACGAATCCGGCGTTACGATCCTTTTCTTCGGAGGTAGTCGTGACAAAGCTGTAACGGTCACGCTTTGGCAAAGCATTGGTAACATATCCGTCAATATCGTTAGAGTTAGTTGCTAGTGCAGAGGATCGTGTCTCGCCTTGCCAGAAATACTCATCCTTAAGTGCTATAGCTGAATATATACGGTCGCCTGGCCAGAGTGGGGTGTTGTTAAGTGAAGCAAGTAACCGCGCTGGTCCTATGTTTGCGGTAAGCATTAACAGGATTATGGCAATCAGGCAGCTGTTGACCACCAAAAGAAACAGCACTCCGCAGGATGTAGCCACGAGCCGTAGTCGTTTCGCCCATAGTCTGTCATCAACAGTCACTTTTGTGGGTATATACCATAAGATAGTCAGGATAAACATGAGCAGCAGGGTAAACAAGACTGTGTCAGAGGCATACTCATTGGGCAGGATGCAGTAAAGCCCGAAGACATAGTATGTAAGAATAGCTATAGCAAGAAGAATTCTGCCAGACTCGGTCCTTTGGAGCCAAAGCCAGAAAAGCCCAAGCATGAAACAGATGAGGCCGGGAAATCCTGCAACCTCCTCTTTGATACCAAGTCCCTTGTGCAGTAAATCCTGAAAAATACCAGAAACGCCACTCAGCGCGATAAATACTACGAGGATACGTCCGGCAACAAGCGCACGTTGCCTTTCCAGCAGATACTGCAGGCCAAAGAGAAGGAGGATGAAATTCTCCAGAAGAGATAAAACCAGTTTCCCCTTTGAAGAGGGTATCGAATAAAGCAGTGCCGTTAATAAGGTGAGCAGTAGCGCCATATAACAGTTGTCACTGAGTCGCTGTTTATAGAGGGTAAGTACACAGAATACTATTAAGCAGGAAAATGGTAACGCCAGCGGATGCAGTTCAGGAAGTTCCAACATGACCTTGGCAACAGTATCGCTTTGAGCAAACCAGAAAAACGCTACCGCAGCGAACCACCAGATATATCTAATCAACAAGCGCCAGTTCAGAAAGACATAAAAAACCACCACGACAAAAGGGAGAACCGTCACTCCTGCCAGCAATAAGGTTATTCCCTCCGGCTGAATGCCAGAAATAGAGAAGTCAGTAATATCCAGCAAAGATGCAGTTACAAAAACGAGACAGGTTGTCACCAGACAACAGACCGATAACTGTAGCCCTTTCCCCATGTGCCCTTTGTTGTAGGCTGCAAACAGGATGAACAGCAGGGTAAAGCTGATACTCATAGCAAAAATGCCGTGTTCGACCGTTGGGGCAAAGAAGGTTGCTGCAAGGATGATGACGGGAAAACTGACGGCAAGAAAGGTGATGTGAAACAATTGGTTAGTCAGAATAAGACGAAGAGCATTTACCATTTTAAAATTTGATCGTATTAAGTAGCCAGGCAATCTGTTCAGAATCACCGTCACTGACTTTTCCAGCGGCTATAACGTAACGAATCCAGAAGAATCCTTTATACCTGTTGAAATGGAACATGGTGACATGGCCGCTGTCGAGGCTGTTCATGACGACGCGGGGGCGGATATCCTGGCGTTGCAGCAGTTGCAGAACCTCCGGCTTCAGATTATCAGTTTCTTCCTGAAGTATGGCGTCATACTGTCGTCTGGTCAGAATTGGTCGATAGTCGCCATAGTTGGCGTGGGCAAATCGGTAGAAGTTGTCATGTATGGCATCAAGCAGAGCCAGCTGAAACAGGCCGGATGGTAAGTACTCAAATTCCAGCGCATCGGCTACAGCTACCGTCGCTATTGTCGATTTGTCCCTGTCACAGGTAAGAGGTGGGGTGCCTATCTTGCGGGCGAAAACGTCCGGACTGCTACCAAAGGTTTCTGCGTCCGGCTCCCTGTAAAAGTAATCGAGAAAGTACCCCTCTTTCATGCGTACCTTGTCCAATACATCGAAGAAACGATTTGGATCGAAAAAACCCGCCGGGTAGCTTTGCATCTGGCGTTTGCCGGATGAGACCGCTTGCTCAACATCCGCGTCGTCCGGCCTGCGAGTTATGTCTTCACGTATTTTTTCCAGCCCCCCTTGGACAGGGTCGGCTGCAGCCTCTTCGATGAAAAGTGTATCGGGAGTAATATCTGTGATAGAACCAAGCGATCTGCCGCACGACCGGCATTCGTAGACGCCCCGGTTCTCCGTGCCGCATGCAGCGCAGACTCGCAGAAACATGGACGTCCGGCAGAATGCACACATCTTGTCTTCATCGGAGTCAGAGTCACAGGGTTCCTCCCTTGCGATCCTCAACCTTTTGCGAAATGAATCAGTAATTCCTGTCCCGCCACATTTCGGACAGTGTGGAAGGTTTTGTTCTTCATCTTCCCGACTGTTGGCAAGGAGCGGATTTGCAGTTTTTTGCGCATAACGGGTAACGCCTTTCGGGAAGTTCTTCCACGGATCAAAACGGGGAGGTTCGATTGTTAGCTCAATGTCGATAGGTGGCCAGGTCAGGGTGAACTCAGGGCCGGCGATGTCTTTATTCAACTCTTCACATAGCAATTGAGGCGATAACCGGTTAAACTCTCTTTCTTGGTTGATACTGTTGATATGCATGAGAAAAAAGGTCAAGTAGCGGCTGAGTTGGTCATTGTCAATCCGGAGGTCGAGGCTCCTTTCAGAAGAGTCTCTCCGTAAATAGTCCAGCATGGAGGAGTGGCTACTTACCCCACCATGATAAAGGCTACAGGCAGTGCTGTCGGCAAACGGCGGGACAGATGCGAGCCAATCGCGGTGATCGATGATAAAGTGCTTCCTTATGCCGTAGTCAAGGAGGTTGAGTGCATACTGGCAACAGAAAAACGCCGAGATGTCGTTGAACTCACGACATTTGTGCTCCCGCAGACTCTCGCCAATCGTCGCGCCGCACAGCATTCCACTCGGGCCAGATTTGCTGGGTTCGGAGTTCAGGAGTAGCGCGAGGTCGGGGAGGTAGTAGTGGTTTATGTAGGATTCGATATCCATATCATTGGTGTGGTAGTTCTTGAAAGGTGCATGATGGCGGTAAGAACTTGCAATTTATGCATATTTGATCTAGCTTTCTAAGTGCATTTTTCCAAGGTCTAGAATTAAAGGTCTGCTCTTTTAGTACATCTGTATAAATTTTCAATTCATCTTCCATTGCATTCAAGAACTTAGTTGCATTGATTGTTTTGGTGGCCTTATCAAATAGAGGTCCTTTTCGAGTTATCTTCCATCCTGCATAGGTTTCCCCTTGATGAAGTATTCCGCAACGAACATTTGCATAGAAATCATCTCCGCTTCCCGTGAAATCTTTGAACACTCTTGATTCTGAAAAGAACTTTTCAAATACAAGTCCACCTCGCTCCCCAGTTTTTTTCCAACCCTTTTTGAACGCATATAATGATTCTATCATCAAACAAGATATTGCCATCATGCTGAACCCATGCTTGGCAGCATTATTCTTGAATGGTTCAATATATCGTTCATAATATCGTTCGAAGATTAGACTCGCAATTTTGGTTCGGTTTTGCGCAGCCCGCAGTTCTTGGTATTGTTCAATAGATGTAGTTGATGTCAGTTTGGTTTTTTCCATTCTCAATAATCACCGTAAAATGGGAATCTCTCTGCAACCCAAAAATAATCGTCCATATTTTGCAAACAAAGTTTGCCTTCAGCAGAGTATGATAAATATTACGTTATAATATTTACTCATAATCCCTCGGCAGTATCAAATGACATTCATTTCATTCAGCAACAGCAATTATTCATGTTAGCTACCTTGGCCGCATTCCATATAGCTTATCGAATGCATTGTCAATTTCCTTGAATTTTACTTCTGCGGCTTTTTTTTCAGCCTCAGTACGTCCATGCATCGTGTCAGGATGATGTTTCTTCCTGTAGGCTTTCCGTGCAGCATCAAAGACAAAGTCGGGGCAATTGGATGCAAGGCCAACAATTCGCCATAATTCTTCAGACTCACTATGGGTTTGTCTCGCACGTTTTCGGTCGAGTTCTGCCGTCAACTCTTTTATCTTTTGTTCAGCAGTTTCAGCACGTCTTTGTGCATCTTGCAATTGCCTTTTTAGGACTTCAGTTTCATTGTTAGAGGGGTCTTCTGAAGTCCTTCTTCGGTCAGAAGTTTGATTCAGTCGATTAGTAATACTTTCCTTAAGGTTAGAGATGCGCTCCCTATTTTTTTGAGTACCTTTTTTCCCTCGACATCCTAACTCTTCGAGGACATTCTTTAACTTATCGGGAGAATTCCAAAATTTCTCCGCTAATTCTTCGAGTTCACTAGTAGAAGAACCGCTGTAAAGGCGCATAATACCTCTCTATAAAGAATTTTTAGTACTCTTTATTCAGAATCTCTAGCCTGTGTTCAATATCTGAACGATTATAGCCATATTTCTTGATGAATTGCGTTAGTGTCAGGGCTGTTTTCTTCATGTTGCAGTCCGCGCAGACGTACACCATATTTTGTGGTGTCGAAAGGCCGCCTTTTGCTACCGGATAGATATGGTCGCAATGAGGGTCGCTACCGATATCGTTACCACAATAAGGGCAATGGGAATCGATCTTCGTTTGTTTTCTTATTTCCGACTTAACTTGCCCGGCAAGTTCGCGGCTCTTTCCATGGTATGCGGCAATTACTGCTCTTTCTGTTTTCCTTTTGGCTTCTTTTTGCTCTTTTGGAGAAATATACTGTCGAAGTCTTTTTAATCGTTCGTTTGCATCAAATGCAGCCTGGTATTTATTGGAATCGTACCCGTACTTGAATTTTGTTTCCAGCGTTTGCCGTAAACTCGCAAGTTCGGTTAGTTCAGATTCCGTGAGTTCTGGTTGATTTTTATTTATAAATAATTTCTGGAAAAAACCGGCAGCATTATGTTCCTGCTGTTTCCTGTTTGAGGCATTTTTCCAGATTTGGTCAATCCTATCTTGAATCCGTTGGTGCTCATTTTTAAGCCCCAATATCCTCTTTTCGTCTTCAGGATAAAGTGTCAAGTGTCTTTCAATGTTAGGATTCTTTTGAAGTATCTCAGCCTCAATTTCCTTGAGTTTGGCAAGGGTCATTTTTGAGTAAGGGGTTTTTCTGCTGGTATGTCTATAAGCCATAGTCTAACGTCGCTCGCTATCTTTAATGTTAACTCTGTTGAAATGTGCTGACACCTTCCGTTTCATGGCTTAGTGAAATCACGTAAAGCTTTACCACGAAGACCTCTCTGTAATTTTATTAATGCTTTTGCTTCAATTTGTCGAATCCTCTCTCTGGTAAGGTTCATCACTTCCCCAATCTCAGCCAATGTGTGTTCACGTTGGATAGAGCCGCAGGAAGAGGCAGAAGCAGCTCTTCTCATTTCATCTACCGCCACTATTTCTTTAAGTTCCTCGATGAGTTGCAGCTTATCACCTAACTCACTTGCCATACTGAATTTACACCTCGAAGATTGATTTTTGTTGAGGTTAATGCTAATACATCATTCTGTCAATAAATGTAAAATAATGGAGCAATTTTACAAACATGCCATCAACACTTGCGAAAGAATTTATAGACAGAAAACTTCAAGAATATGTGGAGCCTGTCCGCAAAGGAAAAGCCAAGGGTGAAACTGTTGGGCTAAGCAGCCGTAAATTTACAGCTGCTCTGGTTATGGCAATTTATGACTTGGGTACTGCGGAGGTCGAGGAAATTGTTGGCGTTCGCCGCGGTCTGATCAGCAAGTGGCACACGGAGTCTAATTTTTTACGTCAAATGGAAGAATTGCGCTCTGAATTTGCATTAGAGCTTTTAAGTGCATTAACGAGGAATGTGAGCAAGGCATTATACTCTGACGCCCAACACTACTCTGCGGATTTAAAGAAAATTATTACTGCTATATGTGATGAAGCAGCCGGAAGGGGTGATGGCGGAACGTTACTGAAGATATGGCGTCTACTCCGGCTTACTATTGTAACGCCCTACATCGGCCATTCATCGACCACAAACCGCACATGAAAGGCCTGTGAAAGTCCTATAATGGTCTACTGATATTACAACTAAAGGCCATACATGGGCCTTTAATGTCCGTTCAAAGTCCTTTGGATGTCCTATCAATAAAAAAAGATGCGGCGGAGTTTCAGTTACCCTACACTCCGCCGCTTTTTTTGTGGGCGACCTGATTACTCAGAGCCGGTAACATCCGGAGAAGTACCGGCGTCGTTGCAACCAGACCCACGAACTGCACTGTTCGGGAAAAATTCCCAGGAAACAGCTGACCTCAAAAACCAGAACTGCACCATACATTTTGCTTTTTGCTTGGGAAGTAGCCCCCTTCGCCCACATGCCTTTTCAGCATGTCACTTGTCCTTCGCTTACCCATCTTGGTTGCCAACCCGTCAGGTGCTCTTGATTATTAGTCAAGATTCGGACGCAAGCGTATCAATTTCTTGATAAGGTTACTACGAGACCTCCGGTTCCAACAATCCCTTGCCAGGATTGCAGGTTAACTCCCTGATTCAGAACATGGCACTTACCCTTGCGGGCAGACCGCCACGGCAGCATTTTACCGCTGCATGCGTTTTTAAATGACTCTGGTCCCGGTGGCTCCTGTTCCTTACACAACATACAGTCCACATCACTGTTATGGCTTTTCCCACTACGGAGCGTCGTGGCTCGTGGTACTCGGTTTGCGGTATAAGATTTTAAGAAAGAGCTTCACTAATGTTCACCGTTGCAGAATTGCCAGTAGCCCTCGCGGGCCTCTATCCGGCTGCTATAATCCCATAGGCTTCATCGTTTGCCATTTCATTTGTCGCTGCCAGGCGACAAAATTCGACTTATCCCTATGAGACCGCCTTACCAGCACTTTGTTGTCCAAGAGTACGTGACTCTCAGCCCCTCGTCTCCCCCTGTGGGGAGTTAACGCATTTCCTATCCAGGCGCACGGCTCCAGACTTATCTTCAACTCTTGGGAAGTGGACTCAATGGACTGGTCACTCCGTGTCCGGGAACTGGCATTCCCTTTAGGACACTTCGCCTCCGCCACTGGTCCCAGAACCGTACGGCCATCATTTCGATGAATACGGCTCCCTTCCCATCTCCCTTTCTCTTTCGTACTGCGACAAAGCTGGCAAGGCAATGTCACTACTGATGGCAAGTCAGTTTCAAGAGATTAAGAGTGCTTTTGCGCGTATGGTTAGCGCAGTTTTACAGCTGATATGTTAACGGCAAGAAAGCACCGGTAAAATGGGGGGTATCAGCTGTATGTCTTTTAGGTCATTCTGTCTCCTTTCTGGACCGGTGTCCAAATTCTCAGCGATGTAGGCCCGAGGCCAAATTCTTGGCGGTTGTAGACCCGAGGTCAAATTCTTAGCGATTGTATTTTCATGCTACCCGATGCCACTCATTTTAATCTACGGCGTTTTTCACCCCTAATAATCCGCTCCATTCATGCTTTAGTATCCTTGCGAAATCGCAAGGATATAATCTTTTGCCGGAACCACCCAAGGGTGATTCCGGCAAGTTCAGAACTGCCACCGTGCCGGTGTCAGTTCTGCGGTTGAAAAAGCCACCATCTTGAACAACACAGTGACAACAAAATGGCGACAATGAGAGCACCAAACCGGTAGCAACCTTCGCAATCGATTGCGCCGAATTTGACCCGGCACACTATACCAATAGTTATAATACTGAAATCATTTACTTTTTTCAGATTTTTTTCTTGTGAAATCAATTTAGGCATGGTATACATTATTCAACCTGTTAAACAGGTATCCCACACTGTGGGATTTTCCCCTTATCACCACATTAAACCTGTTGTCCGGTGCATCCCTTGTGGAAGCACCAGTTGTGTAGGTAGTTCACTACACGTGTGTCAGAATCGCCTGGGACGCCTGATATCCCCTTAAGGCGAGTTCTGAGGTTGATTAGGGGAGAAGTGCGCCTTAATTCGTGATGGTCATGTCTAACGGACATGGCCATTTTCTTTTTCCAAAAATCCCCCTCCCATATTCGCCCCCAACACACAATTCATTACGGCAGTTCGGATGAATACCGGCCTTCTGTTATCTCATCCCAGTTCACGGTGTCCGCATGGTGCGGGTCAGGCACATCGGTTTGTTCACGATAACCCTAACCCCCACGGCACCATGAACGGAGGTAACACATGGCATCACTCAGCAAAAAATCCAGCAAGCGGTCGCGCATTACATTTTACATGTGCGACGAAGATGCAGCACGTCTTGAGTCATTGAAGCAGCAGGCGAAAGCACATGGGTTCACCATCTGCTTTCGTGACGATTTCAGCAAGTGGTTAAACCAGCAGCTCGACCAGTTGGGAAAGTCCATGAAAACTCAGCTCAGGGAGAAAGGGGGGAACAATGGCTAAATTGCTTCCCATCATCCCCCCCGGCGACGGTTTCAACATGTATCTCCGGCTTCGGTATCTCCTGGCAGGAATTGCCCGTTGTCTAGTTTTCTATGACAAGGAATTGACCGAAGTGGTGCAAAGCGCTCCGTGCCGCGCATTCGCCGCAAGGTGCACCGAGCATTATTTCCATGAGAGCCGGTCAGCAGCAATTTATGAAGACATGACTCTCATGTTTCAGAGTCTCATTACCATTGCCCCGATACTTCAGCAGCAGCTGAACAGTATGGGGTTCGACTGGCATCACGGCCATGTATTGACATGGTTTCGTGTCAATACCGCCGCACATGTCGGACGGCATTTCTTAAGTGTTGAAGAGCATCCGCGCGTTCATGATTCACTGGTGCTGCGCGAGAACCTGAACATACTGAATATTTGCGACGCAAGACTTATTGATACCCTTGAAATGCTCTTCCGTGCCTATTACGGAAGGGATAGCGTTACCGGCAAATTGGCAAACTCGCTCTTTGACCCGATTATGCTGAGCCATCTGGGCGACAGGGAAACTCTTCGAGTCGGCAACCGGCTTTTCCGGTTGGAGAAGAAGCCATTTTATGACTGCATCGATTTGCGAGAGGAATCCGCTGTTGTGCTCGCCTACCGGATCAAGCGTACCGAGACACAGGAAAAAGTACCTTCATCACGAAAAGGTGTCAGAATCGGCAACAAATCACCGAAGGTGGAAATTGTCACCCACAGGATGTTGGAGATTACCGTTGACGAGCGCCACATAAGCAAATTCAAGCAGTCGGTCAAGACCTTCATTCATGGCAACTTTCCCCTGAAGTACAAGATTACGGAGCTTGACCGGCTCGTCGGGTCATTCGTGTATTCCGTCCGCTATGCCCGGAACGGCTTTGAACAGGTACTTTCACTATCTCGCTGGCTGGGCTACCGGCTCGCTCCCTTGTGCGCCGAAGCAGAGGTGAAGGCCAGGATAAAGCCTGATTACCTCTATGACCATGTTCCACGCCTGCCGGATATCATGCTGAACAAGTTTCTGATGAGTGGCGATTACCGGCGCTATTACCGTCGCCCCAACTTCTTCTATGACCCCCACGAGCACGACGAGCTGACACTTGTTCGCTTCATGTCGCCATTTAGGGAAGGAGGTGAATAGTCATGGATACACGTCACCGTAAGGACATCAGTTTTGCCGATTTGTCACTGTTTGCGCAGGTCGTATGCGCCCTGAACAGGGTGCGTATAAAATCTGTATCGCCCGTGTACGAGCTTGGAGAAACCGACATGCTCCTTCCCCGCTGGGTAGAGGGCGACAACGGATGGGAGCTGTCCAGGTACAAGGTAGTGCGGCAGGAGGCTCTGGGTATCACCTGTAACGGGCTGCGTAAGGCCTGCAAGGGCTATATGAAAGTTGAAATGAAGCCTGTCCTTGACCTTCTCTACAGGCTGTCAATGATTGCAGTAACCCCAGATACCAGGATAGGCGAAGAGCCGCGCTTCAGGCTGGCCTTCCAGGGGTCGAGCAGAGCGAATGCCAATATTTTCGGTATTGGTTACATGACGGAGTTCGTGAAGGCGGGATTCATCATCGAAAAGCGCCGGGCAATTGGTGGATTCGTTTAGAGGCATTCATGGATTCGCTCCCGCCCGAACATATGTCAGTTGAGCAGCTATTGGAGCGGCTGGTTGTCAGTCTCTCCGGCAGCCGCATCGAGCAACCGGCTCTAGAGATTATCACCCTTGAGCAGTTTGCCACTCGCATGCAGGTAGGAGAGACGACTGTCTGGAAATGGATACGTTCCGGGAGGCTCCGCCCCGGTCGGCATTATATCCAGATTGAACGGGTCATCCGCTTTCACTGGTGCCGGGACCTTGTTGAACGGCTCCATGAGGATTGCCAGGAAACAGACAGCGAGGAAATGGCAGTTGTCAGCGAAGAACCGGTAGCTCCGGAACCCCGCAAGCGCCACCGGTACGGTTCGAGGATCAATTTTGATGTTTGACGGGGAAAGGCTTTATTTAACTAATTGCTAACTATTCGATTTACTTGACAAAATAACACGTTTATGCTATCTTTTCGCCTATCCATAGCCGGATAGAAAGGAGGATAGCCTATGGAGAAATGACATGAAAAAAGTATTCAATTTGCAGTCTGTCGAGGCGAAACCGGCTTTCGGTTCCATCGTCAAAATGAAGCGTTCCACTTTCCTTTACATCGACATCTACTACCATGAACGCCGCGTCAGGATGTCGTCAGGTCACACCGACACAACAGAAAACCGGGAAAAGCTCACTCAGTTCCTTAACAAGATTGGCGAGAAAATCAGACTCAGGACGTTCCGCTTTGCGGAGACGTTTCCCGATGCCGACAATGGGTTGAAAAGGTATTTCTCGGAGAAGGAGCAGGGCGAGTACCACCCTGAGCCGGAGCATGTGACGTTCGGCGCTTATGTAAAGCAGTGGATGGAGACAGTTCTTCCCAAGTTCTCCAAGGGGAAGCAGGACGATTACCGGAAGGACATCAACTATTGGCTCCTGCCACATTTCAGCAAGCTCCCTTTTGCCCGTATTACCGGGGTGAAACTTCGGGAGTTCGTGGACAACATGTGCTGGCAGGACGGGAAGAACAAGGGCAAGTCCCTGTCGGCCCACCGCAAGCGCAATGTACTGATACCGCTCAAGGCGATTTTTGAGGATGCCTGCGACGAGTACCAGTGGGACTTGCGCGACCCGTTCCGGGCGGCAAAGAAGCAGATTCGGGAAACCGGCGTGCAGGACGTGAAGCAGGAGCGGGAAATCTTCCTGCTTGGTGAATGGCAGCAGTTCCTTGACAACATGGACCCGTATTACCACCCGGTAACGGAAATCCTGCTGATGACCGGGATGATTGCCAGCGAGATTCGGGGTTTCAGGAAATCCGACATCGCCACCCAAATCCTTCAGGTACGCAATTCCATTGTGAAGGGCGAGGAGAAAGAGAAGCTGAAGACCCAGTACCGGAAAAGGGATATCCCGATGACCATAGGCATCAGGAAACGGCTCATGACGGCAGCTTCGGCATCACTAGGAGAATATGTCTTTACCATGAAAGACGGCAAGCCCTTCAACTTCGGCTCGTACAGGAAAACCGTCTGGAATCCTGCCTTAAGTGCGGCAGGCTTGACCAACAAGGTGCCGTATTCCTGCCGTCATTCTCTGGTGCAGTGGGCGCTGGTCGTCGGCATGACTCCGGTACGGCTGGTGGAGGTCATGGGACACCGGGACAAGAAGATGATTTATGGAGTGTACGGGCGGTATCGTCAGGGGTTGGTGGAAGAGAGGCTGGCAATCCTGGAGTATCTGGGGGGAGACTTCCTGAATCCTGAAAAAGCTGCGGCCCTTGTTCCTCACAGTGAGACTTACAGTGAGACCCAAGGGCCGGTAATAGCTAACTACCATAAAGTAGTTGGGTTTTAACTGGAGCGGGAAACGGGATTCGAACCCGCGACTTCAACCTTGGCAAGGTTGCACTC
>CALMOE010000182.1 GCA_937871715.1 uncultured Geobacter sp. | reverse complement strand
TCAAGGGGGGGCGGATCGGGGTGGATTACCGCCACTGCATCCGCTGCTTCTGCTGTCGCGAACTCTGCCCCGAGGCCGCTCTGGAGGTGGAGAAAGGGCTTTTGCTCCGCCTCCTGGAGCGTCTGCGATAAATCTGCATTTAACTCTTTACGAGAGAATCATGGCGACGATCTCCCGTACCTCGCTCAATCCCCATTTATATTCAGGAGCCAGATACATCAGTTCTGCTGCGGTGAAGGTCCCGAGAATTATCATGATTACTATTCTGTTGATTCTTGAGAGTCTCTTGTCTGTCTTCATGCGCTACTCTTTGCTGTTCAGATAGAGGGTTATTTCGTCATTCCTGTAAGCGAATCGGCCAACATTGGCAGATTTATACCCTGGAAGCGGTTTGCCGATGGTGTAGCACTTGCGGATCTGTTGTCTGAGGGCGACCATCTCCTGCAGTGCGTAGGGGGTCATTACGATTCGATCCTTTCTCTGCGCGGTCATATCAAGATATCGCAGCCCATGGCCTACCTGGCTGGAAGTGACAACCGGAGTATCCTTGTCCAGCATCGGGGAGATCTGCATCGCGGCGGTGATGGCATCCGGCCAGGTCCGTTTGTAATAAGAGGCCAGAAGCTGTTGCTTGTCCTTATTTTCATAGATGCTTCGCTTCAGGATAAGGCAGCCGTGAAGCCAGTTCGCCGCGACAATATATTCCCGATCGGCCACAATATCATAGCTGGTGGTGGTTGCGTCGAGTTTGATATTCCTGAATCCCGAATAGTAGGTACATACATAAGCGTCTATCTTGCCTGGCGAGGACGGGTGCATATAAGCGACACGGTTTTGCAGGTTGCTTCCATAGACCGGTGCGGGTGAAAAGAGGAGGGGGTCGCTGATAATGTGGCAATAAAGGCCGGTCTTGTCGTTATTGGTCAGAAGGTCAAGGGTTTCCCATACGTAGCCGTGCTCTGCCCGGGCGGTTCGTTCTGCCGTTGCAGCGTATTTGAAGTCAGGCGGATACTGCTGTCTCATCCTGTCCTTTATCACCGCGGCCAGGCTGTAGTGGGGTTTTATTGAGACTGTAATGAGGCCGATGTTAAGCAAAGAGAGAAGGATGCAGGTGATCTTGACAATGGCAACGCACCGTGTGTCATTGAGGCATTTCATCGTTTCGCAAAGCGAAAAAAGGGCGATGGCTACAACGATGATGGCCAGCCTCCCCATGAATGGTACTTCCGCCTCAGAAACGGAGAGCAGCAGGAGAAAACCTGTGGGGAGGTAGGAAAGGACCACAAACCGTGCCATCCCTGCACTGCGGTACCTTGCGGTGGAATAGGCCAGATAGTAGAGCCAGGACGAGAAGCCGACTCCCCAGAAGACCAGGCCGAAACCGCCGTCATAGCTGCCGATACCGGCATCCTCGACCAGATGCGTCGATACCCAGTGGGTAAGGTTTCCCCTGATGTTGCCTGAAATCCCCATCCCTCCCGATTTCCCAACCATAGGTCCCAGTAAATTCAATGGGTAAAACGGGTCATTAAAAAGAGCCATGTTCCTGCCGTACCACCAGCCGCACAGCAGGACGATTACCATGATATAGCCGGATTTATGACGCCATCCAACCCTTATGAACCCCGGAAGGATGAGGAGTTGCATGGGAAGAGCCAGCAGTAGGGCCGTGTATTTCATGCCTAGCATCAGGCCGATTGAGACTCCGGCGGCATAGAGAAAGGTGGTGCTGCGATCGTTGTAAAAAAGGATGGCGAAATAGAGACCAAGCAGACAGAAGAGTGACACTATCAGGTCAATATAGTTGACCCCCGCCTGCATCATGACCACAGGGCAGAGCGCATAGAGCAGGGCAGCAAACAGTGACTCCCTTGTCTTGATTTCGAATTGGCGTAGGAGTGCATACATTGCCAGGATGGAAACAATCACGAAGGGGATGTTTGCTCCGTCAACCATGCGCTGGTTGCCGGCGAATACCGTCGGCCAGAGGAACAGCAGTTCGGCATTTTCCGGGAAGGCGTATTGATAACGTAGCTCAACCGGCAGCAGGCTGATTTTGTGTGTCTGTATGTATTCGAAAATTGACGGGAGGTGATAGACAAGATCATCTATGCCACGGGGGGGGAGGTAATACGCTGAAATGGTGATCCACCCGTAGGTAAGGACGGTCAGTATGCCAAGAATGATGGTGTAGGGATCCCATGCTGCCGACATGGCCAGTTTGCAGCGGGTGATGTCATCTCGCAGCACTGATAGCAGGGGGGGTGTCCCGCGGCGGCAGGCGGCTAGCAAGGCAATGCCCGCTAGAAGAAGATTGGCGACGATCAGATAGGAGAGATGCAACTGGTGTGCCAGCCCCAATGCCAGTTCTGTCAGGACTATCTGCGCACAACTCATGACGAAGGAAAGAAGCAGTCTGACGGAGGTGCCTGACGAGGATGCGGATGCGAACAGGCAGTAATATGAGGCATAAATAAGCAGACTTACGGCTAAACAGGTCATTCACCCTCTCCTGCGGGCATATTGCGCGGTTCATTGAGTGATCGCATTCCGGTTATACCATGCCCCAACTCCAGTTAAAACAACATATTGGCATTGCGGCCAGTCTTTCATGGCATGGCAGTTACGGATTGTGGCCCCTCAAATGGCTCCGACCGCTTAAGGCGAGGAAAAAAATTTCCGGCCGCCATTGACATCATTAATGGCGGGGATTATA
>CALMOE010000181.1 GCA_937871715.1 uncultured Geobacter sp. | reverse complement strand
GGTATAGAGGCTGCCAAGGCCGTGTTGCCGGCTGTGCCCCATGTAGCCATATTCGACACCGCCTTCCACCAGACCATGCCCGAACACTCGTATCTCTATCCCGTACCGTATGAGTGGTACGAGAATCATGGCGTGCGTCGCTATGGTTTCCACGGAACTTCCCATCTTTATGTCTCCAAGCGGGCCGCAGCAATTCTCGGCAAAAAGCCCTGTGAAACCAACATCATAACCATGCATATCGGCAATGGGGTATCCCACTGCGCCATTAAAGACGGGGTTTCAGTCGATACCACCATGGGGCTTACTCCGCTGGAGGGGGCCATGATGGGGACTCGCTGCGGTGATATTGACCCTGCCATACCGGCATTCATGATGCAGAAGGAGAACCTTTCCGCCAAGGAGATCGACAGCATACTCAACAAGAAGAGCGGTGTCCTCGGCATAACAGGGCGTTTCACTGATAGGAGGGATGTCATTGAAAACGCCAATGCCGGCGACAGGAAGTGCCAGCTCTCCCTGGATATAGAGGCTTACCGTTTGAAGAAGTACATCGGCGCATACATGGCAATCATCGGCAAGCTGGATGCGGTGGTTTTCACTGCAGGTGTCGGCGAGATGGGGTGGCCGATTCGGGAGAAGGCAATCGAGGGGCTGGAGCATCTCGGCATTCATCTGGACAGGGAGCGCAACAAGGGGGCAATGACGCGCAAGCGCGAGTCGCTCATCACCACGGACGACTCCCCTGTCAAGGTATACGTAATACCGACCGACGAGGAGTTGGTGTTCACCGAGGATGTGGCAGCGATCCTCTCTGGAACCTACACCGACCACATGAATTTCGAGTACACCTTCTCCCGTCCGGAATTCGTCAGGAAATAGCGGGTCTTGGAGATGCAATAAAGAAGGCCGCCGGAGTTATCTCCGGCGGCCTTCTTTTGTTGGTCATTTATAAACGGTTGCCTATCCTTGCGCCTGAACTGCGGTGATTGCCGCCACGTTGACAATGTCCTCGACTGAGCAGCCGCGGGAGAGGTCGTTGACAGGCTTGGCGAGCCCCTGGATGACAGGGCCTATGGCCTCTGCGCCGGCGACCCTCTCCACCAGCTTGTAACCGATGTTGCCTGCGTCCAGGTCGGGGAAGATGAGAACATTTGCCTTGCCGGCTACCTGGCTTCCCGGCGCCTTCTTCTCGCCAACCTTGGGGAGAAGGGCGGCATCTGCCTGCAACTCGCCGTCGATCTGAATGGATGGATCGATCTTCCTGGCGATCTCTATGGCGCTCAGGACCTTGTCAACGTCACCATGGCTGGCGCTCCCCTTGGTTGAGAAGGAGAGCATGGCGACCCTTGCCTCCACATCGAGGAATGCCTTGCAGTTTCTGGCCGTTGCCACGGCTATTTCCGCCAGGGCCTGTGGGTCTGGATTGGGGTTGACGGCGCAGTCGGCGAAGAGAAGTATGCCGTTCTCGCCGAAAGAGGGGTTCTGGGTGATCATGAAGAAGTAGGAGGAGACCGTCTTTATTCCCGGTGCTGTGCCAACGGTCTGGAAGGCTGCCTTGAGAACGTTGCCGGTGGTGCTGGTGGCGCCGGCTACTTCTCCACCCGCGTCCCCCTGCCTGACCATCATCCCGGCAAAATAGAGGTTGTCCTTGGCGACAAGCAGCCTCTCCGCGTCTTCCCTGGTAAGCCCCTTGCTCTTGCGCAGTTCGACCAGTGCATCGATGTATCCTGACAGCCGTTGGGATGTGGCTGGATTCTCGATTTCCACCCCTGACATGTCTATCCCCTTCTCCTTGGCTGTTGCAAGGATGGATTCTGTCTCGCCGAGAAGAATGGGTTTGGCCAAACCCTGTTCCACTATCTTCTGAGCGGCGTAAAGCATCCTCTCGTCGTAGCTTTCCGGCAAGACCACCGTCTGGATATTTTTTGCCGCCTTCTTCTTGATGGCATCCATCAAATGCATGAATCTTCCTCCTCTGCTAAATTAAAACAAGATTATAGGAATATAGCCTAATCACGCCGTCGGGGCAAGAAAAAGCTTGATATACGAGAGGATACGCGGACGCTAGTGCAAGCTCGACCCTGGCTTACGGGGTGGAGTGTCAGATGTTTATCTTTCGCCAGACCGAAGCCACGACGCCGATCACTCGCGTTGATTCGTCTGGTTTAAATGGGGCATAGGCGGTGTTGTCCGCCGTGTAGTAAGTCTCCCCACCCTTGGATCTCTGTCTTCGCAGGAACGGCTCCTCCCACTTGCCGATAATGAGGACTATCCTCCCCTGGGCAGGCTCCTCGTCGGGGTTGATGATGACTATGTCCCCGTCCCTGATGGTCGGGGACATGAAGTCCCCCGAGTATATGATGGCAAAGCAGTTTTTCTCCAGGCCGGGAAGCGCTATGCGCTCCATGTTGGCTCTGGTGTCTGCGTCATGCTCTCCACTGTTGACGGAGTGTAAGAGGGGGATGCCGGTGAGTGGGGTTTCGCCCCTGTCGCCAGGGAGCAGTGGGTGGTTATATGCCGTTTCGCCTCCGTCATATAGCCACTGGCTGTCGACGTTGTAGGTGTGCTGCAGGGCTATCAGCAGGGTGGTGGACGGCTTTTTTCTCCCCTTTTCTATGGCGCAGAGGAAGCCTTGGGCGATCCCCAGGGAGCTGGCGAAGCTCTTCTGGGTGAGCTTGTTAGTCTTGCGCACCTGCTTGATCTTCTCGCCGATGTGGCTTATTCCCGCTGGTGCAGGCGAAGTGTCGCGGCTGTTCATTGAATGGGTCCCGTTGTTGGAATAAATATTGCTTAGATATAAAACGACAGGATAAAAAATCTCTATAAAGAATTAATTGGAGGCATTGTCGGCCAAATAGCTATATTTAAGTCGTTAAAATCTCATGGAGATATTTGTTGTGGCTGCTAAATATTATGCGATTGGAGGATCTATGAGCATTGACATTCTGTTGGTAGAGGACAGCCAAGATGACGCCGCTTTGGCGCTGCGCGCCCTGAAAAATGACAACCCGTCCCTTAAGGTTCTCCATGTCAAGGATGGGGCGGAAGCAGTCGATTACTTTTTTGCTCCTGGCCGCCTCATCGACTCGCGGGGATTGCCTAAGGTAGTCATTCTGGATAACAAGCTCCCCAAGCTCACCGGCCCCGAAGTGCTGAAGATTCTCAGGTCAGATCCCCTGACGGTGAACGTCCCGGTGGTTGTCATGACATCCTCAAGCCAGGATAGCGACGTCAGCGAATGCTACAGGCTGGGCGCCAACAGCTATCTGGTGAAACCGATAGACTTCGCCGACTTTAGGGAGATGATTACCCTATGCTCCAGGTACTGGGTGAGCCACAATGTCTCCATGACGAACTGATCGTCTCCACTCTCCGTTAGTTTATCTTTGCAGCGACTCGTCAACCTGTATGTTGGATCAGGTTGACGAGTCGCTGTCGTTTATGTTAAATCTAACAAATCACAATATGCAAGGCAATTAACATGTCTTTTTTTAGGCAGGAGTTGGAAAGATTGCGCGCCAGCGGCTTGCACCGGTCGCTGCGACTGGTTGAGGGGGCGCAGCAGGGGCGTGTCGTCGTAGACGGTCGCGAGGTGCTGCTCCTCTGTTCCAACAATTACCTGGGTCTGGCTGCCCATCCGGCCCTGCAGGAGGCGTCCGTCACGGCTGTAAGGGGGTTCGGTACTGGGAGCGGCGCAGCCAGGCTCGTTTCCGGCAACATGACCCTGCATCGCCAGTTGGAGGAGCGCCTTGCCAGGTTCAAGGGTACGGAGTCTGCTCTGCTGTTCAACAGCGGCTACACCGCCAACTTGGGGATCATTTCGGCCCTTGCGGGGCGTGGTGACAGCATCTACTCCGACCGCCTGAATCATGCCAGCATAGTGGACGGGGCGATCCTCTCCAGGGCCAAGCTTCTTCGCTACCAGCATGGCGACATGGATGGCCTGGAGAGGCTTCTGCGCAGCAACCGCGGCAAGGGGCGGCAGCTGATCGTTACCGACGGGGTCTTCAGCATGGACGGCGATCTGGCCCCGCTCAGGGAGCTCGTCGCCCTGAAGAGGGAGTATGGCGCACTCCTGGTGGTGGACGATGCCCACGGCACGGCAGTGCTTGGCGATGGGGGGAGGGGGAGCGCCGAGTTCTGCGGCGTATCGGCGGAAGTGGATGTGCATATGGGGACGCTTGGCAAGGGGCTCGGCAGCTTCGGGGCCTACGCAGCCTGCTCTGCGGAGATGGCTGAGTATCTGCAAAACATGGCTCGCAGTTTCATCTTCTCCACTTCGCTGCCGCCGGCGGTTCTGGCCGCCTCCATAGCCGCCGTCGAGCTGGTCTCTTCTCCTGAAGGGAGGGATCTGCGCCGACGCCTAGAGGCCAACACTCGCCTCTTCGCAGGCATGTTGCTGGAGAGTGGCTTCGACACCCTGGGTTCGACAACCCAGATAGTGCCGATTCTTGTGGGTGAGGCAAGGATGACCATGGAGTTTTCCGCGCGGCTCTTGGATGCCGGTCTGTTCGTCCAGGGGATTCGCCCGCCAACGGTGCCCGCAGGTAGGTGCCGGCTGCGCTGCACCGTGATGGCGACCCATGAAGCCGGAGAGCTGGTTGCCGCGGCAGAGAAGATTACAGCCATTGGGCGGGAGCTGGGGGTCATCTGATATGGGTTTGCTCACCGCCGGGGGGGGCTCCCCCATGCATTTCCTCGACAAGGGTGAGGGTAGAGCAATCCTCTTCATCCATGGCTGGCTAATGTCCGGCAGGGTCTGGAGCCGCCAGTACCCCCTGGCCGACTCGTTCAGGCTTATCTGTCCTGACCTGCGTGGTCACGGGGAAACCGGCGGTGCTGATTTCAGTTACGACTCATGCGTCGCGGATATGGTTGCTCTCGTGGACTCCCTTGGACTTAAGAGGCTTGTTGTGGTCGGTTGGTCAATGGGGGCGCAGATCGCCCTCAGGCTCTCGGCCATCCTGCCGGAGCGTGTTGCCGCACTGGTTCTGGTCGGAGGGACTCCGCTCTTTTGCTCCGAGGAGGGGTACGTTCACGGCCTCCCCAGGACAGAGGCGCGCAGCATGGCCATGCGGCTGAGGCGCAGCTTCAACAAAGCCGCGGCCGACTTCTTCTTTGGCATGTTCTCGCCCGGCGAGATCAGCAGGGATGCTGCCACCCTCCTGGCCAAGGAGATAGGCGGGGTGCTCCCTTCGACAGAAGTTGCCCTGACGGCCTTAGATGAGCTGGTGGGGAGCGACCTGCGCCCCTTGCTCCGCCGGGTAAGGCAGCCGGTGCTCCTCGTTCATGGAGGTGATGACCCCATTTGTCTCCCCGGTGCCTCCGCCTACATGCATGCCGAGCTGCAGGATTCGACCCTGCGCATCTTGCCGGACACAGGGCATGTGCCGTTTCTTACCTCACCCGCCGAGTTTAACGATTGTCTGTCGGCATTCTTAAGGAAGGTTCATGGCGCAGATTGACAGAAGCAGGGTGAGGCGGGCATTCAGCTGCGGTGCCGAGGCATACGACGACCTGGCAGTGGTGCAGCAGAGGGTGATTGCCCGCTTCCTGGAGAGCTGTCTTCCGTCAGGGATCGAGCCGTCATCTCTCCTCGACGTCGGAGCCGGCACCGGCAGGCTGCTGGAAAAGCTGAGCTGGAGGTTCCCTGGGGCTTTTGCAGTGGGGGTAGACATGGCCGAGGGGATGGCGAGGAGCGCAGCCGCAAGGTTTGCAGGGGGGGAGAACACCGCGCTTCTCTGCGCCGATGGCGAGTCACTCCCCTTCAGGGGGGGGAGCTTCGATCTTGTTGTCTCCACTTCGACCTACCAGTGGCTCTCGCCGCTGGATGCGGCCTTCGGCGAGGCGCTGAGGATACTGCGGCCCGGGGGGCTCTTCTGTTTTGCCATGTTCGGCGAGGCGACCCTTTTCGAGCTTAAGGATTCATACCGCAGCGCCCTGAGGTTGCATGGCTGCGAGGATACGGACAAAAGCCACGCTTTCGCTTCCAGCGCGGATGTGGCCTCAGC
Organism: uncultured Geobacter sp.; assembly: GCA_937871715.1. Classification (GTDB taxonomy): domain Bacteria; phylum Desulfobacterota; class Desulfuromonadia; order Geobacterales; family DSM-12255; genus CALMBF01. The sequence goes on along the minus strand of CALMOE010000181.1, from coordinate 7,965 downwards.
CCTCGGCCGGGCCGGATTTTCCGCAGTGACCGTGGCCAGCGAGCTGGAGGTTGAGCTGCATGGGGACGTGCCGGCAATGCTCCGGGCACTGAAAGGGATCGGGGCTCAAAACGCCTCCGCAGGCCCGGGGAGGGGGTTGGGGGGGAGGAGAGTTACCGCTTCAATGATTGATCTGTACGGGGAGAAATATGGCGGTGCAGATGGCGTGCCGGCCACCTACGAGGTGATTTACGCTGCCGGGACACGCCGGCAGTGAATCATCTCCTCGGAGTGGCTCAACCAAGGATGGCGACGATCTTCTGGGCGAGTGGGTGGATCACGGAGTAGTACACCTCCGCCCCATCCCGTTTCCCTTCGATTATCCCCTTGTTCTTCAGCAGCGCCAGGTGCTGGGAGACGGTGGCCTGGGGGAGGCCGAGGCACTCCCAGATGTTTTTGACATTGCACTCCTTGGTGCAGAGCCCGGCGACTATCTTGAGGCGCACAGGGTGCCCGAGCGCCTTCAATACCTCCGCCTCATTTGTCAAATCGCGACTTTTGTCAAATGTCATGTCCGTTCCTTCGCCTGGTTTCATCCTCTTCCCGTCTCTAACAGGTTCTTGTGTAAACAGAGCATTATCTAATTATTCTTCAGCAGGTTTGTCAAATATTATTTGGCCTGGGCTGCCGCTGCGGCTCCGTGGGGAGATTCATCCTTGAAATCCACTGGTTATTGTTCTATATAATACCTTGATCGGTGAAAATATGAAGAATAATAAACTCATCAGCCTTCAGCTGCTTGCCGCCATCCTTCTGCTGACCCCCATGGAGTCCCGTGCCGATATCTACAAGTACGAGGATGCGGATGGGGTGGTGCATTTTACCGATGCCCCGACGGACCGGCGCTTCAGGGTATTCATGCGCGACATCCAGAAGGACCGTCGCCTGCGTACCAGTTTCGGACTGGGAAAGCTGGCGCGCAACCCCGAGGAGTTCGAAGGGATAATCTCCTCCTGCTCCAGGGAGTTCGGTGTGGACAAGTCCCTGGTGAAGGCCGTTATCCACGCAGAGTCCGGTTACAACCCCAATGCGGTGTCTCGCAAGGGGGCGACCGGGCTGATGCAGCTAATGCCCAGCACTGCCCAGGGGCTCAAGGTGGCCGATTCATTCAACCCCGAGGATAACATTCGTGGCGGTGTTCGTTATCTCCGTTTCCTCCTCGATACCTTCAAAGGGGACGTCTCCCTTGCCCTGGCAGCCTATAACGCGGGGCTTACCAAGGTGGCCAAGTACGGCGGAATCCCCCCCTACGAGGAGACCCGCAACTACGTGAGTAAGGTTCTGGGCTACCAGAAGTCTTACATGTCCAACTGATCGACAACCCCCTGAACAGAACGAAATCGACCGATGGCTCAATCAGAAGCAGGTTTCAACAAAATCTGGAACATCCCCAATATTCTCACCCTGATGCGCATTGCCGCCATCCCTTTGATGGCGATGCTCCTCATGTCCGGTTCCCGCGACTCCTGTTTCTGGGCCGCGGCCATATTTTCAGCCGCCTCGTTTACCGACTGGCTTGACGGTTATCTGGCCAGGAGGATGGGGATTGTCACTGTCTTCGGCAAGTTCCTCGACCCCATTGCCGACAAGTTGATCGTCATGGCAGCACTGATCATGATCATCCCCTTCGGCCGGGTCCCCGCCTGGATGGTTCTGGTTATTCTCAGCCGCGAGATCATAATTACCGGCCTGAGGGGGATCGCTTCGTCAGAGGGGATAGTCATTGCCGCCAGCGACCTGGGGAAGTTCAAGACCATCTTCCAGATCGTGGCGATCATCGGACTCCTGCTCCACTACGATTACCGCTGGTTCTTCTCTGTCGGTCATCCGCTTCTCTTCGTCAACATGCATAATGTGGGGATGTTCTATCTCTGGATCGCCTTCTTCATAACCGTCTGGTCGGGGGTGGACTATCTGTGGAAATTCATGAGGGTGATCGCCCGCTGAAAAAAATTAAAAAAAGGGCTTGACGGGGGGAGGGGCTTTTGCTATAAGCTTTAATTCCTGACGCACGAAGCCTACCGCTTCGTCAGGCAACAGATAAGGTCCCATCGTCTAGCGGTTAGGACACCGGCCTTTCACGTCGGTAACAGGGGTTCAAGTCCCCTTGGGATCACCAAAATCAAACAGTAACTCCAGTCGGAGTTACTGTTTTTTTGCGCCCGCTCCCCAGTTTGCATCATATGGCGGATTGAAGCGGAGCTCTTCCTCCATTGCCGAATTTTGCCTTGACGAGCTCTCCGGGGCGGTGTAATTTGTCCTGACAATTTTTCCTTTTAAGATAACCCTGTGAGGTTAGCAAAGGTGCCCGATGAATTTATCAGACCATGAAAAAGGCCTATCTGCATGCCGCGGAGAGGCCTTTTTTTTCATCGAAAGGGGGGTGCATGGCGGCGCAAAACACTGTAATCCTTGATGTTACCGGGGTAAGGAGAGCCCTTACCAGGATTGCCCACGAGGTCCTGGAGAAGAACAAGGGGGTCGAAAATCTCGTTCTTGCCGGCATCCGGACCGGCGGCGTCTATCTGGCGAAGGAGTTGGCAGCACGCCTCGAGGAGATCGAGGGGGTCAGGCCGCCGGTAGGGGAGGTGGATATAACCCTCTACCGAGACGACATCAAGGGGCAGACCGCCCACCTCCCGGTGGGGAAGACCGACATCCCCTTCAGCGTCGAAGGGAAGAGGGTGGTGCTGGTTGATGACGTTCTCTTCACCGGCAGGACCATCCGTGCGGCCCTCGACGCCATCATGGACCACGGCAGGCCGGCATGTATCCAGTTGGCCGTGCTCATCGACCGCGGTCACCGCGAACTCCCCATCCGCGCCGATTTCGTCGGCAGGAACGTACCCACCAGCCTCAAAGAGAATATTTCGGTCAAATTCGACAGCAACTATCTCCCGACGGAAGTCGTTCTGGAAAAGTGAGAGGAGGAGCGCGTGAAGGCATTCAAGCACAAGGACATCATTGCACTCAGGGATCTTAGCAAAGAGGAGATCGAGCTTCTCATCGAGACCGCCGAGGGGATGCGAGAGGTCAACAGCCGCGAGATCAAGAAGGTGCCGACCCTGCGGGGCAGGACGATAATCAATCTTTTCTACGAGTCCTCCACCCGGACCCGTACCTCCTTCGAGATCGCCGGCAAAAGGCTCTCCGCCGACACGGTAAACATCTCCCCCTCCACCAGTTCGGCCACCAAGGGTGAGACCCTCTCCGATACAGCCCTTAACCTCCTGGCCATGAAGCCGGACATCATCGTCATGCGCCATGCCGTTTCTGGCTCCCACTACTACCTGTCGGGGAGGCTTCCGGGCTGCTCCATCATCAACGCCGGTGACGGCGCCCACGAGCACCCCTCCCAGGGGCTCCTGGACATGCTCACCATGAAGGACCGCTTCGGCCGCCTGGACGGGCTGAAGGTGGCCATCGTCGGCGACATAACCCATAGCCGCGTGGCCCGCTCCAACATCCAGGGGCTGACCAAGATGGGCTCGGCCGTCTTTCTCGCCGGTCCTCCTACCATGATGCCCCCCGGGGTGGAGCGTCTCGGTAACGTCACCGTCTGCTCCACCATGAAGGAGGCGATCCAGGACGCAGACGTGGTGATGATGCTCCGCATCCAGCAGGAGCGCCAGGGGAAGACCCTCATGCCCAACACCCGCGAGTACTCCCGCTACTTCGGTCTTAACCCGGAGAACCTGAAGCTGGCCAAGCCGGATGCCATGGTCATGCATCCCGGCCCGATAAACCGTGGGGTGGAGATGTCCTCCCATGTTGTGGACGGCAGCCAGTCCCACATCCTCAAGCAGGTGGAGAACGGCGTGGCGGTGCGCATGTCCATGCTGTATCACGTCTGCGGTGGAGAGCTGGAGTAGCATGGTCGGCCACTTTTCCGCCATATCTGCGTAAGTCTTCGGCTCTGCTTGTGCGGCGTAGCTTGGCTCAAGCCTCCGCGCATCCCCTCGACAGCCTTGATATGACGAAAAAATGACCGCCTTTAGAGCTGAACCCATTAAAATCTCTAACTGAGGTGACCATATGAATCTGTTGATAAAAGCGGGCAGGGTGATAGACCCGAGCCAGGGGATTGACAAGGTTGCGGATCTGCTGGTGGAAAACGGCGTGGTGAAGGAGATCGGCGCAGGGTTGGCCGCTCCCGCCGGTACCGAGGTGATCGATGCTGCAGGCAAGTACGTGGTGCCGGGGCTGATCGACATGCACGTCCATCTGCGGGACCCCGGGCTGGAGTACAAGGAGGACATCGTCAGCGGAGCCAGGGCCGCCGTGGCCGGCGGCTTCACCTCGGTCTGCTGCATGCCAAACACCAAGCCGGTGATCGACAACAAGGCGATCGCCTCCTACATCATTGCCAAGGCGAAGGAGCAGGGGCTGTGCAACGTATTCCCGGTAGGCACCATCACCCAGGGGATGGGTGGTGAGCGGCTCTCCGAGATGGGGGAGCTGAAGGAGTCCGGTTGCGTGGCGGTCTCCGACGACGGTCGTCCGGTGAAGAGCGCCGAGCTGATGCGCCGCGCCCTGCAGTATGCCAGGGGGATGGGAATCATGGTGATCTCCCATGCCGAGGATCTTGAACTTGTGGGGGAGGGGACCATGAACGAGGGGTTCACCTCCACCGAGCTTGGGCTAAAGGGGATCCCGAGGGTGGCCGAGGACATTGCCACCGCCCGGGAGATAATGCTCGCCGAGTACACCGGTTCGCCGGTGCACATCGCCCACGTCTCGACTGAAGGGGCGGTGCGTATCATCCGTGATGCCAAGGCCCGCGGCGTGAGGGTGACCTGCGAGACCGCCCCCCACTACTTCACCCTCACCGATGACGCGGTACGCGGCTACAACACCAACGCCAAGATGAATCCCCCCTTGCGCGAGGCAGCCGACCTGGCAGCCATCAGGGAAGGGCTTGCCGACGGCACAATCGACTGCATTGCCACCGACCATGCCCCCCACCACATCGATGAGAAGGACCTGGAGTTCAACGAGGCGATGAACGGCATCATCGGCCTGGAGACATCCCTCCCCCTCTCCCTCGGACTGGTAAGGGACGGAGTCCTCACCCTGCCGGCACTGGTGGAGAGGATGTCCTGCCGCCCGTCCGCCATTCTCGGCCTAGATCGCGGCACTCTCCGGCCTGGGGCAATCGCCGATGTCACCGTGATCGACCCGGAAAAGGGGTGGACCGTTACCCCTGCGGCTCTGGCAAGCAAGTCGAAGAACTCCCCATGGCTCGGTGCAGAGATGCAGGGGGCTGCCGCCTGCACCATCGTGGGTGGCAAGGTGGTTTACACAAGAGGCTAAGGGCGCAGGGCGCAAGGCGTAAGGTTTCAGCTTTAGCCCTTAGCCTAAAGCCTTTAGCCAGAAGATTCATCCGAATACATGCAACAGGAGCAATCATGAAAGCAATTCTTGCGCTCGCCGACGGGCGCATCTTCGTGGGCAAATCCTTCGGCGCTCCTGGCGAGGCCAGCGGCGAGGTGGTCTTCAACACCGCCATGACCGGCTACCAGGAGGTCCTAACCGACCCCTCCTATCGCGGACAGATGGTCACCATGACCTATACGCAGATGGGGAACACCGGCATCAACCCGGAGGACATCGAAAGCAGAGGCCTCTTCCTCTCCGGCTTCATCGTCAAGGAGTACCTGGAGTGCTACTCCAACTGGCGCGCCACCATGAGCCTGGACAGCTACCTCAAGGAGAACGGGGTGGTCGGGATCCAGGGTATCGACACCAGGGCACTCACCCGCCACCTGAGGGACAAGGGGGCTCAGAACGGCATCATCTCCACCACTGATCTTGACACTGCCAGCCTGGTTGCCAAGGCAAGGGCACTGCCGAGCATGGCCGGTCTCGACCTGGCCAGCGGAGTCAGCTGCGACAAGCCCTACCACTGGACAGAGGGTGGATGGGACCTGGAGAGCGGCTACCCCCAGGTAGACCCCTCAACCCTCAAGTACAAGGTGGTGGCCTACGACTTCGGCATCAAGTACAACATCCTCCGCTGCCTGGTGGATGCCGGCTGCGACGTGACCGTGGTCCCTGCCACCTTCCCGGCAGCTGAGGCCCTGGCCATGAACCCGGATGGCATCTTCCTCAGCAACGGCCCGGGGGACCCGGAGCCCCTCACAGAAGTCATCGAAAACATCCGCCAGTTCGTGGGGAAGAAGCCGATTTTCGGCATCTGTCTCGGCCATCAGCTCCTCGGCCTCGCCCTGGGGGGGAAGACCGTGAAGCTTCCATTCGGCAATCACGGTTCCAACCTGCCGGTCATGGACATGAGCACCGGCAAGGTGGAGATAACCTCCCAGAACCACGGCTTCGCCGTTGACCTGGACTCCCTGGGGAGCGTGGCCTGTCTGGGGCACGAGAACCTGAACGACAAGACCGTCGAGGGGATACGTCACTGCGAACTCCCCATATTCTCCGTGCAGCACCATCCGGAGGCGTCGCCGGGGCCCCATGATTCCCAGTATCTGTTCGGGCGGTTCGTCGAGCTCATGGAAAGACACAAGGCTGCCTAGGGCGGGTACCCCCGCCCGGGCGCGGTGACCGCGCCCCTACAAATGATCATGCATTACATCGATCTTTACAATTCAGGTGAACTGCTCCGGCGGGTGAAGAAAGCTTACCGCCGCCTGGCGGCCTGCGACCTCTGCCCCCACGACTGCGGGGTGAACCGTATCAAGGGGGAGACCGGCCTCTGCCGCTCGGGTTTGAAACCCAGGGTGGCTTCGGCAAACCTGCACCGGGGTGAGGAACCACCCATCTCCGGGACAAAGGGGTCGGGGACCATCTTCTTCACCGGCTGCACCCTCCGCTGCCCCTTCTGCCAGAACTTTCCCATCAGCCAGCTGGGGAACGGGGAGGAGCTGACCACAACGGAGCTTGCGGGGAAGATGCTGCAGCTGCAGAAACGGGGAGCCCATAACGTCAACTTCGTCACCCCGACCCACTTCCTCCCCCAGGTGCTGGCGGCCCTCTGGCTGGCGATTCCCCAGGGACTCCGGCTGCCTCTGGTCTGGAACAGCAGCGGCTACGAGCGGGTCGATACCCTGCAGCTCCTCGACGGGGTGGTTGCGATTTACCTGCCGGACATGAAGTATGCCGACGAAACAGTGGCCAGGGAGCTCTCAAATGCCCCTGGCTACCCGGAGCTGAACCGGCTGACGGTGTCCGAGATGCTCCGCCAGGTAGGGCATCTCCAGGTCGATGACCTCGGCATCGCGCGGAGCGGCCTGATCGTTCGCCACCTGGTGCTGCCGGAGGGGAGGGGGGGGAGCAGCGAGATCCTCCCCTGGATCGGGGCAGACCTCGGCACCGAGACCCATGTTGCCCTGATGAGCCAGTACTTCCCGGCCGGCAATGCGGCAACAATCCCCGGCATGGACCGGCCGGTGAACCACGCCGAGTACGACGCTGCCTGCGATGCGCTGGAGGCGGCTGGACTTGAGAACGGCTGGGTTCAGGAGTTGGACGAGGAGCGGGGGAGCATATGAGGACGGTCGGGCTTTTGTTCCTCTCCAACATCTTCATGACCTTCGCCTGGTACGCCCACCTGAAGAACCTGAGCAATCGCCACTGGCTGGTGGCTGTGCTGGTCTCCTGGGGTATCGCCTTCTTCGAATACCTGGTACAGGTTCCGGCCAACCGGATCGGCTACCACGGCAGCTTCACCCTGGCCCAGCTGAAGATCACCCAGGAGGTGATCACCCTGGCGGTATTCGTCCCCTTTGCGGTCTTCTACATGGGGGTGCCGCTGAAGCTGGATTATCTCTGGGCGGGGTGTTGCCTGGCCGGAGCGGTTTTTTTCATTTTCAGGTGAATTGCATTGATCAAGAGAAAAAAGTTACCCGTTGATATCGAGCAGCGTATTGCGCTTCTGATCCCGCTTTTGGCGCGGGACGAGCGGGT
>CALMOE010000180.1 GCA_937871715.1 uncultured Geobacter sp. | reverse complement strand
GAAACGGAGGAGCTGCGCACCCTCTTCGACCGGGCAAACAGCCAGAGCCGCCCCTTCTCCGCCCTGGTTGCCCTCAACCTTGACTGCAACCTGGCGTGCGTCTACTGCTACGAGGATCACTTCCGAGGGAAGAGCTTCATGTCCATGGAGACGGCAGAGCGGCTGATCGCCCATGTAAGGGACGAGCGGCTCGCCAGGGGGATGGATGTCTCCCTCGACTTCTACGGCGGCGAGGCCCTCCTCTCCCTTGACACCCTGCGGCACATAGCCGGGGAGATCGGCGCGGCCGCGGCTTCTAGCGGCAGGCGCTTCTCCTTCAACCTGGTTACCAACGCCACCCTCCTCTCCGGAAAGCTGGCCCTTGAACTCAGGCAGCTCGGGCTGAATAACGTCCGCTTCACCCTGGACGGTCCCCCGGACGTTCACGACCGCCAGAGGCCGTTCCTATCCGGCGCCGCTAGCTTCCAGGTCATCCTAGGCAACATGGAAGAGGTCTGCGACATCGTCAGGGTGCAGCTCGGCGGGAACTACACCAGGGACAACTACCGCCGCTTCCCCGAGCTACTCGACATCCTCCTTGAGCGGGGGCTCACCCCTGACAGGCTCGGCATGGTCATGTTCTCGCCGGTCACCCCTTCAGCCGGAGAGGCCGGACTGCAGGATTTCTCCATGGGGTGCGCCTCCCCAAACGAGCCGTGGCTGGTGGAAGCCTCCATCTTTCTCCGCGGGGAGATCCTGAACCGCGGCTTCGACACCCCCAGGCCGAAGATCTCGGCGTGCATGGTCGAGTTCCACAACGACCTGGTGATCGGCTGGGACGGCTCCCTCTACAAATGCCCCGCCTTCATGGGTTGGGACGACTTGCGCATAGGGACGCTGGGTGAAGGGGTGGAGAGCTATGCCGCCTCCCACAACCTCGACTCTTGGAAAAACGAGGAGTGCCTTGAGTGCCCATACCTCCCCCTCTGCTTCGGTGGGTGCCGCTTCCTCACTCGCCTGCGCAGCGGCGCCATGGACGGCGTAGATTGCCGCAGGGAGTATCTGGATGCGGCCCTGGAGGGGATGATCCACCAGGATCTTGAACTGCGTAAGGGGATAAGGGGGGGCTGAGCAGCTGCCCCCTCCCCCAAAGCCGTTCCATGCAGCCTTCTGACAAAACAGGGAAACCAAAGGGAAAAACAGTGACCATTTTTGTCAGAAGCCATGATAACTGCCAGCAAGAATAGATAGTCTAAGAGAGAACTTCCAAGCGATACCATGCCACACCTGAATGCCACCTCCATATCCCGCCAATAAATTCAGCACATTACTACAACAATTGACATTAAATGTCTTAAAACAAGCATTAGAACCGTATGCTTTAAGAAGGGTACGCATTTTGCAAAAAAATGTTTTTTAACACTGCAGATGCGGAGCGCATATGACCAATAGCAGAACGCAAACTGAGGCGAACACGGATCCAAGATATCTGGCTCGCATCGCCATCTTCAACGGTCCCTGCCTCAAGGAGCCGATCGCCGGATATTCGGTCAATGTCAGCACCGGCGGACTCTTCATCGAAACGGAAAACGTTCTGCCGGTGGACACCATGCTGATGATAAAGTTCAAGCTGCCGGGGATGGATTCAGTCATCTCCTGCCAATCGAGGGTCGCCTGGACCAACGAGCCGGGAGCAGAAAGAAAATTGTCTCTTCCAGCCGGCATGGGGATTCAGTTTATCGACCTAGCCCTTGACGACCTGCATGTAATCCGACATTTCATAGAAAATGGGAAACTGGTGCCAACCTGATAGAGTGAAATTTGAGGAAAGCAGTACATTGAATGCAGCAACAGCGGCAATATTCTCTGCCTGAAAAACAAAAAAGGTTAAGCCTTAGGCTTAACCTTTTTTGTTTAGTTGGTGGGTGAAGAGGGGATCGAACCCCCGACATCCAGCTTGTAAGGCTGGCGCTCTCCCAGCTGAGCTATTCACCCGATTTATGGCGGGGCAGACGGGGCTCGAACCCGCGACCTCCGGCGTGACAGGCCGGCACTCTAACCTACTGAGCTACTACCCCTTGTTGCTATTTGCCGCTCAAAGGAATTCTTCTTATAGCAAAACCTACAATCCGATGTCAACACTTTTTATTAATGGGTGACCATATCGGCGATAGACTCCGACATCCCCGCCTGCATGCCGTGATGCGGATGATGAGGCGACAGCTTAAGCCCCCTTTCCAGAACTTCATCCATATGGGAAACCGCCACAACATCCAATCTCTCCAGAATATCACTGCCGATCTCCTGCAGATCCTTGCGGTTCTTCTCCGGGATCAGAACCGTCCTGATTCCAGATCGTACCGAAGCCATCAGCTTCTCCTTCAGCCCTCCGATTGGCAGCACCCTCCCCTGCAGGGAGATCTCTCCGGTCATGGCCAGGGTGGCATCAACGGGGCGGTTGATAAGGGCGGAGACTATGGCCGTAGCCATGGTTATCCCTGCTGATGGACCATCCTTCGGGATCGCCCCTTCAGGAACATGAATGTGCAGATCGATCTGCTGGTAAAAATCACGTTCCATGCCGAGAAACTCCCCGCGTGAACGTACATAGGTCATGGCTGCCTGTGCTGACTCGTTCATAACTTCACCCAGCTTGCCGGTAATGGTCAACTTCCCCTTACCCGGCACGACTGCCACTTCGATCTGCAAAATGTCTCCACCGGACTCGGTCCATGCCAGGCCGTTGACAACCCCGGCCTGCAGAGGCTGTACCACGCTGTCGCTGCCGAATTTTTCCGGCCCCAGATACTCTGCCAGCGCAGCTTCATCCAGTTCCCGGCGCCACTTCTCCCCCCTAACCTTCTTGTGGGCAACCTTACGACAAAGGGATGCGATCTCCCTCTCTAGCCCCCGCACACCAGGCTCACGGGTATAGCCGGCTATAATTTTCATCAGCACCTGATCGGTGAAAGAGAGCAGCCTGCCATTCAGTCCGTTCTCCTTCAACTGCTTGGGGATGAGATACTGCCTGGCGATGCTCAGCTTCTCGCTGTCCATATAACCTTCGAGGCGTATGATCTCCATCCTGTCCAGTAGCGGCCTGGGGATGGAATGAAGCGAATTTGCGGTTGCCAGAAACATGACCTTGGAGAGGTCGTAGTCCAGATCAAGAAAGTGGTCGTTGAAACGGGAGTTTTGCTCCGGGTCGAGAACCTCAAGGAGGGCGGATGCAGGGTCACCGCGAAAATCCGAGCTGATCTTGTCTATTTCGTCCAGGAGAAAAAGGGGATTGCTCACCCCGACCTTTTTCAGGTTAAGGAGGATCTTGCCCGGCATCGCGCCGATGTAGGTGCGCCGGTGCCCGCGGATTTCGGCCTCGTCACGGACACCGCCAAGTGACATCTTGACGAATTTGCGCGAGGTAGCCCTGGCAATCGATCTTGCCAGGGAGGTCTTCCCCACACCTGGAGGCCCGACAAGGCAGAGGATCGGCCCCTTGACACTCTTTACCAGGCTTTGTACGGCGAGAAATTCCAGAACCCTCTGTTTGACCTTGGCAAGGCCGTAATGATCCTCATCCATCACCCTGCTGGCGAAGTTGATGTCCTTGGAGACACGACTGTAACTGCTCCAGGGCAAGTCAACGATTGTGTCCAGATAGTTCCTGATGACTCCGGCCTCGGCGGAAACTGGCGACATCAATTTAAGCTTTTTAAGCTCACTCTTTGCCTTGGTGCTGGCCTCTTCGGAAAGGGGCTTTGCCGCAAGCTTCGCCTCAAGCTCGCGAAACTCGTCGGCATGCTCGTCCTTTTTCCCCAACTCTTTCTGGATTACCTTGAGCTGCTCGTTAAGATAATACTCCTTCTGGTTATCCTCCATTTTTCTTTTGACCCGCTCCTTGATCTTCTTGTCGAGCTGGATGATCTCGGTCTCGGCAAGAATCAGTGAGAGAAGGGCATCGAGACGATCCTTCTCGTCAAAAATGGAGAGGATGTTCTGCTTCTCCTCATGCTTAACATTAAGCTGATTGACGATGGTGTCCACTAGGAGGTCCGGGTTGGAGATAGCTGACAGGGACGCCTGTGAATCCACATCCCCCCCCTTGGTACTGGTCAGATATGACTCGTACAGGGAGACAGTCTCTGCCATCATAGTCACTATCTCCGGAGAAGGCTTCTCGACGCTTTCCTGATGAATCTCCACATCAACGGTAAAGTAGTCACCTGCATCCTCGAAAGAGTGGATCTGCCCCCTGGACTTACCTTCTACAAGCACCTTGACCGTTCCGTTAGGCAGACGAAGAAGCTGGATGATCTGGCAGAGAGTGCCGACGGAACATATTTCATCAGGCGTCGGCTCTTCGGTCCTGGAGTTCTTCTGCGCGGCAAGAAAGATAAGCCGCTGCGACTCCATGGCGGCCTCAAGGGCATGAACAGACTTGCTCCTACCGATGAAGAGTGGCACCACCATGCTGGGGAATACGACGATGTCCCTTAAAGGCAAAAGAGGAAACCTCTTCAGTTCCCCCTTGCCGTTTTCTGCATTCTCAATTCCGTTTTCCATATCACCCTTATGCGGATTCAGCCATGCCTTCGTAGACTATTATCGGCTTTTCCTTTTTGGAAATGACCTCTTCATTGATTACCACTTCCTTAACCATCGACTGGGAAGGGATTTCATACATTATGTCCAGCATGGCGTTCTCAAGTATGGAACGGAGCCCCCTTGCACCCGTGTTACGCTTGAGCGCCTCCCTGGCGATGGCCACCAGTGAACCATCCGTGAACTTCAGCTTCACATGTTCCATCTCGAAAAGCTTCTGGTACTGCTTCACCAGGGCGTTTTTAGGCTCCTTGAGAATCTGCACCATCGCCTCTTCATTCAACTCCGTAAGGGTAGCCAGAACAGGCAGCCTGCCGATGAATTCAGGGATGAAGCCGAATTTGAGCAGATCCTCCGGCGTGACGTCGCTTAAGAGCTCCCCGGCCTTCTTCTCTTCCCTTTTCTTGATGTCTGCGCCGAAACCGAGGGTTTTAACCCCGGTACGCTGCTTTATTATGCTCTCAAGGCCGGCAAATGCACCGCTACAGATGAAGAGGATGTTGGTGGTGTCGACCTTGAGAAACTCCTGCTGCGGGTGCTTGCGCCCACCCTTGGGGGGGACGCTGGCGATTGTCCCTTCGATTATCTTCAGCAGCGCCTGCTGAACCCCCTCTCCGGACACATCCCTGGTGATGGATGGGGAATCGGACTTCCTGGCAATCTTGTCGATCTCATCGATGTAGATGATCCCTTTTTGCGCCCGCTCCACATCGTAATCGGCTGCCTGGAGGAGATTAAGGATGATGTTCTCCACATCCTCACCCACGTAGCCAGCCTCGGTGAGGTTTGTGGCATCTGCCATGGCAAATGGTACCTTGAGGATTCTGGCAAGTGTCTGCGCCAGCAGGGTCTTGCCCGAACCTGTAGGACCTATGAGCAGAATATTACTCTTCTGCATCTCCACGTCGGTGGGCTTGGCCATGTACTCAATGCGCTTGTAGTGGTTATAAACGGCTACGGCCAGGGTCTTTTTAGCGCTATCCTGGCCGATGACGTATTCGTCAAGAACCTCCCGAATCTCCTGAGGCTTGGGAAGCTTACTTGCATCGGAGCCGACAGTCTCCTCCAGCCTTGACTCCTCGGCAATGATGTCATTGCACAGGTCAATGCACTCATCGCAGATATAAACAGTAGGACCGGCAATCAGTTTTTTGACTTCGTCCTGACTCTTTCCGCAGAAAGAGCAGATCAACGCATCTGACCTGTCGTCACGCTTGCTCACAGTGCTCCTCCGGTCAATGGGTTACGCTCCAAAACTGAATCAATGAGACCGTAGGTGCAGGCCTCGCTGCTGGACATGAAGTAATCCCTATCCGTGTCTGCCTCCACCTTTTCGAAAGGCTGTCCTGTATGAAATGACAGTATTTCGTTCAGCTTTTTCTTCATACGCAGGATCTCCTGGGCATGAATACTGATATCGGTCGCCTGCCCCTGGAAACCACCAAGGGGTTGATGAATCATGATGCGTGAGTTGCTCAGGGAGTAGCGCTTCCCCTTCTCCCCGCCGGCAAGAAGGAGAGCCCCCATGGACGCAGCCTGCCCCACGCAGATCGTCGACACATGGGGCTTGATGTACTGCATTGTATCGTAGATAGCCATGCCCGAGGTAACCACCCCGCCCGGCGAATTGATGTAGAGATGGATGTCCTTGTCCGGATCCTCCGATTCAAGGAAAAGCATCTGGGCGATAATCAGATTAGACACATTGTCATCAATAGGACCACCAAGAAAAATGATCCTGTCCTTGAGCAAGCGGGAATAGATATCGTAAGATCTTTCACCACGACCGCTCTGCTCCACAACTATCGGAACATACATGAAAACCTCACTTGCTTAATGCACTGAAAAAGAACAACCGGCTTAGGCCGCTGTACGCTGCTTCTCGGTCACCACTGCCTTAGCGGCAACTATCAGCAGGACCTTCTCCTCACGAACCTGCTCCTCGAGATTCTGCTTGGCATCCTCGTTCTTCAGATAGAAACGGCTGATCCTCTCGAAATCCTGGCCGCTCTCCTCGGCCATCTTGCGTAAGCGGTTCTCCAGATCCTCAGTGGTAACCTCAACCCCTTCCTTGCCGGCAAGCTCATGGAGCAAGAGCGCCCCCTTTACCTGACTGGCGGCAACGGACCTGAACTGTTCGCGGTACTGCTCCTCATTCAACCCCATCATCTCCAGGGTCATGTTCTGGTATTTGAGGCGCTGCTTGGTATTCTCCAGCATGGTAGACAACTGCCTGTCCACCAGGGCAGCTGGGAGCTCGAAATCATTCTTCTCGATCAGGGCTTTAACAAGAGAGTCCTTGAAATCACGGTCAATGCGGTCCATCTCCTGACGCTCGTAACTCTCTGCGACCTTGGACTTCAACTCTTCCAAATTTTGGAACTCACCGAACTCTTGGGCAAAGGCGTCATCCAACTCCGGAAGCTCCTTCACCTTGACCTCCTTCAGGGTCACGTCGAACTCCACATCCTTACCGGACAGCTCCGAGTTGTGGTACCCTTCCGGGAAGGCAAGCTTAATCCTCTTGGTCTCACCTACCCCCATACCGGTAACCTGATCCTCGAAGCCTGGTATGAACGAGTTGCTCCCCAGTTCAAGCTGGTAGTCGCTCGCCTCGCCGCCTTCAAGCTTCTCACCGTCTACATAACCGACAAAATCAATGATGACAAAATCGCCGGCCTGGCAGGACCTCTCATCCTCTAGAGGCTTTATCTGAGCCATATTTTCACGCATCTGCTGAAGACGTTTCTCAACAACAGACTCGTCGGCAACGAAACTCTCCTTCTCCACCTCCAGCCCCTCGTAGTTGTCAACGACAACCGTTGGGAAGACTTCAATGGTGGCGGAATACTTGAAGGGTGCTCCATGGACAAGCGCATCGGCATCGATCACCGGATAAGCCACCGGGTAGATGCTGTTTTCCTGAATGTACTTGAAATAGGTCTCATTGAACAGGTTCTTGACAACATCGCTCTCCACCTGCCCCTGATAACTTTTTCTAATAAGATCCTTGGGAGCCTTCCCCTTCCTGAATCCGGGGAGAACGGCACGCTTGCCCAGCTCGGCATAAACCCTTTCGACCTCGGCCTGAACGCGCTCGGCAGGAATCTCGAAGTTGATCTTCTTTTTTACACTGCTAATCTCTTCCACATTTACCTGCATACTGATCCTCTCTTTCAATATCCTATGCTGAACGCACAAGTAGTTAAATCTTGAAAAAAACAGCTATATCACAATAGATTAACAAAAGCAAGATGCCTCGAAACCTTGACTATTGACATGTTAGCCGTCATCTGCTATCTAGGTTTCGTCGGGCGATTAACTCAGCGGGAGAGTGCTACCTTCACACGGTAGAAGTCACTGGTTCGATCCCAGTATCGCCCACCATTTAAAGCTAAGGCCATGTCAAACGACATGGCCTTTTTTTACGAGCATAAGGGGATTTACTCTCCACCAGGGCTCAACCGATCCGTCTAAGCCCAGCCGAGATGGGGATGGTGATTCCGCGCCAGGCGGGGAAGATACCCGCCACGAGACCAACCACCAACGCGGCAGACATTTGCAACATAATGGTGGAGTCGGATATGGCGAAGACAGGAAAAAACTGGGAAAGCTCCGTCTCAATCCACTTTGCAGCAGGAAAGGTCCCGATTACTCCGAGCAGTCCACCCAGCAGGGAGATGAATAGCGACTCACCGAATATTGTGGTAGCGATATGCCACCCCCCGAATCCGAGGCTCTTCATGGTGGCGTACTCGGACAGTCGCTCTCTGGCTGTCATGGCCATGGTGTTGGCAGCGACAACCATGATGATCACTATTACCACATAGGATACTATCTGGATGGCGATCATGATCGCCTCGGTCATGGCGACGAAGCTCAACTGGAACGCCTTCTCCGTCTCCGTGCGTGTTTCGGCGAGTGAGTTTTTGAACAGTGCATCCACGGCTCTGGAGACCTCGGCCGCCCTATCCGGCCTGTCCACGGCAACCATAAATATGCCGATCTGATCGGCACGTCTTGGCACTGTTTTCCGCATGGTTTCGTTAAGATAGTTCCAGTGGAAGAAGAACTGTGTCTCGTCGGTGCTTTTCTGGGCGCCGCTATAGATGCCGCGCAGCACGAACTCCCATTGGCCGGGGAATATGGTCCCCTTTAGAGTAATTCGATCTCCGACCTTCCAGCCATGTTTGGCCGCCAGCTTGCGCCCGGCCACAGCCCCCTGCCTATCGGCAAGAAACCCCTTTTTCTCCTCAGGGGTGAGGATGAACTCAGGGTAAATGGAGAGGAAGGTGCGGGGCTCCACTGCAAAGTTGGGGAAGAAATTCTTCTCCGTGATGTAGACCCCGCCGAACCAGTTCATGGTACTCACCTCGGTGACCCCGGGCACGTGACGGATCCTTTCCCTGTAGGAGATTGGCAGAGTGAATACCAGTGAGATTGAGCTCCTAGTGACTAGACGGGTAGATGAGGATGTTTCAACACCGAGGTACCATAAACCTACTAGGGTGCGAAGCAGGCCGAAGGCGAGGATGGCGACGGCTATCCCGGTGATGGTTAGAAGCGCCCTTAGCTTGTGGCGGAAGGAGTTACGGATAATCAGCTTCAGGTAGAACATGGTGATTCGTAGCCGGGATCTGCTACCAGCACCCCTTTTTCAAGGTGCACGATGCGGTGGGCCTTTCCGGCAGCGCGGGGGTCGTGGGTTACCATGATGACCGTCTTGCCGAACTCCCTTACCATCCGGTCCATGATCGAGAGTATCTCCTCTGCAGAGTGGCGATCAAGATCTCCGGTCGGTTCGTCAGCGACAAGTATATCGGGATCGCTCACCATTGCCCTGGCGATGGCCACACGCTGCTGCTGGCCGCCGGACAGTTCGGAAGGGTAATGATCCATCCGGTCAGAGAGGTTTACCAAGGAGAGAACGTTTGAAGCATGCTCCTGTCGCTTGCGACGTGAGAGCCCGGTAAGGAGTAGAGGCAGTTCCACGTTTTCGAAGGCGGTCAGCACCGGTATGAGATTGTAGAACTGGAAGATGAAGCCAACACTGTAGGAGCGCCAGGACGCAAGCGCCGCATCATCCAGGGCCGTGATCTCTACCCCCCCCACATTTATGCTGCCGCTGTCCACCTTGTCTATGCCGGCTATGAGATTAAGGAGGGTGCTCTTGCCAGAGCCGGACGGCCCCATGAGGGCGAGGAACTCCCCATGCCTAATGTCAATGGAGATATCCTCGAGCACCGGCACTGCCTGGTTGCCGCGCCGGTAAGACTTGGAGAGCTTTTTTACGGAAACCAGTATTTCCGGCGCTGTCTGCGTCACTTGTCACCGCTCTTTATCTTTGAGCCGTTCTTCAGCC
Source organism: uncultured Geobacter sp. (assembly GCA_937871715.1). Classification (GTDB taxonomy): domain Bacteria; phylum Desulfobacterota; class Desulfuromonadia; order Geobacterales; family DSM-12255; genus CALMBF01. The sequence continues at coordinate 15,678 of CALMOE010000180.1, read as the reverse complement.
TGTCGAGAGGCTTGAGAGCGATCTTGTCCCCTGCCTTGACACCGGAGATTATCTCCTGCATATCTCCAGCCCTGCCACCCGGGGTTACCCTGGCCTCCTCGACCCTCTCCCCTTTTATCAGGTAGAGATAACTTGCTCCCCCCCTGGCAATGATCGCCGTTGGAGGGACAACCGTCTTGGGTTTTTGCTCCCCTTCGTCTACAGGGCGCTGCAGAAAGGCTACCTTGGCGCTCATCTCTGGCAGAATGCGCCGATCATTGTCGCTGAACCTGACCTTTACCAGCACCGTTGCCTTAGTCCTGTCAGCCGTGGGAACAACGGTGTGCACGACTCCGCGGAAGCGACTTCCCGGCAGTGCATCCAGAAGGATTTCACAAGGCTGGCCGGTGCGAACCTTCTCAAGGTTAGACTCGGATACATCCGCCTCAACCATGAGTGATGACAAATCTGCTATGGTGACCACCGATGCCTTGGCATTTGCAGCCGCGCCCAGAGGGGTAACAATGTCCCCCACATCGGCGTTCTTGGTCAGGACCACCCCTTCGAAGGGGGCACGAATCCTGGTGTAATCCAGGGACACGTCGGCCCCCTGCTGTGCGGCCTCCGCGACCCTGATATTTGCCGCGGCAGCTGTCAGAGATGCCCTACCCCTGTCCCGTCGGGCCTCGGCACTGTCGTACTCCCCACGCGAGACAACACCCTGGGCCAGAAGCTCCTTCATCCTCTGCAGATTCCTCTCCGCATCGGCATATTCGACCCTGGCCTGCTCATGCTGCGCCGTTGCCGCTGCCAAGGCTGCAGTTGCCTGGCGCAGGGATGAATCCGCGTCCCTTCCCTCAAGCCTGGCGATAACCTCCCCGCTTTTGACTCTGCTCCCCTCCTCCACCCCAAGCCATTCCAGACGGCCGGTTGCCTTTGAGGCCAGGGCAGCCTTACGCTGGGCAACCACGTAACCGCTGGCATTGAGAAGGGTAAATTCCTGAGAAGGATAGGCAAGAGTGACCACGCCACTCTCTACCTGGACTACCGGAGAGAAAACGCTTCTCCAGAGAATAAGTGCAGACGCGACAGCAATTAGCATGATGATGACGGCCAAATTACGGTTACGCGTCGACGAGCGGTGTCCCGGAGCCAGCTTGTCTATCTTAAGCATGGAGATGTCTTTACTGGCCATGCTGTTTGCTCTGCACCGCCAGTTTCTCCTCCCTGATCACCATGTCGACGATAGGGAGCCTGGGGATTTTTTCTATGCCGTATTTTTCCTTAAGGTTCAAATCGGGTGGAACTGAGGCAAGAAGGGCTTCAGCAACATTCTGGTCCGCCTGGCGATAGCGGAGCTTCGCTTCGACGGATACGCTCCTCACCCCCTGGGGGACGTTAATGCCGTAATAGACATCTTTGTACCCCCTGGCAGGGATGGTTTCATGGCGCTGGAAGGCGGTTACGACCCAGGGATGTACGGCGAAATGGAAATCCTTGCCCATGCCGTCCGAGTTGAAAATTCGCACATCGTCCGGAAGAGAACCGTCATCCTTGACCGAACCGCTGCTTAATAGCACTCTGCCGTTTCCGTCCCTTGCAGTGATCTCCAGCCACATCTGTCGCACGTTTGTCAGTGAGGTCGGCAGGTTGTGACCTGCACGCAGATTCTTCACCCGCACCTTAACCTCGCTGAGCTGGCCGGCACGGTAAACAGGGGTGATTTCAACATCCGCAGCGCTTTTAAGGCGCTCCACCGCCATCTCATACTGATTCATGAGCCGCTTGGCCAGTTCCTTGTCACCGGATTTTTTAGCTGCCTCCGCACCTAGATAGGAGAGGAGGTAGTTGGCTCCGTTGAAATAGTGGCGGTAATCGCCGCGCGCCGGCTTCCTGAAAGTATCCGCAACCTCCCGGAAGGTTCTGATGTCGACCATGTGGCAGTCCTGGCAGAGGATGTCCAGCTGGGCGTAGGGGCCGCTCTTCCATTCGTTGTAGGTAGCCTCAAGGGGGAAGTGGGAGTCGTAATGATAAACCTGATGACAGGAGGCGCAAAGGTCGGCCTTGAGCTGGAAATTAGACTGCTCGCAGCTGTGGAAGCCACCGCCGCAGTTTGGACCGGGCTTGAATGGCGCTCTTTTCACAGGGACCCCGTTCTGCCCCGTGGAGAGGATCATCGAGCCGTTCTCAGGATCACGGCTGGGGGTCTGCTGGTGGGTGACACCGCTGATGGAGTGGCAGATGTCACACGATACGCCTGCCAGAGCCATGGACGACAAACCGGCCAAGCCGGCCCCCTTGATCTCCCCCGTCAACATGCCGGCTGGCGAATGACACCCCTCGCACTGGCGGGTGATCTCGTGACCAACCGCCTTAACGGCCTTGTTAAGCTCCCCCTGGTAGATCGGGTCCTCGAAGGCCATGTTATGCACCGACCCGTTCCACTCGGCATACTGCTTAGCATGGCAGCCGCCACACTTTTGCGGCGGGGCAAAGGGGACATCACCCTTCTCCCATTTAATCAGCGATGGGTAGTATGGGTAGAAGGAGCGGTCGAATGAGAATACGGCCGGTTCAGCAGCTGCATAGCTTACCAGGAACAGTGAAAGGGAAACAATTAGTACGACCCTAACGGCCTTGACAGGTATCGACATTCAAAACTCCTTCGACTAATGAGGTCATTCTAGGAGACATTGACAGATTATTGAATTACATCCCGACTGTCAATAACCGCATGCTTTCAATATGGCTGTCATCCTTGAAATTGCAATGGATTGAACTGTTGATAAAATTGAGCATGAAAATTAACCAAGAATCACCATAATTCGTCAATCACTGCTCCAATTTGAGGACAAGGGCCCCTAACATGGCAAGCGACGTGGAACATCTGAGGCAGCAGCTCGAATATCGCAAGAGGTTCATGGAGAAGATCAACGACATTCACTCCGCCACAAACCTGAACGACATCCTGTTCCAGTTGAAAGACAGCATTGCCAGCCTGTTCGATGCGGAGAGGATCACTATCTATGTGGCCGACACCAAGAGTATGGTTCTTGTCTCAAGGGTGAAGTCAGGTAGCGAAGTCACCCAGATATCCGTTCCGATAAACTCCTCAAGCCTTGCAGGCTACTGCGCCATGTCGGGGAGCGTCGTAAAGATTCGCAACGCCTATGACCAGCATGAACTCTCCATGATCAACTCGGAACTCCGCTTCGACTCCAAGTGGGATCAACAGAGCGGATTCAAGACAGGCCAGGTTCTATGCCTGCCCATGAGATTCAATAACACCCTGATCGGCGTAATCCAGCTGATCAACAAGAAAAACGGCGACGAATTCAGCTCAACCGACATTGGCTACGCCGGCGAACTCGCCACCTCCCTCTCCATCGCCATTTACAATATCCATAGAATAAACAGCTCATCGAAACTTATCAGACAAAAATCAAGATACAACTTTCTTCTGGACAAGAACCTCCTGGATGAAAACGATATCCAGCGACTCTCTGCTCACCCGGATGCGAATGTCATAGGCCTTGACCTGCTGCTGGTACGCGAGTTGAATATCAGCCGCGAGGATATGGCAAAGAACCTGGCCCTGTATTTCGGCTGCGAATTCATTGGCTTCGACCCCAGCCTGCCGAAAATTGCTGAAATACATTCAAGAATCAAGGCGGAAAGATTGAAAAAGGAGCGCTGGGTTCCGGTGAAGATTGAAAACGGCATCCTGCATCTGGCTATGGAGGACCCCACCGACCTGGGTAAACACGACATGATCCGTTTTGTCTACCCGGAATTCAAGAGACACAGCTTCACCGGAGCCTTCAGGGACGACATCGAGAGGTTCATTGATCAATTCTACATGATCAAATCCAACGTAGGTGGATCAGCCAGCATCAATGAACTGATCAGCAAGCTGGACAATGGTGATGAGCCTGATGTCGAGCAGGAGGTACAAAAGGTTTCCGAGCAGGATAGCGTCATTGTGCAACTGGTGAACAAGATCATCTGCGATGCATTCAATGCGAAGGCTTCGGATATCCATATCGAGCCTTACCCTGGAAGAAACGACCTGCTCGTCAGAACAAGGATAGACGGGCGTTGCAAGATATATCAGCGCATACCTTACAAGTACAAGTATGCCCTGACATCAAGGATCAAGATCATGGCCAACCTGGACATTGCCGAACGGCGCAAGCCCCAGGACGGCAAGATAGATTTCAAGAAGTTCGGGCCGATCGACGTGGAACTGCGCGTTGCCACACTCCCAACCGCCGGGCAGTTGGAGGACGTGGTAATGAGAATACTGGCGTCGGGTGAGCCGATTCCCTTTGATAGACTGGGTCTTACGGCAAGAAACATGGAAGTATTTGATGACTCCATCAAGAAACCGTACGGCCTAATCCTTGTAGTTGGACCTACTGGTTCAGGAAAGACGACGACCCTGCACTCGGCAATCGCCAGGATAAACACCCCAGAGGCCAAGATCTGGACTGCAGAAGATCCGGTAGAAATCACCCAGAACGGGCTGCGGCAGGTGCAAGTGAACAGCAAGATAGGCTTCACCTTTGCCACGGCCCTGCGCGCCTTCCTCAGGGCGGACCCAGATGTCATAATGGTCGGCGAAATGCGGGACGGAGAAACTTCAGCGATGGGAATCGAGGCATCTCTGACCGGTCACCTGGTCTTCTCGACCCTGCACACCAACTCTGCCCCGGAAACTGTCACCCGCCTCCTGGACATGGGGATGGACCCATTCAGCTTCTCCGATGCAATCCTCTGCATCCTCGCCCAAAGATTGGCCAGGCGCATCTGCCCCGACTGCAGTGATGTCTACAAGCCTGATGCAAAAGAACTGGAGGAGCTGATAGCTGAATACGGCAGAGAAGATTTTGCCGGGGCAGAAATTGATCCTAGTGAAATAACCCTTGTCCGTCCAGTCGGCTGTACGAAGTGCAATAACTCGGGATACAAGGGGCGCCTCGGTCTGCACGAAATCCTTCATGGCAGCGAAGAGATGAAATCCTTGATAAAGAAGAAAGGGGAAGTGGAGTCGATCCGCCGCCAGGCCATCGCAGACGGCATGACCACCCTTAAACAGGACGGCATTCTCAAGTGTTTTCAGGGCCTGACCGATATAAAGGAAGTGAGACGAGTCTGCATAAAATAAACGGTTCCCGGCAAACCCCGACTGCAAAACACAAGAGCCCTGTCACTATTGCGACAGGGCTCTTGTGTTAGCAAGATCTCTTCCCATGAAATTCAGCAGCAAGGGGATATCATCACCTTTTGCGCATGTCTATGCCATAACTCCTTATCTTTCGGTGGAGATTGCTCCGTTCAAGCTCGATGGCCTCAGCGGTTCTGGTTATGTTCCAGTCGTTCTCGTCCAGCTTCTGGATGATGAACTCTCGCTCGAACTCCTCCCTGGCCTCCCTAAGGGAGTGGACTTCAAGGGCATGGTCGAGCTTGTGGGGCAACCTGATATCCATGATGGCGTCGGGCATCTGCTCCACGGTAATGACCCTCCCGGGGGACATTATGACCAGTCGTTCCATGATGTTCTTCAGCTCCCTTATGTTGCCGGGCCAGTCGTAACTCTGCATCAACTCAACCGCCTCTTCATCAATCGACTTTTTCTCCCTAGTCTCCCGGATGCAGAACTGTTCAAGAAAGTGGTCAATAAGGGCTGGAACATCCTCACGCCTCTCGCGCAAGGGGAGCAGATCGAACGGGACGACATTGAGCATATAGTATAGCTCTTCGCTGAATGAGCCAGCTTTTACGGCATTTTCAAGTGAACTGCTTGAGGAGGCCATGACACGCACATCCACCTCGATGCTCCTGTTACCCCCTAAACGCTCGAAACGGTGCTCCTCTATAACCCTGAGAAGCTTGGCCTGACAGGCGAGGGGCATTTCAGCGATCTCGTTAAGGAATAGTGAACCGCCATCGACCAGATCCAGCCTCCCCTTGCGCTGCGAAGCGGCTCCAGGTATTGCCCCTTTTTCGTAACCGAACAGCTCTGCTTCGATCAGCTCTTCAGGAATCGACGCGCAGTTGAGGGTTACGAAGGGCTTTTCACATCTGGGGCTGTAACGGTGGATTGCATGGGCCACAGACTCCTTGCCTGTACCACTTTCCCCCTGAATCAGGATGGAGGCGCTGGTCGGCGAGACGATGCGGATCTGCTCCCGCAGGAGCCTGGCAGGCTCCGAATCACCCACCATCTCGTAACGCTCCTGCATCATGCCGCGCAGGGAGGCATTCTCCTCCTTGAGGCGACTCATCCCTATGGCGTTATGCACCGTTACCAGCACCTTCTCCAGGGAGAGGGGCTTTTCGATGAAATCAAAGGCCCCAAGCTTGGTTGCCTTAACGGCAGTCTCTATTGTCCCATGCCCGGATATCATCACCACCGCCAAGTCGGGGTAGAGCTCCTTCACCCGCTGCAGGGTCTCCAGACCGTCGAGCCTTGGCATCCATATGTCCAGCAGCACCAGATCCGGAATCTCTTTCTGTAGCGCGGAGAGGGCATCAAGACCATCATTTGCCATTGTGACCCTGTATCCCTCGTCCTCCAGGATCCCCTGAAGCGCCATGCGGATACTTGACTCGTCGTCCACGATGAGAATGGTCGGCGTCATCACCCCTCCCCGCAGATGCCAAACTCCACGGCCAGGGCACGCCATGCGGGGAGGCTTCGCTCAATCATCCCCATGTCCACGCAGTAGGCCACGCGGAAATGGCCCGGCGCACCGAAACCGGCTCCAGGGACTAGGAGCAGGTTATGCTTCTGGGCGGCGCGGACAAACGCCACGTCATCGGCAACTGGTGACTTGGGGAAGAGATAGAAGGCACCGTCAGGTTTGACCATGCTGAACCCCATGGATGTGAGATTCTCAAAGAGAATGTCCCGCTTCTGCTGGTAGCTGCCGATATCAACGGACTCGTGCTGCAACTTCGCCACCAGACGCTGCATCAGGGCTGGAGCATTGACGAAACCCAGGGTCCTGTTACAGAAGATAGCCCCCTCCATGAAGAGGTCGACATGGGTCATGGAGGGATTGGCGGCCAGATATCCGATCCTCTCCCCCGGCAGGGCCAGGTCCTTGGAGTGGGAGGTCACCACTACCGAGTTCGTAACGTAAGGGAAAATGTTGGGTACGGCGTGACCATCATAGGAGATGCGCGCGTAGGGCTCGTCGGAAATGACGTAGATCTGCCTTTGCAGCTCGCGCTCCTTCCGTTCCATCATCTCACCCAGTCGGCGCAAGGATTCAGCCGGGTAGATGACACCTGTAGGATTGTTGGGGGTGTTGATGATTATCGCCCTGGTCCTGTCGTTTATTGCTGCTTCTATTGCAGACAGATCCAGCTGGAAACTCTCCCGGTCGGTCCAGACCTCGCGCGGGACCCCGCCATGGTTATCAATGTAAAACTTGTACTCAACGAAATGGGGGGTCAGGATTATTACCTCCTCCCCCGGATTGAGAATCGTCTTCAGGACAACATTGAGTGCACCGCTGGCACCACAGGTCATGACTACCTGGCTGCCGCTGACATCAAGCCCCGAGATGCTTGACAGCATGCTTGCCACTGCGCCTCTGGCCTCGTCATAGCCAGCATTGCTCATGTAGCGGTGAATTCCGGGTTGGGGAGCATTGGCCAGACGCTGCAGTTCGTCGTAGAACTTTGACGGCGGATCGATGTTCGGATTTCCCAGAGTGAAGTCATAGACATTATCATCACCGAATTTCTGGCGAAGGCGTCCACCCTCCTCAAACATTCTCCTGATCCATGATGCCCCTTCTATACATGACTGTACCTTTACAGCGATTGCCATGTCCCCTCCAGCTGAAAAATTTTACAGACTGTAGCATAATCACAACAGTTGCAGCAACCGGTTATAACACAGGCACCAATACCTTTGTGCAAAGTTTGCCAAAGGTATGGCTCAACATTGACGGGTTATCTTGAGTGAATGGGTTTAAGTGGATGGGGAATGAGGTGGGGGGACTTCATGGCCATCCTCTGGCAAGTCGTTTCTGACCATGGATGCGATGTAGTTGTCCAGCTCCTCACGGTAAGTACGACCGAGGCTTGTGAACTGTATGCCGTACAGGTGGGCTCCATCCAGTGTCCTGGCGGTTCGCACCACCTCCCCCTCGGTCTCCACCATAGTGGTGTTCGGAATGGCAAAGAAGCATTGGATGAGACTCCCCACCTCGAGAAAATACTCGGTTTCGATAAGCATTCCGGTGAGGCTGATGTTATGGGACAAGCAGAAGAACTCAACCGAATCCTTCATACTGATCACCCTGACCCTCAGGGAAACCCTCCTGCTCCTCACCATATGAACGGTAAGAAACTGTCCGACGGTCTTCACCAGTTGCAATGGCTTTATGGGTTTTGCGATCAAGGCATCGGCACCGCATTGACTCAGGCGTTTAAACTCCTCAGGATCGTCTCGGCATACGAGTATCATCTTCACGTCCGTGTCTGGCAGTTCACTCCTTAAATTCCGGCAAAAACTGCCCCCATCCATGTCAGTGAGATTGATGTCGATGATAATCAGGTTTATCCCCTGCTCATTCACCAGAACCAGTGCTGAAGCGAAGCTTTCCGCAGAGCAGATCTGGAACTCGCTTCTGCGCAGAAGAGTGCTGTTTCTCTCGATGAACGAAATGGATGAACTGGCGACAAGTATCTTCTTCATCTGGCAATCTTATGCAGCGAGCCGGGAAATGTCAATTATTGACAAGGATTGAACACGAATGATAATTTGCCGGCAAAGTTGCTAACCTAAAATCGGCAGATTCCCGAAAACAAGGAGCAGATGATGGAAATTCTCGCAATAGACATCGGCTTTGGCTTCACCAAAGCAACAAATGGTAACCGTTCGCTGGTTTTCAAATCACTGCTCGGCGAGGCAACCGATATCCAGTTCAAGGGGGGCATCCTGGGAGAGACCTCCCAGGACGAAAATATCCATATCGAAGTGGACGGCAAGTCATATTTTGTCGGAGAAATGGCCGAACGCCAGAGCAATGTCCGCTCGTTCACCCTTGATCAGTCACAGTTTTTCAACAGCTACGCAAAACCATTGGCCCTGGCGGCAGCTGCCCGGCTTGTCGGCAACTACATGCCCATAGGGTTGGTGACCGGCCTCCCCATCGGCTATTACCGCGATTACCGCGAGTCTCTCGTAAAGGTCCTCCAGGGGGATCACAAAGTCACACTGACCAGCCTGAACGGCAAACGGGAAGAGAAAGTCATCAAGATCAACGAGGTCAAGGTTATCCCCCAGCCATTCGGCTCCCTCTTCAACCTCATGCTCAATGATCTCGGTGAACTTGGTGAGAAGCGCTATCTCCAAGAAAAGATCGGTATCATAGACGTGGGGTTCAAGACTGCAGACTTTACGGTCGCCGACAAGATGCGCTACTCGGAACGCGGCAGCCGCACAACCGACACCGGCATATCAAGGGCATTCGGCATGATTGCCGGAAAGCTTCGAGAAAAAAGCAATGTGAGCGTAGAGATATACCGGCTCTATGATGCCGTCGAACGGGGGATGATAAAGATAAGGGGGAAGGAGTATGACCTCAAGGCCCCAACGGAGATGATTTTCGGCCAGTTGGCCACCGCCATTGCCAACGAGGTTGACCGCCTCTGGAGCGATGACTGGGACATAGACACCATAGTAATAACAGGTGGCGGAGGGACGGCCCTGGCAAGGCAGCTGCAACCGCTCATCAACGGTAACGTGGTGACAGTCGATGGGAGTACTGACTCAAGGCTCTGCAATGTGAAGGGATATTGGAAGTATGGCAAACATATCTGGGCACGTGGTGTGCCGCTGACAGTGCCGGCTGCAGAGGCAACGCAGCCTCAAAAACAGTAGTAGCAGATGGGGGATCAAACGATCCCCCTTTTTCTTTATTACTGCCATCCGACCAGTTATTGTTAATGCTTTTTATCTTGTTTACGGTTTGCGATTATATTAATAATCAACGGTTTCATAAAAGACTCGCCGGCTGCAGCCACGGTTTTACCCGATACAGCCAGCTGACAATTCACCGTCAAAGAGGACAACGCACATGAACCTTCAAAAGCAGGAAACCCATCTCAAGGAGTGGCAAGCCCAGGAGGAAATAGCAGAGCAGATGCTCCCCATGATCGGCCACCTCTACCGGAACAACAACGTAGTTGTAACAGTTTACGGCCGCTCGCTGGTAAATATTTCGTCAATCGACATCCTCAAGGCACATCGTTTTGCCCGCCAGATTCTCGACAGCGAACTCTCTGCATGTGACACTTTCCCGATCCTTTCGGCCATCATCAAGCTCGATATTGCCCCGGCCCGCATCGATCTTGGAAGACTTACCACTCGCTATCAGGCGGAGAAAGATGCCGTCTCCATTGACGACTTCGTTCGCCGCGAACTCACCCCTGTCAACACCGGTCGCACCACCCTGCTGAGCGAGCCCCAGGACATAGTCCTTTATGGTTTCGGCCGCATCGGTCGTCTACTGGCACGCATCCTCATCGAAAAAGCCGGCAGCGGCGAAAAACTCCGCCTTCGTGCCGCGGTGGTGCGCAAGGGTGGTGCAGACGACTTGGTCAAGAGGGCCAGCCTGCTGCGCCGCGACTCAGTCCACGGCCCCTTCAACGGTATCATCACCATTGACGAGGAAGAGAACGCCATTATCGCCAACGGCAACATGATCCGCATCATCTATGCCGATGCCCCGGAAAACGTGGACTACACCCAGTACGGCATAAACAACGCCATCCTCATCGACAATACCGGCAAGTGGCGCGACCGTGAAGGGCTGGGCCGCCATCTCAAGGCAAAGGGGATTGCCAAGGTTGTCCTCACCGCACCGGGGAAGGGGGACATCCCCAACATCGTCGCCGGCGTGAACGACCAGCTCCTCACCCCGGAGGAGAGGCTCTACTCAGCCGCAAGCTGTACCACCAATGCCATCGTGCCTGTTCTCAAGGCAGTAAACGACAAGTTCGGCATCGTCAGCGGCCATGTGGAGACATGCCACTCCTATACCAACGACCAGAACCTGATCGACAACTATCACAAGAACAACCGACGCGGCCGCAGCGCCCCCCTCAACATGGTCATCACCGAGACCGGCGCAGCCAAAGCTGTTGCCAAGGCTATTCCCGAACTGGCCGGCAAGCTCACAGGCAATGCAATCCGCGTCCCTACCCCCAATGTGTCCCTGGCAATACTCAACCTCGAGCTGGGCACTACTGTTGACGCCAACCAACTGAACGGCTACCTGCGTGGCATGTCCCTCGACTCCACCCTGCAAAACCAGATCGACTACACCAACTCCCCTGAGGTGGTCTCCAGCGACTTCGTCGGTTCGCGCCATGCGGGAGTGGTCGACTCCCTCGCCACCATTGTCCAGGGCAACCGCTGCGTCCTCTACGTATGGTACGACAACGAGTTCGGCTACAGCTGCCAGGTGGTGCGCATGGTGCAGAAGATGGTGGGACTGGAACTCCCCTCTCTTCCAAACTAACTCTTCACAAGTCAGCAGATTCCATCCCTGAACGGCCCGTCGGTTGATACCGACGGGCCGTCTGCGTTTAATCCTCCCCCAAATAGTTTTCAGCAGGTAAGCACACCTACCGCAGTAGCAAACACTAATTATTGCGCTATCATTTACCTCACAATCTCCTGCACAATGAGGCAAACCCATGACCTATCCACCCATAAGGAAAGAGCCCGGTAGTTTTGCCCTCCAGCCCAACATGCCTGACTACCAGGAATGCAGATCTTCATTCACCTGGGATTCGGTCCGTTCGGAACTTGACGGCCTTGCAGGCGGCAATGGGCTTAACATTGCCCATGAAGCCGTAGACCGCCATGCACGTGGACCGCTCCGGCAGAAGACGGCAATCCGCTGGCTTGGTAAAAATGGCGAGCTTCTCGACCTGACCTACGGCGACCTGATGGAGCAGAGCAGCCGTTTTGCCAACATCCTGTCGTCACTGCAGACAGCCCGTGGCGACCGGGTCTTTTGCCTCGCAGGAAGAGTTCCCGAACTGTACATTGCCGCCCTCGGCACCCTGAAGAACCGGAGCGTATTCTGTCCGCTATTTTCCGCGTTCGGTCCCGAGCCTATCTGCCAGCGGATGGTGCGCGGAGACGGGCAGATCCTGGTAACCACCGAGCGGCAGTACCTGAAGAAGATAGCCCCCCTGGTGGAACGAATCCCCTCCCTAAGATACATCCTCCTGACCGATGCCAAGGATCACCGAAGCGAAGGGGTCCTCTCCCTTTCACGCCTGATGGCCGATGCCAGCTCCGATTTCACCATCCTTCCCACCTCCAGCGATGAAATGGCCATACTCCACTTCACCAGCGGCACCACCGGCATGCCCAAGGGGGCGGTCCACGTCCACAATGCAGTCCTCACCCACTACCTTACCGGCAAGTACGTCCTGGATTTTCACCGGGACGACATATTCTGGTGTACCGCCGACCCTGGATGGGTCACCGGGACATCCTACGGAATAATCTCCCCACTGGCCCACGGGGTAACCAGCATCGTCGACGAAGCGGATTTCGATGCCGAGCGCTGGTACCGGATCCTGGAGGAGCAGAAGGTAACAATCTGGTACACTGCACCGACCGCCATTCGCATGCTGATGCGCGCCCCTGATGAACTGCGACGCCGCTTCGACCTCTCCCGACTGCGCCTGGTGCACAGCGTGGGGGAACCGCTCAATCCGGAAGCGGTCATCTGGGGGGAACGGGTTCTGGGGCTGCCGATCCACGACAACTGGTGGCAGACGGAGACCGGCGGCATCATGATCGCCAACTACCCATCGGAGGAGATACGCCCAGGCTCCATGGGACGCCCCCTTCCGGGCATTGAAGCGGCTATAGTCCGGCGCGGCGAAAATGATGGTGTCGAGATAATAGAAACAGCAAACGAGGAGGGGGAACTAGCTCTCCGTCCCGGCTGGCCCTCCATGTTCCGGGAGTACATCCACGACGAGGAGCGTTACCGGAAATGTTTCGTCGGCGGCTGGTACATTACCGGAGACCTGGCGAAGCGCGACCGGGACGGCTACTTCTGGTTCGTCGGCAGAGCCGACGATATCATCAAGACAGCAGGACACATGGTTGGCCCCTTCGAGGTGGAGAGCGCCCTGATGGAACATCCTTCAGTTGCCGAGGCAGGCGTGATCGGTAAGCCTGAAGCCGTGATCGGCGAGCTGGTCAAGGCCTTTGTCGTCCTCAAGGAGGGGATACCCCCCAGCGAAGAGCTGCGCCTCGAACTGATCGGCTTCGGCCGTACGAGACTCGGTTCAGCAGTTGCACCGAAGGAGATAGCCTTTGTCGACAATCTCCCCAAGACAAGGAGCGGCAAGATAATGCGCCGCCTCCTCAAGGCGCGGGAGCTGGGGCTTCCGGAGGGTGACACATCCACCATGGAAGGGGGAGGATCAAGATGAAAACGGAAAGCCGCAAGGATAAGCTGCAGCGTATGCTGCGGATGATGATCCTCATTCGCCGCTTAGAAGAGAAATCGGCCGAGCTTTACAGCGCCACCAAGATCCGCGGTTTCCTCCACCTTTACAACGGAGAGGAGGGTGTAGCCGTGGGGGTGATGGAAACACTCACCCCAGAGGACGCTGTTGTCGCCACATACCGGGAGCACGGCCAGGCCCTGGCAAAAGGGATCGGCGCAGGAGCTATCATGGCAGAGATGTTCGGCAAGCAGGAGGGGTGCAGCCGGGGACGGGGGGGCTCGATGCACCTCTTCGATGCGGCGACCCGCTTCTACGGCGGCAACGCCATCGTAGGCGGCGGGCTCCCCTTGAGCGTCGGGCTGGCCCTGGCGGACAAGATGCAAGGTAAATCGCGGGTAACCTGCTGCTTCTTCGGCGACGGGGCGGTGGCCGAGGGGGAGTTCCACGAATCCATGAACCTTGCCTCCCTCTGGAAGCTGCCGGTACTCTTTCTCTGCGAAAACAATCTCTACGCCATGGGTACATCCATCCGTTACACCCAGGCAGTACAGGAGCTCGCTGCGAAAGGTGCGGGGTACGGTGTGCCGTCGGCTGCAGTGGACGGCATGGACATTCTGGCAGTGGAGGAAGCTGCCCGCATTGCTGCCGAGCATGTGCGCGGCGGCAACGGACCCTATTTCCTGGAGTGCCGCACCTACCGCTTACGCCCCCACTCAATGTTCGACACCGAGCAGTACCGCACCAGGGACGAGGTGGAAGAGTGGAAAAAGCGCGACCCGATTGACCTCTTCATCCAGCGGATTAAGGACGAGGGTATATGGGATGAGGCAGAATATGTGGCAATGGAGAGTGACGTGGCCGAAGAGATCAAGGCGGCGGTTGCTTTTGCCGAAGCCGGCACCATGGAGCCTGTTGAAGATCTAACCCGATTCGTCTATGCGGAAGGAGGAAGGCCATGAGCGAACAGCCGGAAGCCAGAATCACGACCTACCGGGAGGCGGTACGCGAGGCGATCCGCGAAGCCCTCATGAAGGACGAGCGAGTCTTCCTCATGGGTGAAGACGTGGGGCATTACGGCGGCTGCTACGCCGTCAGCAAGGGGCTACTGGCGGAGTTCGGGCCGGAGAGGATCCGCGACACCCCCCTGTCGGAATCGGCATTCGTCGGTGCCGGCATCGGCGCAGCCCTCGGGGGGATGCGCCCCATAGTCGAAGTGATGACGGTCAACTTCAGCCTCCTCGCCCTCGACCAGATCCTCAACAATGCCGCCACGCTCCTGCACATGTCGGGAGGTCAGTTCAACGTCCCCCTGGTGATCCGCATGGCCACAGGCGCCGGCAAGCAGCTGGCTGCCCAGCATGCCCACTCCCTGGAGGGGTGGTACGCACACATCCCCGGCATCCGCGTCCTCTCCCCAGCCACCATAGAGGATGCCCGGGGCATGCTCTGGAGCGCGCTGCTAAATCCCGATCCGGTCATCATCTTCGAGAACAACACTCTCTACAACCTGGAGGGGGAGCTGCCGGCAGACGCTGGCGCTGTCGACATCGATCGGGCCAGGGTGCTGCGCCATGGGGAGGCCCTGACCATAATCACCTACAGCGCCAGCCTGCACAAGTCCCTGGAAGCGGCGGAGAGACTGGCGCTGGAAGGGATCGAGGCGGAGGTAATAGACCTGCGCACCCTCCGCCCCCTGGACGATGCCACCTACCTCGCCTCAATCGCCAAGACCCACCGCGCCCTGATTGTCGACGAAGGGTGGCGCAGCGGCAGTATCTCAGCGGAGATCTCTGCCCGCATCATGGAGCAGGCATTCTACGACCTGGACCTTCCGGTCTCCCGCCTCTGCAGCGCCGAGGTCCCCATCCCCTATGCCAAGCATCTGGAAGATGCTGCCATCCCCCAGGTTGACAGCATAATGGCTGAAGCCAGAAGGATGGTGAGACATGGGTGAATTCCGCATGCCAAGCCTCGGGGCTGACATGGAGGCCGGCACCCTGGTGGAGTGGCTGGTGAAGCCAGGGACGAAGATCAGCAGGGGGGATGTCATCGCCACGGTGGAGACCCAAAAAGGGCTCTTCGAGGTTGAGGCCTTCGAGGATGGCACCTTGGGACCACCACTTGTCCGCCCCGGGGAGAGGGTGCCGGTAGGGACTGTCCTGGCGATGATCCATGGCGAGGGGGAGGAAG
>CALMOE010000179.1 GCA_937871715.1 uncultured Geobacter sp. | reverse complement strand
CTCGTCCCCCAGTTCCTCAGTTCAATCTCCTCGGCCAGCAGGGACGCCAACGCTCCCGTTCCCCGGCTCTCCAGGTTGTCGGTGTCGTCGATACTGATTGCAATCTGCATAACCACCTCTTTTCGTGCTCTAACCTGCTTTACTAGCCGAATATACCAACAAAAAAGGACCCTCTCCGGATGGAAAGAGTCCCTGGGCAGACGGATAGACTCCGGCACTGCGGGATCTCCTTTCCAAAAGGGAGGCAGTGCCGTTTCCCGCACTACCCGCTGGCCAATCGCCATGGGGATGACCCGGTAGGCGAGAAGACTCGGAGAAAGTTATTCGCTTATAGTAGTTGCAAATTCCATGCACACGCCACAGCACAAGGCATAACGGCATGTTGAACGGCTTTGGCGGGAGCGAGTCTTGCGTACCGCTCCTAAAGTGCTGCATTATTCCACATCACGCCCGTGGCAACTGTAGCATATATCCCCAGAAAGCCGGTTAGACCTGGCAGGCCAGCTCAACAAGGTGAGGATACTAATCGAAAACATTTTAAAACGCTACCCTCAATAGTATTTTTAGGCAATCCTTTACTGAAGCCCCATGGGAAACCTATGGCGGCGGATGCGCCACACCGGCGACGCTCCGCCCCATAGCTTTGTCACAGGATTTATCAGGCAGCCTTTCTTCTGGCCACGCGCTTGATATTGAGCAGATTCTTGTAGCCGACATTTTCCGTGGTAATGTTGCCGCCCATGGCGCCGCAACCGAGGGTGAGGGACGGCACCAGACTGTTGTAGAGGGCGCCGATGGTGCCGTGAACAGACGGCTGGTTCCAGACAACCCGGTTGGCCGGTACCCGCAGGGCGAACTCCTTGGCCACATCCTCGTTTTCGGTAAAGACCACGGCCGAGTGTCCGGCGCCGCCGAACTCGAGCTGACAGACCGCCGCCGAAATGGCCTCTTCCTTACTGTCAACGATGAACCAGCCCAGCACGGGGGAGAGCTTTTCGTGGCTCATCCAGTCTTCCGGACCGGTTGTGGTGAGCGGCACAAGGATCAGTTTCGTCTCCTCCGGGATGCTGAAACCGGCCAGATCGGCGATGACCTTCGGTCTCTTGCCGACGATGGCCATGGAGGGAACGCCCCGCTCCTTGTCGAACATCACTGCCTCGAGCTTTGCTTTTTCTTCAAAATTGGCGAGATAGGCACCCTGCTCCCTGAAAAGTTTCAGTGCCCGGTCGGCAACTGCCTGATCGTCGAAGATGACCGACTGATCAGAGGAACAGATGGTGCCGTTATCAAAGGTCTTCGAGGCAATGACATCGGGGATGGCGATTTCCAGATTCGCGCTCTTCTCGATATAGACCGGTACATTGCCCGGTCCGACCCCCAGGGCCGGATGGCCGGAACTGTAGGCAGCCTTGACCATGGCACCGCCGCCAGTGGCGATGACCATGGCCACCTCCGGGTGCTTCATCAGGGCATCGGTCGCCTCGATGGAGGGATGGCTGATCCACTGGATGCAGTTGGCAGGAGCGCCGGCGGCAACGGCCGCGTCCAGCATGATCCGGGCAGCTTCTTCACTGCATTTCTGCGCCCGGGGGTGGAAGGCAAAGACTATGACGTTCCGACCTTTAAGGGAAATCAGGGACTTGAACATCGTGGTGGAGGTGGGGTTGGTGGTCGGAGTGAGCGCGGCGATGATACCGAACGGTTCGGCAATTGTCAGGATTCCGTCATCCTCTTCGATGATCCCCACCGACGGCTTGCCGCGCATGTAGTCGTAGACCACCTGGGTGCCGAAGTGGTTCTTGACCACCTTGTCCTCGACGTTGCCGATACCGGTCTCCTCCACCGCCATCTCCGCCAGCTTCCGCTCGTTGGCCACACCGGCCCGGGTCATGGCCGCCACGACCCTGTCCACTTCCAGCTGGTCCAGGCCATTGAATTCCGCCAGTGCTTTCCGTGCATTTCTGATCAATCTTTCTACTTCCGGGACAAATTGTTCCATGACTATCGATCTCCCTCTGTTCTGTGATGGTGGCAGCAGAGTGCCTGTCCTCTCCAGAGCAGCGGACATGCCAATTGCAAAACATTGTTCTTGTTAAAGTGACTATGGACTCGCAAACTGGGGTATCCCACCCCGCATCACCCCGTTTTCCTGTCAGTTTTCCCGAACAGTCCTTCCCCGTGTCACCCCGAGCCACCGCTGCCTGCCACCGCTTCAAATACTGAAAAATGTGAATTCAGGCACATTACTTGCTCCACCATGCGACAACTGTCACCTGAACAGATGTCACATTCCGTGACACCCTCCTTGGGATAAAACCTGTTTTTACCATACAGTCGCCTGAATCGGAGGATCAGTATGTATAAATTCCCGCTGGTAAGTAAAATCAACGTCAACCGCGCCCGCAACGAGTTCATTGCCCTTGGCACCGTACCGGATGGAAGAGTGCCGGAGCATATCGTCCGCTCCTGGCAGCGCTCCCGGGAAAGCGGCGTCGATATGGGACGGGACAACGGTTCGATTCCCACGATGTCCAAGTCGGAATTGTTCGGACTCACGGAAAAGAACCGCAACCTTCTGGTTCGGTCCTACCCGGTGATGGAAAACCTCTGCGAGCAGATTCACGACAGTTCCAGCATGGTGGTCCTGGCCGATGCTTCCGGCGTTATTCTCCACTCCCTCGGCGACCCGAACTTCGTGCACCGGGCTAAAAAAGTCGCCCTGCAGCCCGGGGGGGTCTGGTCTGAACATGTGCGGGGAACCAATGCCATCGGCACGGCTCTTGTGGAAGAGCGTCCGGTGGTGGTCCACAGCGCGGAGCACTTCATGGCGGCAAACGACTTTCTGAGCTGCTCCGCATCCCCAATCTTCGATCCCTATGGCAAACTGCTCGGCGCCCTCGACGTATCAGGCGACTGCAGGGCCTACCAACAGCACACCATGGCCCTGGTCAGGATCTCGGTGCAACAGATCGAGAACCAGATGTTTTCCTGCGGTTTCGAGTCGGACATCTGCCTCCACTTCCACAGCCGTCCCGAGTTCATCGGCACCATGTATGAGGCAATTGCTGTCTTCAATCCAGAGGGGAGGCTTTTGGCAGCCAACCGCAGCGCGCTGCTCCATCTGGGTCTGGATCGATACCAGGCCAGTTCGGCCAGTTTCCAGCAGATGTTCGACCTCCCTTACGACTCGCTGCTGCTGCAGGCCGACACCACTCCGCAGCCGGTCATCCGCCTACCAATTGCCGGGGGAATAAACATCTATTGCCGGGTACGGATGGCAGCGGGACAGCTGCGACGATTCCGCGGTCATTCGGGCTCTGCGGCCCCCCAAAAACCGCGACCTGCCGATATCAGCGAAAGCCGTCTCACCTCACTGAACAGCCTGGAGTTTGGTGACGGCAGAATGCGTTCTGCCATCGACAAGGCCCGCCGGGTGATGGGCCATGACATCCCCGTCCTGATCGAAGGCGAGTCGGGTACCGGCAAGGAGTTGTTTGCCCGGGCCATGCATCAGGGAAGTAGCCGTCGTCAAGCTCCCTTTGTCGCCCTCAACTGCGCGGCAATCCCGGAGGGGTTGATCGAGTCGGAGCTGTTCGGTTACCAGGAAGGAGCATTTACCGGGGCGCGGCGCAAAGGGAATATCGGCAAGATCAGGCAGGCCGACGGGGGGACTCTGTTTCTCGATGAAATCGGTGATATGCCGTTGGCGCTCCAGGCCAGGCTTTTGCGCGTGCTCCAGGAACGGACCATCACGCCTCTGGGGGACGGGACACCACAACCGGTCAATATCGCTGTTATCTGCGCAACAAACCGGAAACTTCGGGACGAAATAATTGCCGGCCGATTCCGCGAGGATCTCTACTACCGCCTGAACGGTCTGGTGCTCACCCTGCCGCGACTGCGGGAGCGTGACGATCTGGTATCGCTGTCCCAGTCAATTATGGACAGTATTGCCGGCCCCGGCCGGACTGTGCGCCTCTCTGACGAGGTACTTGCAATTTTCAAAGACCACCCCTGGCCGGGGAACATCCGCCAGATGCATAACGTGCTTCGCACCGCCCTAGCCCTACTCGGCAGCGACGTCGCGATCTGCACTCACCACCTCTCCGACGACTTCATGGAGCAGTACCGGGAATCGGCCCGGACCTCTTCCACGAACCGGCAGCACCTAAGATCGACACCGACCCGTGAGCCTGCGCCGTCGGAGCGTCTTGATCACCTTGAGGCAGAGGCGATCCGGCAGGCCGTGGAATCATGCCAGGACAACCTGTCAGCGGCAGCGCGACAACTCGGCATCAGCCGCAATACCCTGTACAGGAAATTGCGTTCACTCGGCATTCACTGAACGCCAGTTTTCATCATTCCTGCCACCTACATCCGCTGCAAAAATGACGATAACGACATGCTGCAGTGGCCTCGACATTTTCCGATTCTCTGCTATCGTGAATCAACACTCGTCACGAAGGAGACCGTCATGACACCACGACGCGAAATCGAATCGACCCTCAAGGGTGAAACCCTTGTCCGCAAGGGGCTGATGCACCGCATGGGGGAACACCCGTCGCTCAGGCTCGTCCCCGAACTGAACGTGGTCAAGATCGGCGGTCACGGCATCATCGATTACGGCAGCGAGGTCGTCCTCCCCCTGATGGAGGAGATCGGCGAACTTTCCAAAGAAAACAAGATACTCGTGGTCACCGGTGGCGGCGTACGGGTACGCCATATCCTCGACATCGGCATCGACCTGGGGATGCCAACAGGCGTCCTGGCCGAGCTGGCCGGCAAGATCAGCGAGCAGAACGCGGTAATCACCACACTGCTCCTCTCCAGATGGGGTGGCTCGCGGGTAAAGACCGGAGATCTCCTCGAACTCCCCACCCTGCTCCACCTGGGGCTCTTGCCGGTCACCCACGGCACCCCGCCCTACGGGCTTTACGAACACCCGCCCGGAACCGGCCTCATCCCTCCCCACCGCACCGACACCGGAGCCCTACTCATGGCCGAAGTCCTGGGTTCAAGAAGCTGCATCCTGGTAAAGAATGTTGACGGCCTCTTCACCGAGGACCCTCGGATCAACCCCGAAGCGAAGCTGATCGAGGAGATCACTGTCGAAGAGCTCATCAAGCTGGACATGGAGGACATGGTCCTGGAGAGAAAGATGCTCTATCTGCTGCGGGACACTGTCAACGTCAAGGAGGTGCGCATCGTTAACGGCCACCAACGTGGCAATATTGCCAAGGCACTAGCCGGAGAGAGGGTCGGCACGACCATCAGAGTCTGACATTTTGCTGTCATAAAGACAGATGTGCTATAATGAACACAGACCCCTGTCAGCAGGGAAAAACAGGAAAGGAGGCGCCCTTTCATGTCAGGAAAAATATTTTACCGCCAGAGAACCAAGATGAAGGACGGAGCCCACCAGCCGCGCTACATACTGGTTGCGGTCGCCGACCTTAACCTCAAGGTCTACGGCCAGCACCTGAGGATGTGCGAACTGAAGCACATTGCCGAGTCGGTCGGCGCGGAGCTAATCGAACTCCCCCGGGGTCCGAAACACCAGAAGGAAGAGGAAGAGCCTGACCACTAAGCCGGTATATATCCGATTCTCTCAGCGTGGGGCTGCAAATGCGGCCCCTTTTTTAATTCCCCTCTTTCAGACTAAACACTCCATTACCCTCCGATATCCCCCCGTTAAGGTTGATTTCCGTAAACTCCATATCAAGCAGGTTCACCACAAGCTTGCGCCTGCGCAGTGGTTCACCCTGGTCCAGGAGTAGCTTGCATACCTCAGCAACCTGCAGGCTGGCCACCACCGCCGGGGTGAAGGATGGATTACCCAGTTCCACCTCAACCCCCTTCCCCTCTTTCCAGAGGCGGTAGATCTGCTCAAGGGTGCCGTCACCCGGGAACTGGGTGGTCACCTGGCCGTACCAGCCGCCGATGGCGCCATGCACCAGTGGAATCCCCAGGGCGGCGCAGCTACTGGCCAGAGCAAGCCTTGCCGGAATGGAATCGAGGGCATCCACAACGACGTCAGCACCCTGCAGGAGCTCTACACCGTTTTCCATGGAGTAGGCAGTATGCTTAGGCAGCACGGTTACGGCAGGGTTTACCGAGGCGATGCGTTGGGTAGCAACCGACACCTTTGCCTGACCGAGGGTAGCCGGGAGAGCCAACAGCTGACGGTTCAGATTGTGCTCCTCGAAAATATCAGGGTCAACGGCGACTATGGTTCCGATCCCAAGACGGGCAAGCTCCTCCAGGACAAAACCACCGAGACCGCCGCAACCGATCACCGCAATACGGCTTCTCAATAGCTTGAGCTGCTGCTCAGTGGAAATGGTGCAACGATTTCGCTGGTAGCGGGCCGGAAGAAGCCCCACCACCAGGGCCAGCTCCTCCACCACACGGCAGATAAGGCCGAACTCCTCCATAGCCTCCGACTGTGCGCTCCATGGGAGAAGATCGCCATTGGCACGGCTGCGCAGGAAACTGCCGATCCCCACCATCCTAACCCCCACCCACCAGGGGGAAGAGAGCAAGACGATCTCCTTCCTTCAGAAGCTGGCCAGGATCTGCATGGCGGTTGTTCAGCATGATGGTGCCGACCTCCTCCGCCGGTATCCCCAACTGGCTGATTACATCCGATATGGCAGTCTCTCCCCCCACCTCCCTAATGGCGGTAATGAAGCGGCCAATGCGAAAACTGGCAAACAGCTTAACGGTGATTTGCATGACTTACTCCAGCTAGAGAGGAAAATAGGTGGGGGCAACCATAACGGTCGCCCCCACCTGGTTGTTCAAAAATAGTCAGATCGTCGCACCCGCAGAAAGTCCCTGCGGAGGCGTAGCCACCCTCACCCTATCCCTCTCCCGGAGGGAGAGGGCAATAAATACTCTCCCCATCTGGGGGAGAGATAGAGAGAGGGAACTGCTACGCCGCACAAGGGGGCTTTCGAGGACGGCGGCGAGATGGCTGTTTTTGGGCAACCGGCTAGAAGTTCCAGAACTCGTCGATCTCATCGCCGGTGAAGTCCCACACTGCATTGTGGGGGGCAACCGGTTCGGTGTTGAAGAATTCGGGGAGCCGGTCGTCCTTGTTGGTGAATCCGGCGTCGATGTTGAACTGGCGCTCAACCTTGAGGACATGCTTGCCCAGGTTGGTGACGTCGTCGCCAGTGAGGTTGATGCCGAAACGGGCATTGATCATGTCGATCAGGGCCGGCAGACACTCGGGGATATCCAGGGCCGGGAAGGCAACGAAGATGCACATGCCGGTTGAGTCAACTGCGGCGGTGGCAATCTGCAGGTTGCGGGAGAGCTCCACCTGACCGTCCTTCTTCAGTGGGTCCACATAGCCCCCCACGTTGAGGATGTTGGTGGCTATGGTGTAGCCGGAGGTGTGGTCTGCACCCATGGTGGAGGTGGCGTAGGTGATGCCGATCCCCTTGACGGAGCGCGGGTCGTAGGCCGGGATCCCCTGGTTCTTCACAACAGGTATGCGGGTAACGCCGTAGGCCTTGCCGACGCTGCCGGTGCCGCCGCCGAGGATGCGGCCGAGCGGGGTCCCTTTGGCGATCTCGTCCGTGAGGAGGCGGAGCATCTCCTTGCTGTCCCCCCACTTGAGGATGCCGGCCTCCATGGCGACGCCGAACATTACGGCGGTCTCGATGGAGTCGATGCCGATGTCGTCCATCAGGTTATCTGCCTTGGCGATGTCGTCCAGGTTATCGATGCAGCAGTCGGCGCCCAAGCCCCAGATGGT
>CALMOE010000178.1 GCA_937871715.1 uncultured Geobacter sp. | reverse complement strand
CTCCAAGTAAGCCGCTACCATACTGCACATTGAAAAGGCCCCCGGCGGATGATACCCGCCGGGGGCCTTTTCTTGCTTAAGTGTCGCAGGATGGTCCAACTGAGACAAAATCACTGCTGATTTCCACGCAATCTCACCGCCACCCGTGGAATGTACCCATTTCCCGAGAAGGTGAACAAAACTCTCCTCTGGTTGCCAGCAATCATCTTCGTCTTGAAGAATACTTCCGAGCGCGTACATATAGTCAGCGAGCCAAGGTGTCTCTCCTGGCTCGCTTTGACTGATTGTTTGAATCAGTGGTTTGATAAACTCGGCTTGCGACAGATCTGCCAGAACAGATGCAAAACCATGCGTGTCCTTGATTTCTTCAGGTGTTCCGATCAGGATCGCCAGCGTTTCTACAAGTTGGGGGTCAACATCAAGTACTTGTCCAATCAGCTTAAACGTTTCGTCTCGTGAATCCGGAGATTTCAGCTCCGCAACCATTTGCTCTAAATTCATTTATTCCTCTCTGACATAACGGGCAAGCGGCGCACCGGCGCGTCAGCGTCCGCGTGCCGCCGTGTGGTTGAACATCTATTCAGTCCTCATTTTTGCGTCTTTTTAAGGATATCCGTGCAAGCCTTACCGAGATCATGAAACTCTTTTCGTAGACGCGTTAACTCCTTAGCAACATTGTGTATATCGTATTTATTGTTGACCCCCCAATAGATTCCTTTGTATGCGGAAAAATCTAATTTCAATGTTGATGACTTTCTTTTGGGCAATAGAAATGGGTTGTCGAATTCAATGGTTATTGTTATTGGCTTTTCGAAAACAGCCTTGTTAGCCTCAGCTTCACACCAGAAAAAAGTAAGCTTTTCACCTTCTCCAATGAAAGGAATTGCAGAATGAAAATGCTCAGAAGTCTTTTTGCCATTGTTAGAGTTGTCATGCTTACCCCAGTTGAGGTCATCTGGAGTTGATCGTATGGTAATATTTTTTAACTCTTTTCCTCTGTTTTCAATAACAAGATCAAGGAAAGCTGCTCGCCACGATGCAGTATCAGTGTCGTCTGGAACTTGCTGTAACGTAAGAGACACTTTTGGTATTTTTGGTTTTATGATTGCCTCGAAGGCAACAAAAATAGCAGCCCAAAAGTTAAAATGTCATAAATGCTAGTTAGCAATAAATTTAATTTTTCATATTGCGTCATTACAGACCCTTTTAGTGACACGTATGTCGGGAGTTCTATCTTGTTAAGATTGAAAAAATATTTTTCAAAATCATTCATATACATTCTACTTATTGAATAAATCCTATTGTGCGGAGCGGCGCTGATTGCTCCAAAAACTCCTGAAGTCCGTCTTCGAAATGTGACCTTATTTGATTCTGTAAAAAGTCAAAGAAAGCAATAAACTGGTGGTCATCTCCTTTTTCTATAATGTGACCTGGATCACTCTCCGATATTTTTACAAAGTATTTGTTATCTTGTGTTTTTTTGAACATAAACCTTATCATTACTGGTTGATGCGGGAATATATTCGGCGATGTGAATATTGTTATTTGCAATCCTAGGTGCCAGAAAGAGTCATCATTGAGATGTATTGCGCCAAATAATGAATACGTAGTATTGGGTTTTGGCTCTTCATCCAAAGGGATGAATTTAAACTGTTCCTTTGGTATTTCAAGATACTCTGTGTATCTTCCAATTAGTTCCCTTGCGAATTCGAATGATTCATCTCTGTAGGAAAAATAATTGTCGCGAGACACCTTGTAGGCTTGGCATAATTCTCCAAATTTCGACATTTGACACTCCTTTTGTATTTGTTCAACTACTTATTAGTAGGTTTCCCTATACAGGACATCTGTTACCGATATAGGGAATTTAAGTCCTATATAGGTAGTCGCCATATGTCCTGTATAAGACTTCATTCCCGACTCCTCAAATTCCTCATATCGGGAACATTCGACGCACTCGCCTTACCTCACAACAGGAGTTCGTCTCCTTCAGCCTGCCCCCCGAACGAACGAAGCCGCCCCACCGGCGGCTGCCGGTAACGCGGCTTCATGTTTCAACATCTCCCTGCTGCCATCATTGGCCCCATTGCATTAAATTAACATCACAATATGTTTCAGAATTACAACTGTCAAGCCAATACTGGCCAGGAGTGTCCGGCAGGTGCCGGCTTAAACCCCGCAGGCAAAGAATCCCGGCAGGCGGGGAATCTGTCCCCGGGACAACTTCCCACCCTAGCCGAAGAACCTCTTCAGGAGCCCCTTCTTCTCCCCCTCACGCTTGTCGGCGATCATTTTCATCCCCTTTCTGGCGGTAGGCTCCTTGGCATTCAGTTTCAGGGCCTTGAGGAACTCACCCTCGGCCAGGCCGTCGCGCCCTTCGTCCAGGAGCAGCCAGCCGCGGAAGGCAAAGGCCTCGGCGCTCTTGGCGATCTGCAGCGACTTGGTGAGGAGTGCCTGCACCCGCTCCCGGGCGGAGCGGGACCTGGCGTTGGCCGGATTGCTGTAGATGGCCCAGGCCAGGTAGGCTGCGTTCTCCCCGTTGTCCGGGTCCAGGGTGTAGGCCTCCTGCAGTGCCTTCTCGGCGTTCTCGTACTCCTCCATCTCCAGGAAGACCTTGCCCGACTGGAGCTGGATGCGTGCATGGAGCCGGCCGTCCTGCTTGCCGTCGATCCCCATGGTCATGTTGTTGTTCAGCATCTCGTCGTAGCGCTCCTTGGCAACCACGTTGGAGAGGGTATTGTATGCCTCGGCGTAGATGGCCAGGATCTCCTGGGCCATGTTGGATGTCGTGCCGGAGAGCTCCATGAAGCGCTCGGGGGAGTACTCGCGCATCTTGGCGAAGTAGGTCTCCTTGAGGGTGTTGAAGCTGAACCTCCCCTGGGACATGCCGAAGATGGCGTAGTAATCCCTGTCCTTGATCTGGACGTACTCCCGCTGCACCGCCTGCTCGAAGCCGATCTCCTTTTCCGAGAGGGGGGCGGCCATCCCCTCCTCCCCCATGGCCCGCACCACCTCGTCGGCGACCTCGCCGACCACGTCGTCGAAGCCGATGGTCAGCTCCTCCATGACCGGCTCCTCCTTCAGTGGGGAGTTGAACAGGCATTTCTGGGGGAAGCCGGCCACGGCCTCCTCCGCAGGTCCGCTGAAGAGGGTGACCATGCCGAGAAGATGCAGGTAGGAGAGGAGGAGCGCCACCCTGCGTGCACCGGCAGCGGAAGATGCCAGTTCGGCCAGGGTCTTGCGGCCGTCCATCTCCGCCAATATGTCTATGTCCACCTTCTCCATGGCGATCAGGTTGGAGAGGCGGAAATAGCGGCTGTTCCTGGCAGGGTAGAGAGCGGAGTTGCTCCTGAAGAAACCCTCGGCGCCGAACTGCTGGGGGTAGAACCTGATTGCGTCGTAGAGGAGGCGCGGCGTGGAGAGGGTCAGCAGCGGCTGGACCGGGCATGGCTCCCGGGAGAAGCTCACCCCCTGCTTCAGGGGGAGGTTCTCCATGAGGAGCTTGGCGAGGAAGAGCTGGGACTCGGCGACCAGGTCGTCATAGGAGATAATGCCCGCCTGGATGAGGAAGAGGCGATCCTCGCCGCTCTCCAGGAAGAGCCCCTTCTCCTCCCTGCTGATCTTCCCCCTGGCGACGAGGAAGTCGGGGAACTCCCCGTTGCCGGCCGAGGCAAAGCCAGCCGGCTCCCCATTGAGGATGGCCACCGGCGGCGAATCGCCTATCATCAGGGTGCCGTTTCCACCCTCGCGGTAGAGGGAGATGAGCAGCTCCAGCAGGCTCGGCTCCCCCCCGGCAGCAGGGATTGAGGCGATGGTCTCGTCGATGGCGGCGATGAATGCCTCTTTGCCGAAGGGCTTCTCCAGGTAGTGGCGAACACCGAGGCGCCGGGCTGCCTCGGCGTAGCGCTCCCCCCGGTAGACCCCGGTGATGATGATCACCGGCAGCTCCCTGAACTTCCCGGAGCCGCGCAGCTTCTGCAACAGCTCGATGCCGCTCACACCCGGGAGACGCAGGTCCAGCACCATCAGGTCGAATGGTTTTTCCGCCAGGAGGCGCAAGACATCGCTGCCGCTGGCGACATGCTCCACCCCGTGACCCATGGTGGAGAGGAACCTGGCGAGCATCCCCGCCAGGCTTTCGTTATCTTCTGCCAGTAATATTCTGACGCTCATTGCGATACTCTGGCCCGCCGACTTCGCCGCCACCACCCCGGAGATATTTCACAACCGCCCGGTTATGCTCCTCCAGGGTAGCGGAGAAATGGTGACTGCCGTCGTTCCTGGCCACGAAATAGTAGTAGTTGGTCCTTGCCGGCCTGAGCACCGCCTCGATGGCGGCGCTCCCCGGGTTGCCGATGGGTCCGGGGGGGAGCCCCCTGATGAGGTAGGTATTGTAGGGGGTGGGCCGGCGCACGTCGCTGGCGCTGACCTTGCCGCCGAAGGCCCTTTGGCCGTAGACCGCCGTAGGATCGCTCTGCAGGGGCATCCCCTTGCGCAGGCGGTTGAAAAAGACCGAGGCGATGAGCGGCTTCTCCTCCGCCGTGACAGCCTCCTTCTCCACCATGGAGGCGAGGGTGACTATCTCCCTGCGGCTGAGGCCGCTCCCCTTCTCCATCTGCGGGAAGCGCTCGGCGTAGACCCTGCCGAACTGCCCGGTCATCATCTTCACCAGGGATGGCGCATCGCTGACCTTGAGGAGGTTGTAGGTGCTGGGGTAGAGGTACCCCTCGGCGCTCTCCCCCCCTATCCCCGCCTCCTTCAGAAGGGGGCGGCTACGGCAGGCGGCGAGGAAATCATCCCTTTTGAAGAAACCGCGGTTGTCGAGCATCTCGGCGATCTGGAAGATTGAGTACCCCTCGGGGACGGCGAAGCGCTTCTCGTAGACCTCGCCGCTGACCAGCTTGGCCAGGATCTCCCCGGGTCGCATCGAGTCGCTGAAGCGGTAGGTGCCGGCCTGCACCCTGCCGGTCGCCCCCTTCAGCCTGGCGTAGAGGGAGAAGAGGCGCGCACTGCGCAGTACCCCCCCCTTCTCAAGCTGTTCCGCGAAGCGGCGCAGAGAGCTCCCCTTGGGGAAATCCACCTCCGCCACCACCTCACCACTCCCCGGCGGGGAGAGGAGGAAGATGGAGAAAGGGCCGGCCAGAACGGCAACAAGCAAAGCGATGACTATAACGAACAGACGTTTTCTGCCGTGCAGCAGGGTTGAAAAGCTTCTTCCGGGGATAAGATCGCGCATTCAACCATCTATAGCGCACCTGGGACTTCATGGCAAGTTTGAAGCTTGGCACCCGCTCTAGTGGTCTCCACACATGGATGCGGATTTTGCGCAAGGTCAAGGCGATCAAGGGATGACGCGGAGGCGTAGCAGCGCTACGTCGCACAATTGCGCTTGTGAAATTGGACCGCGCAGGCGCCCCGCAGGGGGCGGCCGCAGGCCGAGTCACAAGTCATCCCGCAGATCAACGCTGAGATTGCGGACAATTCGTTTTTTGAATTGGACAGCGCAGGCTGCCCGCAAGGGCGAGGCCCCAGGCCGAGTCAAAAGCCACATCCATCAGAGGCAGCCGTGGGGGTCGTCCTCCCATGCCCCGGCGCTGCGCACGTAGTTGAGGGTCCCCCCGGAGAGGAGCTCGCGACGCTGGCGGTCGGAGACATCCAGAATGGTGAGGAAGGTACGCTCCCCCACCTCCACCGGGATGACCGTTGCCCCCCGGACGATCATGGTGCGGATATGGGGGATGAGGAGCCTGTCCCCCTGCTTGAGGAGATCGTAGTCCGCCGGGTCCTTGAAAACCAGGGGGAGGATGCCGAAGTTGATCAGGTTGGCCTTGTGTATCCGGGCGAAACCCTTGGCGATCTTCACCCGGATCCCCAGGTAGCGGGGGGCGAGGGCGGCGTGCTCCCGGCTGGAGCCCTGGCCGTAGTTCTCCCCGCCGATCACCGCCCCCGGCTGGTTTGCCATGGCGCGGGAGTGGAACTCCGGGTCGAGCTGTTCGAAGACGAACTTGCTGATGGCCGGGATGTTGCTCCTGAAGGGGAGGACCTTGTTTCCCGCCGGCATGATGGCGTCGGTGGAGATGTTCTCCCCGACCTTGATGATCACCTCGGCGGAGATGTTCTCCGGCATCTCGCTGAAGTCGGGGAAGGGGACGATGTTGGGACCGGTGACGATCTCCACCCGGTTCGCCTCCTCGGCCGGCAGGGGGAAGATGATGCTTGAGTCGTCCACCACGTATCTATCCGGATTGCGCACGTCTGGCCACTCCATCAGTTTCCCCAGCTCCCTGGGATCGGTTACCACCCCGAAGAGGCCGGAGGCCGCGGCAGTTTCCGGAGAGCAGAGGTAGACCCTGTCCCCCCTGGTGCCGCTCCGGCCGGGGAAGTTACGGGGGAAGGTGCGAAGGCTGACCTGGTCGGTACCCGGCGCCTGCCCCATGCCGATGCACCCCAGACACCCCGACTGGTGGATCTGGGCCCCTGCCAGAAGGAGCATCATGATCCCCCCTCCATCGGCGACGTTCTCCAGCACCTGACGGGAACCGGGGTTGACGTGGAAGGAGAGGTGGCGGGCAACCCGGCGGCCGTCAAGGATGCGGCAGACGGTCATCAGGTCCCGGTAGGCCGAGTTGGCCGAGCTCCCCACGATCACCTGGTCCACCTTGAGGCCGGCTATCTCCCTCACCGGCACCACGTTGTCCGGCGAGGAGGGGCAGGCGATGAGGGGTTCCACTTGGGAGAGGTCGATCTCCTCGTACTCGTCGTACTCGCACCCCGGGTCGGCGGAGAGCTCCACCCAGGCATCCCCCCTCCCCTGGGCCACCAGGAACTCCCTGGTCCTCGAGTCCGAGGGGAAGATGCTGGTGGTCGCCCCCAGCTCAGCCCCCATGTTGCCGATGATCGCCCGGTCGGTGGCAGAAAGGGTCTCAACCCCGGGGCCGTAGTACTCGATGACCTTACCCACCCCACCCTTGACCGTGTGTCGGCGGAGCATCTCCAGGACCACGTCCTTGGCCGATACCCAGGGGGAGAGCCTGCCGATCAGCTTCACCCCCCAGATCTTCGGGCAGGGGAGGCGGAACGGGTGGCCGGCCATGGCCAGGGCAACATCCAGCCCCCCGGCGCCGATGGCGATCATCCCCATGCCGGCTGCGGAGGTGGTGTGGGAGTCGGCCCCCAGCATGGTCTTCCCAGGGACGCCGAAGCGCTCCAGGTGGACCTGGTGGGAGACGCCGTTTCCCGGCTTGGAGACATGCAGACCGAAGCGCTCCCCGGCTGTCATGAGGAAGATGTGGTCGTCGGCGTTCCTGTTGTCGGTCTGCAGCAGGTTGTGGTCGATGTACTGGGCCGCCAGCTCCACCCTGACCCGCTCCACCCCCATGGCCATGAACTCCAGCATGGCCATGGTGCCGGTGGCATCCTGGAGGAGGCAGTGGTCTATCTTCAGGGCGATCTCACTCCCCGGTACCAGCTCCCCTTCCAGCAGATGGGCCTCGATTATCTTCATCGCCAGATTGCGTGCCATAAATCTCTCCTCTCCACTTCAGCCATAGGTTATCCGGTCCCGCCCCCCGTTCTTGGAGCGGTAGAGTGCGTCGTCGGCCCGCCTGACCGCCGCCTCGTATGTGGCATCATCACCGCTTGTTACCGCGACCCCCAGGCTGATGGTCACGTTTATCTCTTCCCCTTCGAAGATGAAGGGGGCGCAGCGGATCGAGCTCCAGAGACGGTCGGCAACCGAACTTAACTGCTCGGCCGTGGCATCCGGGAGGACCACGAGGAACTCCTCGCCGCCGTAGCGGCCGATGAAGTCGTAGAGCCTGATGTTGTCCTTGAGGCGCATGGCCAGCTCCCGGAGGATCTCGTCGCCGGCGGCATGCCCCCAGGTGTCGTTGATTCTCTTGAAGAGGTCCACATCCACCATGATGAAGCCGATGGAGCCGCCGCTCTCCCCTTCGCTCCTCATGCGCCAGAGGCGGGACATCTCCTCCTCGCAGCGGCGCAGGATCTGGCGCCGGTTGCTAACCCCGGTGAGAAAATCGGTGGTTGCCTGACGAAGAAGCATCCCCTCCATCTCCTCCAGCTGCCTCGTCTCCTTGCGCAGCAGGAGGTAGGAGACGGAGAAGACAGAGGCGAGGATGAGTGCCAGCATGACGCCGGAAATGGTCACCAGCCTTACTATGGAGCGGCTGCAGTGGGTGACGTCCTGGTAAAGCTCGAAGCTGCCGATCACGGTTCCACGCCTGTCATGCACCGGGACGTAGGTCTCCACCACGTCGACGCTGAACTTCTCCTCGCCGTTGAAATCGAGGAGACTCTCCTTCTCCTCTACCTTTGAGTAGAGCCGCCCCGCAAGGGCATTCAGCAGACGGGGGTTCTGCGGGTCATCCCTGCCGATCAGGGAGCGGTCGTTGCTGTATATCACCCTGGCGCTGCGATCGTAGATCTTGACCTTGAGGATATGGAAGCGCCGGAAGAAGAGGCCGAATCGATGGTCCAGCCCGTGGAGATCGGCGGGGGCGATCCGCAGCTCCTCCCTGCCGTCCTGGCAGGGGACAACAATACTGCTCCGCTCCATCTCCATGATTGATCCTGCCAGGGCTACCGAATCCCCCTCGGCATCTGCCACGAGATGCTTCAGGTATGCCAGGTAGGTGCCATAGCAGATGAGGAGGACGATCACCACCAGGGAGATGCAGCTGTAGCGCACGTAGTGCCGCAGCAATGTGTCCGGGCTGACCCTCCCGCGCCCGCCTGTTGCAATCCCGTGGGTCATCATCGCTCCTTGCAGCCCAACAGCCACTCCCCGCTGCGCCGGAAAAGAGGGGGCGCAGCAACCCCTTCCTCAGCCGTAGTGGACCCGGTTCCTCCCGGCCTGCTTCCCCTGGTACATCAGC
>CALMOE010000177.1 GCA_937871715.1 uncultured Geobacter sp. | reverse complement strand
ATACCATACCTCGGGATCGTGAATCCAAAAGCCGTTCACTATTCACTATTCACTATTCACTATTCACTATTCACTATTCACTACTTACTGCATTACTGCACCAGCGGCAGCAGGATGGTGAAGACAGTCCCCCTACCCTGGCTGGATTCAACCCTGATCATGCCTCGGTGTTCGGCAACGATCTTCTGGCAGATGGCCAGTCCGAGGCCGGTCCCCTTATCCTTGGTGGTGAAGAACGGGGTGAAGAGGCTCTCCTTCTCCTCCGGAGGTATCCCCGGGCCATCGTCGCTTATCTCCACAGCCACCATGCGGGAGCGGCGCTCACCCTTCTGGGTCATGCTGTATTCGGCGACGATGCGGCTGGAAATGACTATCACTCCGCTCTCCCCCACGGCCTCAACAGCGTTCTTGATCAGATTGAGGAAGAGCTGGGTGAGTCGCCCCTCGTCGGCCATGACCGGCGGGATGCTCGGGTCAAGCTGCCGCTGGAAGGTGATAGCCTTACCCTTGGTGGCCTGCTGCTGGAGAAAGACAATGTGGGCCAGGACCTTGTGCAGGTTTACCCCCACCAGATTGAGACGTCTCGGCGAGGCCAGGTCGAGGAGCTCCTCGACGATACGGTTGACCCGCTGCACCTCTTTCAGCACCACGCCAGTGCATTCGCGCAGTTCGTCGTCCTCGGCCAGCTCCATCTCCAGCAGCTGGGCGGCTCCCCTGATCCCACCCAGGGGGTTCTTGATCTCGTGGGCCAATCCTGCCGCCAGGGTGCCGATGGCGGAGAGGCGGTCAGCCCTCCTCACCGCATCCTCCAGCTCCCTTATATTGGTGAGATCCCTGAGAAGGACGATGGTCCCTGCCCTGGAACCGTCGGCAAGAAGGAGAGGGGAAACGGTTACGCTAAGCGGTGTGCCCCTCCCCCCCCGTCTGAGGAGGATGTTCTCATGGTCGGAGATGGACATGCCGCTGGAGGCGCTCTTCTCTGCCATCTCAAGTAGGAGGGTCTCATCGCGGAAAAGCGCGGAAAGTGGCTGCCCCAGGCACATGCGCCGCGAGACTCCGGCAAGCTCCTCGGCGACCGGGTTCATCAGGATGACCCCCCCTGACCCGTCGAGGACGATGACGCCGTCACCGACGCTGTCGATGACATTGGCATAAAATTCTGGGAGATGTTCCGGTTTCATGCTCTCCTTTTCAGCGAAAGAAGCCGGCCATGATTGATTCAAGCTCCACCCGCGAATCGGTTCTGTTCACAGCCGCGCGAAACTGGGCAGCCCCCGGGAGGCCGTGGGCATACCAGCAGAGATGCTTGCGCATCTCCCGCACAGCCACCCGTTCCCCCGCATCAGCGGCAAACATTTCAAGGTGGCGCCTGGCAACATCAAGCCTCTCGCCAGGGGATGGCGGCAGCACCGCCCCACCCCCCTTGAGCGCACTGGCCGAGCGGAATATCCACGGGTTCCCCAGGGCGCCGCGGGCTATCATCACACCGTCGCAGCCGGTCTGCCCCAGCATGGCCACCACATCTTCCGGGGTGAAGATGTCGCCGCTCCCCAGCACGGGGATGGTCAGGCACTGCTTCAGCTCCCCAATCTGGCTCCAGTCTGAACGCCCCTCGAACATCTGCGCCCTCGTCCTGGGGTGAAGGGTGATGGCATCAACCCCCTCGCCGGCGGCGATCCTGCCTATTTCCAGGTAATTGGCCGATTCCGCCGTCCAGCCGGTGCGGATCTTGACTGTCAGGGGGAGAGATGTGACCCTGCGCACCTGCCGCACTATTGCACAGACCTTCTCCGGACTCTGCAATAGAGCGCTGCCGGCTCCACTCCCCACGACCTTGCGCACCGGGCACCCCATGTTGATGTCGATCAGGTCGGCGAACTCCTCGGCGAGCCTTGCCCCCTCGGCAAGGAGCCGTGGATCGTCGCCGAACAGCTGCACCCCCAGGGGGCGGTCCATGGGGCTGCTCTTCATCAGGGAGAAGGATTTTGCCCCATCCCTCACCAGGCCGTTGACGCTGACCATTTCGGTAAAGCAGAGGGAAGCCCCTTGCTCCCTCGCCAGAAGGCGCATGGGGAGATTGGTGATACCTGCCATTGGAGCGAGAAGCAAATTGTCTGCCAGCTCAAGCGAACCGATTCTAAGTACTGTATTCATTGTCTAAAGCTACCGTAGGTGTGATTTTTTTCTCGGCAAGGCATGGCGACAGGGGCTGCTGACCGATAAGGGGCAACATCTGCAGCGGCGGGACTGCCGCGAAAATGTGCATTCCGGAGAAGGGTGCACACAAAAACGGCAGTCTTCATGAACAAGCCACGAAAGAGGTGATGGTCAGGCCGAAGAGGTCTGTCTGCGTCGGAAATAGGCAAGAAACTCCTCCCTGCTGAGCTCCTTCTTCCTGACAAGGTGCTCGACGGACCTGCTCATGGCCATTCTCTCCCCATCCTTTGTGCTCTCCTTGAGCAGCACGAAGAAGGGGATGTTGCGCGTCTGGGGATAGAGCCGCAGGCGCTCCTGCATCTCGAAGCCGGAGTAGTCAGGGAGCATGAAGGAGGTGAACATCAGATAGGGGTGGGCCGTCGTGGCCAGGGCAATCCCCTCCTTGGCCGAGTAGGCGTTGATGAGTGAGAAACCGAGATCGGAAATGGCATGGGCCAACCCCTCGTCCCCTTTGCGGGTGACGAGCATCACCTGCAGGTCATAATCCTCCGCATCCTCCGTAAACCCCATTACCGCCAGCTTTTCCGCCAGATGATCCCTGTCTATGGGGAGGAGGAAGAAGCCGGCCACGGGGAAGACACCTCCAACCATCCCCTTCTCGCTGAGGAACACGGGGAGCACCGGAATATCACGGGTCTCCGGCCTGCTCTTTATGCTGGCGAGGATCCCCCAGCCGTCAACGGCGTGGGGGGAGATATCGAGGATGATGCCCAGGGGCCGATCGGTTTCCAGCTCCTCTACCCTGGCGGTGCGGCTCCTGTAACCGGCCTCGGCAAGATAGCTGCAGATGAGGGTGCCCCTTTCGATGCGCTCCCCCAACCCCATGATCCAGAGTTCTCTCTCCTGTTGAGTGACTGACATTGCCTCTCCAGTGCACGATAAGTGGTTACCAGAGGGAAATTGATAACACAATTCTCCTCCCGGCAATATAAGTTTAATCAATTTTGCCCCATATGCCAGTTGAAAATTGACATTCCCTGTGATACCAGTCAGTTCACGTAGTTTTTTCAGCGAATCAGGCTGCAAGGCGCACCATTACAGTACCCGGGGGGGAGCGGCATCATGAAGAGCACCGTTTACTTTAGCGACATGAGGGCAGGGCACAAGGAGAATCTCTTTGCCAAGATCGGTAGACTCATGGAGAGCTGCGGAGTGGAGGGGATCGTCGGCAGCGGAGATCTGGTGGCAGTTAAGCTCCACTTCGGCGAGCGGGGCAATCACACATTCATCCGCCCAGTATTCATCCGCAGGATCGTGGAGGAGATCAAGAGGGTGAGCGGCAAGCCGTTCCTCACCGACTCCTCCACCCTCTACCCGGGTGAGCGGAAGGAGGCGGTATCGGCGCTCACCTGCGCCATCGAGAACGGCTTCGCCTATGCGGTTGTGGGGGCTCCGCTCATCATGTGCGACGGCATCAAGGGGCAGAACGCGGTGATGGTGCCGATGCAGGGGGAGATCCTCAAGCAGGTGAGTATCGGCGCCGAGATAGTCGAGGCCGATGCCCTGGTGACCGTCTCCCATTTCAAGTGCCATGAGCTGACCGGCTTCGGCGGGGCGCTGAAGAACCTGGGGATGGGGTGCTCCAGCAGGGCGGGGAAGATGCAGCAGCACTCCACCGTCGCCCCCAAGGTAGCGGAGAAGTTCTGCAACGGCTGCGGCCTCTGCCTTAAATCCTGCGCCCACGACGCCATCGCCATCATCGAAGGGAAAGCCAGGATCGATGCCGACGCCTGCGTCGGCTGCAGCCGCTGCATCACCGCCTGCATCCGCAAGGCGATCAACATCCAGTGGAACGAGAGCGCAAACCTGGTAATGAAGAAGATGGCCGAATACGCCGCCGGTGCAGTTGCCGGCAAGGGGGGGAAGACCCTGTTCATCAACTTCATCACCCAGGTCTCACCTGCCTGCGACTGCTACGGCCATGCCGACGCACCTATCGTCAACGACATCGGCATCTGCGCCTCTACCGACCCGGTAGCCCTGGACCAGGCCTGCGCCGACCTGGTGAACGCCGCCGAGGGGAACAGAAACACCGCCCTGGCCAGCGGCCACCAGCCGGGAGGGGACAAGTTCCGCGGCGTTCATCCTGACATCGACTGGGAGGTGCAGCTGGAACATGGGGAGAAGATGGGAATTGGCAGGAGAAGCTACGAGCTGGTGAAGATCTGAGAGAGTAAAGTGCGCTTGACGCAATGAATGCAGAAACGGCGGGGGGATCACCCCCCGCCGTCCATCAGCTCCACCAAGAAGATGCTCCCCCCTCCGGGGGCATCCTCCACCCAGGCGTATCCTCCGTAGTGACGGGCGATCTTCTGCACCGTAGCCAGGCCGATGCCGGTGCCGTTTGTCCTGCTGCCGCAGGAGCCCCGGTAGAAGAGCTCGAAGATGCGCGATTTCTCCTCGTCCGGCACACCAGGTCCATGGTCGCGCACCGAGAGCCGCACCCTGTCGCCGCTCCGCTCCCCGCGCACCTCAACCGCCCCTCCACCTCCATACTGCAGCGCATT
Source organism: uncultured Geobacter sp. (assembly GCA_937871715.1). Taxonomy (GTDB): domain Bacteria; phylum Desulfobacterota; class Desulfuromonadia; order Geobacterales; family DSM-12255; genus CALMBF01. Next base: position 26,126 of record CALMOE010000177.1, on the reverse strand, counting down.
ACCCACCAGATTGTCGAAAATCTGCATGCAGAGAGTCTTCGGGATGTAGAGTTCGGGAAGCTCCGCCACGTCCAGGGTGGCGCCGGTCGCGGCAACCACCCTCCCCATGTCGGCAATGAGCTCCTGGATTATCTGGCTGCAGCTCACCGGAGCATCCGGCCTCTCCAGACCTCCCACAGTCGCCAGCCGGAGCAGGTCCTCCAGCATGGCGTGCATCCTCTCCCCCTGACGACGCACCTCCCCAAGGACCTCCATGGCAGTGGCATCCAGCGTACCGGAGTACTGCTCCTGAAGAAACTGGGCATACCCCATGATGGGGGTGAGTGGTGAGCGGAGGTCATGGGAAACGGTGTGGACGAAGGCATCCAGCTCCCGGTTGAGGAGGAGCAGCTTCTCCTCCATCTCCTTGCGGGCGGTAATGTCCTGTACCAGGGCGACACAGTAGCCCCCCCCCTTCTCCCCGGAAAGGACGCAGGCCAAGGAGACATGCCCCCAGACAAGAGTGCCGTCCTTGCGCAGGTAGCGCCTCTCGCAGTCCAGTGAGGGGACCCGCTGGGCAAGCAGGTCGGCATACATCTCCGCAATCCTGCACCGATCCTCGGCTACGCAGATGTCATCCACAAGGCGTCCCGTCAACTCGTCGGCAGTGTAGCCGATGAAACGGCAGAACGCGGGATTCGCCTCGATGATGCGCCTCTGGGGGGAGACGACGGCCATGCCGGCGGCCGCGCTGGTGAAGATGGAGCGGAAGCGCTCCTCGCTCTCCCGAAGGGCCACCTCCGCCAGCCTGTGCCTGACGATGTGACCCCACTCCCGCAGACACCTGTCAACCACCCGCGGCAGGTCGGAGAGAACCGCCGGCGTCTTGACCAGATAGTCCATGGCACCGCTCTTCATCGCCTCCACCGCCTCCACCTCGTTGCCTGCCCCGGTGAGGACGATTGCCGGGTAATTGGCGCGCTCCCGGTTCTGATGGATCAGGGCCGTCCCCTTGCCGTCGGGGAGCATCAGGTCGACGATGGCGATATCCGGGGTATTCTCCCCGAGCCACACCCTTGCCTCGGCAATGCTCTTCACCACCGTCAGACACAGCGAACCGCCGGACGATTCGAGGGAGTGCCTGATCATGGCGACGGCGGTCTCCGAATCCTCCACGATCAGAACATTAATGACTGTTCCCTGCCCCGATGACATATTGGCAACCAATTCCGACCCCTTAAGCAATTTCAGTAACAGACTATGTAATGGTCGCGGTTTGCTGCTATAATTCCACCACTATCGTATACAGCACTATACAGTAGCAAAAAAATGAGCGCAATGCTTCAAATTGGCTTATCATAATGCTACTTTCCCTTTTTTTGTCCCACCCGATCTGCCTCGGGAGAGAAAAACATCATGACCCTCACCCAGCACCTGGCGGCAACAGGCGTGGCCGCAGCCATAATCGCCCCGCGCTGCAGCGCCCTTGAGCTGCTCATCTTCGCCTGCGGCAGCGTCCTCATCGACGCTGACCACCTCATCTTCTACTACACGAGAAGAAAGAGCTGGGATGTTGCCGGGATGTTCCGCTACTTCAGGGAGGATGTGGACAAGCACCTGGACGCCATCCCCTACCTGGGGGTCTGCATATTCCACACTGCCGAATTTATCCTGGCAGTGGCGCTCCTCTCCCAACCCTTCCCCCTGATCAGGCTCATCCTCTTGGGGATGATCTTTCACCTGTTGCTGGACACCTTCGACCTGATCCGCCTGAAGATCCCCTTCATCCGGGCCTACTCCCTGGCGGAGCACCTGATCCGCCGGCGCCGGCCGGGCTACCCCTTCTGCTGAGCTCCCCCGATCTTCCTCCCTGCCATGATGCCGGCGCCGTTGGGGAGGTCTCACTTGTTTGCAGGGAAAGGGGAGGGCTAGAGCCACCTCTTCCTGCGAAAGAAGAGGAGCATCCCCGCGGTTATGGCCACCATGAGAATGAGCACCGCCGGATACCCCCACCGCCACTCCAGCTCCGGCATGTTCCTGAAGTTCATGCCGTAGAGCCCGGCGATGAAGGTTAGGGGCATGAAGATGGTGGCGATGACGGTCAGCACCTTCATGATGCCGTTCATCCTGTTGCTGACGCTGGAGAGGTAGATGTCCAGCATGCCGGAGAGCATCTCCCTCAGGGTCTCCACAGTCTCGACCACCTGGATCGTATGGTCGTACAGGTCACGCAGGTAGATGAGGGTCGAATCCTGTACCAGGGGGGACTCGCGTCTGACCAGACTGCCGACTACCTCACGAAGGGGCCATATGGACTTGTGAATGAAGAGCAGTTCCCGCTTCAGGCGATAGATCTCCGCCAGGGTACGCTGGGTGGGGGAATGCATCAGCTCCTCCTCCAGGTACTCGATGCTGTCCGCCACCCCCTCAAGGACGATGAAGTAGTTGTCGACGATGACATCCATGAGGGCGTAGGCAAGGTAGTCGGCCCCCTGGCTGCGCAGTCGACCCTGGCCGTTCTGCAGCCTCAGCCGCACCGGGCCAAAGGGGTCGCCGTCCAGCCCCTCCTGGAAGGTGAGAAGCCACCCCCTCCCCAGGACCAGACTCACCTGCTCGCTGACCACCCCATTCTCCACGGGGTTCAGCATCTTCAGCACCACGAAGAGATACTCCTCGTACTCCTCCGCCTTGGGGCGCTGGTCGGTGTTGGCGATATCCTCCAGAACCAGGGGGTGAATGTCGAAGCACTCCCCCAGGCGCCCAAGCAGCTCCATCCGGCCGAGCCCCTCGACATTCACCCAGGTAACCGCACTCTCCCCGGGAAGAAGCAGGCACTCCCCCTCCAGGTCCGGCCTGGAAACCTCCACCCCTTGCGGGCCGTAGGTGACCACCTCCGTATGGGGCTCCCTCTGGCGCACCTCGCCGATGTGCACCAGGCTCCCCGGCGACATCCCCGCCTTGCGCGACCTTTTTTTCAGCAGTTTCTTCATGCGCTGACCCTCACACCTCAGCTCTCAGCCTGTCTCAATGGGCCTCGCTCCAGTTGCGGCCGTGGCCCAGGTCCACCTTCAGTGGGACGGCAAGGGGTATGGCCAGCTCCATCTCATGGGCAACCAGCAGCTCCATATGCAGCAGCTCCTCTTCCGGCACCTCGAAAACCAGCTCGTCATGCACCTGCATGATCAGACGGCTCTCCAGCCCCTCCTGGCGCAGCCTGGCGGAGATATTGACCATGGCCATCTTGATGATGTCGGCCGCCGACCCCTGGATCGGGTAGTTGATGGCGTTGCGCTGGGCAAAGGAGCGGACCGTGAAGTTGCTGCTGCCGATGTCCGGTATGGGGAGCCGCCGCCCCAGGATGGTGGTGACGAAGCCGTGCTCCTCGGCCTGGCGGATGCACCCCTCCAGGTAGGCTATGGCCCCGCTGTGGCGGGCCTTGTAGCTGTCGATGAAATCCTCCGCCACCCGGCGCGCCACCCCCAGCTGCTTGGCCAGACTGAAGGCGCTCTGGCCGTAGATCACCCCGAAGTTGATGGTCTTGGCCTGTCGGCGCATCTCGGGGGTGACCATCTCCGGGAAGAGGCCGAAGACCTCGCTGGCGGTGCGGGTATGGATATCCTCGTCCTTGGCGAAGGCGTCGCAGAAGACCGGGTCCATGGAGAGATGGGCCAGGACGCGCAGCTCGATCTGGGAGTAGTCTGCGGAGATGAGGTAGTGCCCCTCCCGTGCGATGAAGGCGTGGCGGATGAGACGCCCCTCCTCGGTGCGCACCGGGATATTCTGCAGGTTCGGCTCGGAGGATGAGAGCCGGCCGGTATTGGTAACCGCCTGGTTGTATGAGGTGTGCACCCGGCCGCCGGCATCCACCAGCCTGGGGAGGGCATCGGTGTAGGTGGATTTGAGCTTGGCCAGGCTGCGGTACTGGAGGATGAGGGAGGCTATCTCGTACCCCCCCTCGGCAAGGCGCTCCAGCTCATCCACGTTGGTGGACCAGCCGCTCTTGGTCTTGGTCTTCTTCCCCGTGGGGAGCTTCATCCTCTCGAAGAGGACCTCCCCGAGCTGCTTGGGGGAGTTGACGTTGAACGGCTCCGGCGCCAGGGAGCAGATCTTCTCCTCCAGGGAGGCCAGCTCTGCGCCGAAACGGCCGGACATCTCCCCGAGGAGCGCCAGGTCCAGCTTCACACCGGCCAGCTCCATCTCCGCCAGGATCCGCACCAGGGGGATCTCCACTTTATGGAAGAGTTCGGCCATGCCATCCGCTTCAACCCGTGGGAGGAGGATTCGCTGGATGAGGAAGGTGGCATCCGCATCCTCGCAGGAGTAGCGCCCGGCCGTCTCGATGTCAACTTCGGCAAAACCCTTCTGCTCCTTCCCCTTGCCGGTGATGTCGCTGTAGCTGATCATCTTGTGGTCGAGGAGTTCCACCGCCAGGGAGTCCAGCCCCTGGCTCTGTCGAGCGGGGTTGTGCAGGTAGGCGGCGATCATGGTGTCGCACCAGATGCCGGCGATGGCGATGCCGTAGCGGCGCAGCACCTGGTAGTCGTACTTTATGTTCTGGCCGATGATCCTTCTCCCAGGATCGGTGAGCAGTGGGCGCAGGCCATCAATGACCCGATCCAGGGGGAGCTGGCCGGGGACAAGAACATCCTTCCCCATCCCTTGGCGGGAGGTGGGGAGGGGGAGATTTTCTCCCACGGCGACAAGCTCAAAACCACCCTCTCCCTCCCCCTCTCCCATCGAGGGAGAGGGAACTCTTTTGACATGCCCCACCGGAATGTAGAACGCCTCGTGCTCGCGGAGAGAGATGGAGATGCCGACGATCTCGGCCTCAAGGACATTGAGGCTGGTTGTCTCCAGGTCGATGGCAAAGGCTTCGGCCACATCCAGCTCTTTGAGGAGGAGTGCGAACCCACCCTCGTCCGTGACGATGCGGTAACCTGAGGTGGCAAGGGTGGAGTGGCTGGTGAGCTCTTTCGACAGGGTGGTGAAGCCGTACTCCTTGAAGAGCGCCCCGAGGCGGCTATTGTCCGGCGGGGAGAAGGCAAAGTCGGCAAAGGAGTACTCCATGGGCACACGGTCGTCCACCGTGGCCAGGCGCCTGGAGAGGCGCGCCTGCTCGGCGAACTCCCGCAGCCGCTCGCCGGTCTTCCCCTTCACCTCCCCCGCCCGCTCCAGGAGAGTATCGAGGGAGCCGAACTCCTGGATCAGCTTGATGGCGGTCTTCTCCCCCACCCCGGGGACACCGGGTATGTTGTCCGAGCTGTCTCCGGCAAGGCCGAGGATGTCGCGCACCAGCTCCGGCCCGACGCCGAAGCGCTCAACGACCTCGGCAGGGCCGCTCTCCTTCTCCTTCATGGTATCCAGGAGGCGCACCGACTCGGAGACGATCTGCATCAGGTCCTTGTCGCCGGTGACCACCGTCACCCTGACACCGTGCTCCACGCACTCCCTGGCGAGGGTGGCGATGATGTCGTCCGCCTCGAAGCCGGAGAGCTCCAGGGCCGGGATGTTGAAGGCCCGCACCATCTCCTTGATAGGCTCTATCTGCTGGCGCAGGTCGTCGGGCATGGCCGCCCGGTTGGCCTTGTACTCAGGGTACATCTCGGTACGAAAGGTGACCCTGCCGGCGTCGAAGACCACAGCCACATGGTCCGGCTGACGGTCCTTCAGCACCTTGAGGAGCATCTGGGTGAAGCCGTAGAGGGCATTGGTGGGGAAGCCGCTCGGCGAGGAGAGGTGGCGGATGGCGAAGTAGGCCCGGTAGATGTAGGAGGAGCCGTCGATGAGGTAGAGAGATTCGGCCATCACCCCTCCTCCAGGGTGAAGATGACGAAGGCCATGGAGGGGCGCTTCTGGGACTCGCGCATGGCGAAGTGCATGCCGTCGTACTGCCACCCCTTGCCGGTCCACTCGTTGAGCACCTCTTCCAGGGTATCCTCGGAAACCATGGAGACCTCCACCACCTTGTACTTGAGCATTCTATCCCCCTATCGCGTAATGCAGCGAATACTACCCCAAACCCGTTGCCCGCTTCAAGAACCCACTGGGGTCTCCTTGATTTTTCCTGAAAGCCTGCTTATATTTCTGGCAGCAGACAACCCAATATCTAGGAGGTGTGGAAGATGGCGATCGTGAAGTACAACCCCTTCAGGGAACTCCGCACCATGCAGGAGCAGATGAACAGGATGCTGGACATGGCCTGGAACAGCGAGTTCAGCGAGGAGATGAGGGAAGGGACCTGGCAACCGGCGGTGGACATCTACGAAGACGAGGATTCGGTGGTCATCAAGGCGGAGATCCCCGACGTGGACCAGAAGGACATCGATGTGCGCATCGAGGGGAATACCCTGACCATCAAGGGGGAGAGGAAACACTCCTCCGAGATCAGGAAGGAGAACTACTACCGGGTGGAACGCTGCTTCGGCCAGTTCCAGCGCAGCTTCTCCCTCCCCCAGATCATCGACCAGGAGCATATCCAGGCGAGCTGCGACAAGGGGGTGCTGACCATAACCCTGCCGAAGAAGGAAGAGCAAACGCCGAAACAGATAACCGTGGAAGTGAAGTGAATCAGTAAGTAGTGAGTAGGAAGCAGAGAGCAGATGTTCTTCTTCCTTCCTTCTTCCTTCTTACTATTCACTGTTTTTCAGTTCATGCTGCCGCAGCGGTAACCGTCCAGATCCAGGGTGACGTACCTGAAGCCAATGCCGCGCAGCCCCTCGCAGATCTCCCGGCGCAGCTCCCCAGCCGCCAGCCGCCCCAGCTCCCCCTCCGGCAGCTCTATCCGGGCGATCTCCCCATGGTGACGCACCCGGTAGCTCCTGAACCCTCTGGCAGCGAGGAGATCCTCCGCCTGCCTGACCATCTCCAGGCCGGAGGCGGTTATCTCCATGCCGTAGGGGAAGCGGCTGGCAAGACAGGCCATGGACGGCTTGTCCCAGGTGGGGAGGCCGAACTCCCTGGACAGGGCTCGAATCTCCCCCTTCCCCAGGCCAGCTTCAAGCATCGGGCTGAGTATCCCCAGCTCCTCAAGGGCCCTCTTCCCCGGCCGGTAATCGGCCAGGTCATCCGTATTGCTCCCCTCGACTACTGCCGACAGCCCCTCCCTGGCAGCGACCTCCAGGCAGCTCCTCATCAGCAGCAGCTTGCAGAGATAGCAGCGCTCCCTGGGGTTGGCAACCAGCTCAGCTGAGGAGAGTGGGTTCATCTCCAGCACCAGGTGCCTGGCACCGATTTTCTCCGCCAGCCCCCTGGCGGAGGAGAGCTCCCCGCTGGGGGAGAAGGGGGAATCGATGGTCAGGGCGACGGCCTCTCTTCCCAGGGTCTCCACGGCGACCTTGAGGAGGAAGGTGGAGTCGACCCCGCCGGAGAAGGCCACCAGCACCGAACCCTCCCGGCGCAGGATATCCCGCAGCGCGGCCAGCTTGTCATCGGTCGTATCGGTCCCCATGGCTTCAGATCTGGTAAACGAAGCGGAGGTCCTGCTCACGGCTGACCCCCATTGCCTCCCCCCGGTCGCACAGGTCCTTGAGGGTGAGGGTGGAAAAGAAGCTGTTCAGGTTGGCGGCCGCCTCCTGCCAAACCGACTGGGTGACGCAGATCCCGTCGAACTCGCAGCCGCTCTTCCTCCGCCCCTTGGAGGTGCACTCCACCAGAAGGAGGTCCCCCTCGGTGGCGTGGATGATCTCCTTGAGGGTTATCTCATGGGGCTCCCGGGCAAGCATGTACCCACCCTGGGGGCCACGCTTGCTCTTCAACAGCCCCCCCTTTTTCAGGGACTGGAAGATCTGCTCCAGATAGCGCTGGGAGATATGCTGTCTCCGGGATATGTCCTGGATCTGGGTCGGCAGGGTCCCGCAGTTGTATGCTATGTCGAACATGGCGCGCAGGCCGTACCTGCTCTTTGTGGAGAGACGCATATTCCACCTCCTGACAGTACAATCCAGTATGTACATTCAACGAGCAGCACTGTCAAGAATTATCGGGAGGGGTGTTGCCCCCTTAAGGGCGACCCCCTACCAGGTGATTTCAGGCGGATCTACGCGGCCGAGGAGCCTGATCTCTCCATCCTCCACGCGGAAGGAGTCTCCGACCTGGTTGATCCAGGCATCCCCCTCGCCAAGGGGGGCCGGAACCTCCCGCCTCCCCAGCCATACCTCGTTGCCATCTATCAGGGCGAACCAGTCAAGGTTGCCAGTCATCCAGATTCTCGTCTTCAGCGACATGCCATGCTTCCTCCTTAGGGACGATTGTTGACACAAATTTGCAAAGCGGTCAAGGAGCACCTGTTTTTTCTTGTTGCATCGCCCCATTTTTGGTATCAACAATTGGTTGTTTTATTCAACATACAGGGGAGACACCCATGAAATTTACCAAGATGCATGGTGCGGGCAACGACTATGTCTATGTGAACTGCTTCGAGGAGACGGTGGAGAATCCATCGGAAGTGGCCATCAAGGTATCAAACCGCAATTTCGGCATAGGCTCCGACGGGCTTATCCTTATCATGCCCTCGGACAAGGCCGACGTGAGGATGCGGATGTTCAACTCCGACGGCTCCGAATCAGAGATGTGCGGCAACGGCATCCGCTGCGTGGCCAAGTACGCCTTTGACCACGGAATCGTCGACAAGAAGGAGATCACCGCCGAGACCGGCGCGGGGATACTCACCCTGCAGCTCTTCACCGGCAGCGACAACAAGGTGGAGTTGGTGCGGGTAAACATGGGGAAGCCGCGACTCACCAAGCAGGAGATCCCCATGCTGGGGGAGCCTGTGGACGGCAAGACCGTCAGCCAGCCCCTCAACATCCTCCACACCACCTTCAACATCACCACCGTCTCCATGGGTAACCCCCACTGCGTCATCTTCGTCGACGACGTGGAGAACTTCCAGGTGGAGAAGTACGGCCCGCTCATCGAAAATCACGACATCTTCCCCCGCCGCACCAACGTGGAGTTCGTCCAGATCATCTCCCGCAGCGAAGTCCGCCAGCGGACCTGGGAACGGGGTGCGGGCGAGACCCTGGCCTGCGGCACCGGAGCCAGCGCCGTATGCGTGGCCGGGGTGCTTAACGGTCTGACGGAGAAGAAGATCCTCAACCACCTCTCCGGGGGAGATCTTGAGCTGGAGTGGGCCGAGGACGGCCATCTCTACATGACCGGCCCGGCAACCGAGGTTTTCTCAGGCGAAATCGCATTATAAACCTGGCTCAAGGCTGGGGGCTCGGGGCAAAAACGCCCTTAGCCCTTAGCCCTTAGCGTCGAGGCCACCATGACCACCTGTCCCATGTGCAGCAAGTGGGATGACGAGCCAAAGCAGCGCATCATGGAGCTGGAGCACTGCTACGTCACCCTGAACAGCGACCAGTTCTTCCCCGGCTACTGCTTCGTCTTCACCAAGAACCATGTGACCGAACTGTTTCTCCTGGATGCGTCTACCCGCGGCGCAGTGATCGAGGAGGTGAACCGGGTAGCGGCGGCCCTTTATGCCGCCTTCAAGCCGGCCAAGATCAACTACGAGCTCCTGGGGAACATGGTCCCCCACATGCACTGGCATGTCGTCCCCCGCTTCACCTCAGACCCACTCTGGCCACGCCCCATCTGGAGCGAACCCCACGCCCCAGTAATCCTCACAGGGGAAGAGACCGCAGCCCGCATCAACCTGATCCGCAGCTCTCTCCTCCCCTGACCAGCGGAGGCACCATGCACGACTATCTCGGCGCCCACATGTCCATCAGCGGCGGCATCCACCTGGCCCCAGGCAGGGGGAGGGATGCCTGCTGCTCGTCAATCCAGCTCTTCACCCAGAACTCCAACCAGTGGCGCGGCAAGATGCCCAGCGACTCGGATGTGGCCCTTTTCAGGGAGAAGTGGCAGGAGTCCGGCATCGGGGAGATCATCTCCCACGACATCTACCTGATCAACCTCGCCTCAGCCCCCGGAGAAACAAGGGAGAAGAGCATGGCTGCCTTTGCCGAGGAGATGGAGCGCTGCTCCCGCCTGGGGATAGGGAAGATCGTCATGCACCCCGGCTCCCACCTGGGAGAGGGGGAGGATACCGGCCTGAAGCGGATCGTCGAGGCATTCGACACCCTCTTCCAACGTGTCCCGGAGTACGGCGGCAAGATCCTCCTGGAGAACACCGCCGGCCAGGGGACCAACCTGGGCTACCGCTTCGAGCATCTCCAGACAATCATCGAAGGGAGCAGCCGCCCCGAGCTCTTCGGCATCTGCTTCGACACCTGCCACGGAGTGGCGTCAGGTTACGACCTCATGACACGCCAGGGGTATGAGGAGACCTTCGACCGGCTCGACCGGCTCGTCGGCCTGGAGAGGGTCGACTGCTTCCATCTGAACGACTCCAAGAAGGGGCTCGGCTCGCGCGTGGACCGCCACGAGCATATAGGCAAAGGGGAGCTGGGGCTGGAGCCTTTCCGCATGCTCCTCAATGACCCCCGCTTCGCCAAAGTACCCAAGATACTGGAGACCCCAAAGGGGGAGACTGATGAGATGGATGCCATCAACCTGGCAATACTGAGGAGTCTTATTACCGGTTAAGGGGGAGACCATGCCCGGCATTATCGAGATCGTCCAGACCGACATCACCACCCTGGCTGTTGACGCCATAGTCAATGCCGCCAACAACACCCTCCTGGGGGGCGGCGGGGTGGATGGAGCCATCCACCGTGCAGCCGGGCCTGAGCTGCTGGCCGAGTGCCGCAGACTCGGCGGGTGCGACACAGGCGACGCCAAGATAACCAAGGGGTATCGCCTGCCGGCGAAACATGTCATCCACACCGTGGGGCCCGTCTGGCACGGAGGGGGTCGCGGAGAAGCGGAGCTCCTCCGCTCCTGCTACCGGAGCTGCTTCCGAATCGCCGCCGAACATGGCCTGAACTCCATCGCCTTCCCCGCCATCAGCTGCGGAGTATACGGCTACCCCATGGAAGAGGGGTGCCGCATAGCAATGGATGAGGCCCGACGGGCAGTGGCTGAAAACCCATGCCTGGAACGGGTACTTTTCACCCCTTTCGGCGCTGACGCAGCCAGAATCTACCGGGAAACCCTGAAAAAACTGTAATCTCAGGAGACCATCATGAAGAGAATCGTCCTGGCGTTCATCGCCATTGCCATGCTCCCCCTTGCAGCCTGCAGCAACGACAAGGGGAGGGAGCAGTTCGAGACCGCCCAGTTCGAGGAGAAGCAGAACAACCGCGATCACGCGATCCAGCTCTACGAGGAGATCGTGCGCAAGTACCCGGACTCCCCCACGGCAGCCAAGGCGAAGGAGAGGCTTTCAGCTTTGAAGGGGAGTAAATGAAGGCTGTCATTCAGAGGGTGAGCGAAGCCAGGGTATCGGTTGACGGCAAGAGTGTCGGAGAGATCGGCAAAGGGACGGTGGTGCTCCTGGCCGTCGAGCAGAGAGACGGTGAGAAGGACGCGGAGTGGCTGGCCAGGAAGATTGTGGAGCTGCGCATGTTCAGCGACCATGACGACAAGATGAACCTCTCCCTTGAGGATGTGGGGGGGAGCATCCTGGCAATATCCCAGTTCACCCTGGCAGGGAGCTGCACCAAGGGGCGGCGCCCCTCCTTTGCCGATGCGGCCCCCCCAGAGGAGGGGAAGCGCCTCTACGAATATTTCGTCGCCAAGGTTGCGGAGAGCGGCATCCCGGTGGCCACCGGCATATTTCAGGCCGACATGAAGGTCGCCCTGGTGAACGACGGCCCAGTCACCTTCATCCTGGAAAGCCCGAAGAGCCGTGAGATGTGAAGAGTGAATAGTGAAACGCACAAGCTGAAAACCGTCCTGGATGACCTCTATGCCGGCCGCTCCCGGAGGCACCTGGAGAACGATCCCCTCTCCTTCTGCCACCGCTACCCCGACCCGCGGGACAGGGAGGTCGTGGGGCTGATAGCCTCCTCCCTTGCCTACGGCAACGTGAAGATCATCCTGCGCAACCTGGAGAGGGTATTTGCCCCCATGGGGAAATCTCCGCGGAGCTTCGCGGAGAACTTCGACCCCGAGGCGGGGCTGCGCCTCTACGCCGGCTTCAAGCACCGCTTCAACGACCACCGCGACCTGTGCGCCCTCCTCCTGGCCATACGGACAATGCTCGAAGAGGCCGACTCCATCGAGTCTTATTTCCTGGCAGGAATGGGAGAAGACGACCCTGACATCACCCGGGGACTGAACAGCTTCTCCACCACCCTCCTCGGACTGGACTACTCCGCCGTGTTCAACAGCCAAACCCTGCCGCCCGGTTCATACTTCCACTTCCTTTTCCCCTCCCCCGCTTCAGGGAGCGCCTGCAAGAGGCTCTGCATGTTCCTGCGCTGGATGGTCCGACCCGATGACGGCATAGACCTGGGGCTGTGGCAAGCCGTATCCCCGGCGAAGCTGGTCATCCCGGTGGATGCCCATATCCAGAGGATCTGCCGCCTGCTGGGCTTCACCACCCGCAAGCAGGCTGACTGGAAGATGGCCCAGGAGATCACCGCCGCCCTGCGGCTTCTGGACCCTGAGGATCCGGTGAAATACGACTTCTCCCTATGCCACCTGGGGATCTCCGAGGGGTGCGGCGGTGCCACCACTCAACCGTGCGTCGCCTGCCCCATCTCTGGGATATGCCCGGGGTCGGCAGGGTGACAATTATTTAACTTGCATTTTCAGACATTTACTGCGATATTGTTTCGTTTTCTAGCGGGCTGAGAGCCCGTTTTTTTGTTCAAGAGATAAAGGAGTAATTAGCATGCAGGAGCTTATTCGCAACATCGCCATCATCGCCCACGTCGACCACGGCAAGACAACCCTGGTTGACGCCATGCTGAAGCACGCCGGTGTTTTCCGGGAGAACGAGGCCATCACCGAAAGGGTGATGGACAGCAACGACCTGGAGAAGGAGCGGGGGATCACCATCCTCTCCAAGAATCTCTCCGTTCACCACGGCAGATACAAGATCAACATCGTCGATACCCCGGGGCACGCAGACTTCGGCGGCGAGGTGGAGAGGGTCCTGACCATGGTCGACTCGGTTCTCCTCCTGGTTGACGCCCTGGACGGCCCCATGCCCCAGACCCGCTTCGTGCTGAAGAAGTCCCTGGACCTGGGGCTGAAACCGATCGTTGTCATCAACAAGATCGACCGTCCCGGCGCCCGGCCGGACGAGGTGGTGGACATGGTCTTCGACCTCTTCTGCGAACTGAACGCCAACGACGAGCAACTGGACTTCCCCATCGTCTACACCAGCGCCAAGATGGGTTACGCCAAGCTGGACATGGCTTCCGAATCCACCAGCATGGAGCCCCTCTTTGCCGTGGTGGAGAGCAACGTCCACCCACCAAAGGGGGACCCGAAGGCTCCGTTCCAGCTACTGGTGACCAATATCGACTACAACGACTACATCGGCCGGATCGCCACAGGCAAGATCTACAGCGGCAAGGTGAAGACCGGCGAGAACCTGGCGGTGATCAAGCGTGACGGCAGCATCACCAGGGGTCGGATCAGCAAGCTTCTCGGCTACGAGGGGCTGAAGCAGGTGGAGATCCAAGAGGCGGTCACCGGCGACATCGTCACCGTGGCCGGCTTCGACGAGGTCGGCATCGGCGAGACCCTTGCCAGCGCAGATAACCCGGTCCCCCTCCCATACGTGGCCATCGACGAGCCAACCATCTCCATGAACTTCATCGTCAACTCCTCACCATTTGCCGGCCGGGAGGGGAAGATGGTCACCTCGCGCAACATCCGCGAGCGACTGGAAAAGGAGCTGCGCACCAACGTCTCCCTCAGGGTGGAGGACACCGGCAACCCGGACACATTCAAGGTCTCGGGCCGTGGTGAGCTGCACCTCTCCATCCTCATCGAGAACATGCGCCGCGAAGGGTTCGAGATGGCTGTCTCCAAGCCCGAGGTCATCATCCGCAACGTCAACGGCCAGAAGATGGAGCCGATGGAGTACCTGGTGGTTGACGTGCCGAGCGAATTCCAGGGGGTGATCATCGAGAAGATGGGGCCGCGCAAGGGGGAGATGACCTCCATGCAGCCCATGGGGGATTTTATCCGCGTCGAATTCATCATCCCGGCAAGGGGGCTGATCGGCCTCAGGAGCGAGGTGCTCACCGACACCCGCGGCACGGCGGTCATGACCCACACCTTCCATGACTACGCGGAGTACAAGGGGGAGATCCCGGGCCGCAAGAACGGAGTCCTCATCGCCATGGAAAACGGCGAAACCACCGGCTACGCCCTGGACGCACTCCAGCCCCGCGGCATCCTCTTCCTCGGCCCCGGCGTGGAGGTGTACGGCGGCATGATCATCGGCCAGCACGCCAAGGACAACGACCTTGACGTCAACCCCTGCAAGGGGAAGAAGCTGACCAATGTCCGCGCCTCCGGCTCCGATGACGCGGTCAAGCTGGCGCCGCCAAGGCTACTCACCCTGGAGCAGGCACTGGAGTTCATCGACGACGACGAGCTGGTGGAGGTCACCCCCAAGTCTATCCGCCTGCGCAAGAAGGAGCTGGATCCGACCAGGCGCAAGAGGAAACAGTCCTGATGACTCATTCCCTTGACTTTAATGGCCGCATTTAATACCTTGCCTAAAAATGCCCGAGGGTACCGCCATGACGGTTAACAGAAAGCTTGTCCTTACACCCCTGCTTCTCTCCCTCCTCGCCGCCTGCAGCTCCGTCCCGCTGGACAACAGGCCTGCGGCCCTCTACAAGGAGGGGGAGGAGTTCTACGCCTCACAAAGGTACGAGGACGCCATAGCCCAGTGGAAAAAGGTCCGCGAAGCCTATGCATCGCCGGAGCTGACCACCAGCGCAGAGCTGAAGATAGCCGACGCCTACTTCGATTCGGAGCGTTTCATCGAGGCGACAGCAGCCTACGAGGAGTTCCGCAAGCTCCACCCGACCCACGAGAAGGCCCCATACGCCCTCTACAGGATCGGCCTCTCCAACTACAACCAGATAACCGGCCTGGACACTGACCAGACGCCGCAGAAGAACGCGGTGATCCACTTCGAGGATTTCCTGCGCAGGCACCCCAAGTCGGAGTACGCCGGCGAGGTAAAGGACAAGCTGGAGGCGACCGTTACTCAACAGATCCAGCACGAGCAGTACGTGGCAAGGTTCTACTACCGCACGGAAAAGTTTGCCGCTACCATCAAGCGGTTGGAGGAGCTCCTCGCCGCCCAGCCGAAGAGCCCTCTGCACGACGAAACCTGGTACCTCATCGGCGCCGCAAGACTGCGCAGCGGCACCCCTGAAAAGGCAAAGGAGGCTTTCAACCGCCTCTCCACCGTCTTTCCTGGGAGCAGGTTCATCATGGATGCCAGCAAGCTGCTGGAGAAGCACTACTGATCGACGAAACCCCTTGAAGATAAAAAAAAGCCCGCTTCTGCCGAAGCGGGCTTTTTTGCTTCCATCTCCATAAACATGTTACTGCTTCTTGGGCTCCATCGCCTCGTTTAGCAGGGCGACAC
This sequence comes from uncultured Geobacter sp., assembly GCA_937871715.1. Classification (GTDB taxonomy): domain Bacteria; phylum Desulfobacterota; class Desulfuromonadia; order Geobacterales; family DSM-12255; genus CALMBF01. Next base: position 10,666 of record CALMOE010000177.1, on the reverse strand, counting down.
CATCCTTGGCTGCCTTGATCGCCCCGGTTAGGGTCTCCCTGGCCAGGTCGGGATTGTGGAAACCGTCGGAGTTCTCTGCGGTCCAGAACTCCCACAGCACATGAGCCTCCTCGTGCTTGGCCCGTGCCTTGGCAAGCACGTCCTCGGGTACGCCGGCGCGCTTGGCAACGGCGTAGGTGTCGATCAGCTTGCCGATCCAGTACTCGGCCTTGCGCATCTTCCCTTTAACGTAATTGCGCACACTCTCGATCTGATACTTCTTCTCGTCCACGCTGCTCTTGGGATGGCAGCCGAGGCACGACTCCTTCACGGCGTTGATCGGCTTCACAACACCATGGGCCGAGAACTGCTTGCCGTCCTTCCCCTTCATCTTCGGCATGTGGCACTGGTGGCACTGAACTCCGGCCCGATCGTGGACACTGCCGGCAAAGGCCTCAGCCTCGGGGTGCTGCATCTTGATCAGCCGGGCGCCGGTGACGGCATGCTTGAAGTCGAAGAAGTCCAGCTTCCTGTAGTGGTCCAGAAGATCCTTGGCGTTCTTCAGCGGTATGTGGTTGGTCCGCTGGTCTGCGTACTTGACGTCACCGCCATCTGTCCACTGTTTGCCTGTATTGCAGTTGTACTCGACATGGCACTGGGCGCACATCATCCGGGAATCGCTCTTCTCCATCACCCCGATCTTGCGGAAACCGCGGAAATCCTGAACCTTCAGATCGGTCTTCCCACCCTTGGCGAAGATGTTATTGGCTCCCTCCCGCTCGATTGCCTGAATCAGGGCGTCGCGCACCACCCGCGGCTGGGTGCCATGGGGGTCGTGGCAGTGGATGCAGCCGACCGGGTTCTGGGTGTCCTTGGCAACATCGACGATGCTGGAGGACCGGTCCCACTTGGCCTTCGGATCCTTGTCCCCCATGAATTTCCACTTGAGAATATGGTCGGAAGTCTTGCACTGGATGCAGGTGGGGTTGCCGGCCATGGCCGTCTCAGGCAGCTTGAAATCCTTCCCCTTGTCCTCAAGGATATCCCAGGCTTTGCCGGTGCGATTCACGTCATTCCAGCCGTTCTTGTACTGGAAACGCCCCCCCTGGAAGCGGTCCACCACAAACTGGTCGGTGACCATGAAAGCATGTCCGCGGGGCTCGTTATGCTCGAAGGTGAATCCATGTGGGGCCAGCAGCTTGTCCTGCTGGGGGGAACGGCCGGTTGGGACACCCTTCTCCTTGCGGGCGCCCCCCTCACTGCTCACCTTGTAGAAGCTTTCGTACTGGTCCTTGTGGCATTTGCCGCAGAGCGCCTGGTCGATGATGGTGCCCGGCTTGGTCTCACCCATGCTGGACATGTGCTTCTCCAGGTTGTCGTGGCAGGTCTGGCAGGCGAGTTTGGCGTGCTTCGACCCCTCCTTCATCGCCTTGATCTCTTCATGACACTCGTAGCACTTTGCCCTGCCGTCATTAACCACCTTGGCCGCCGGTTTGGCCTTGGCCGCATTCAGCTGCCCCGGTCCGGTCAAGGCCAGTGCCACCCCGCCGGCCATCAGCGCAACGGTCACAACACTCTTCTTCAACATACCTGTTCTCCTTTCTTGATTGGTCTTTCAAATGAACGATTACAACTGCTTCAAGCTTATTACCCGCGGGGTTACCGGACATCTGTCGATACAAAGGCCGCAGCCATCACATCTCGACAGATCGATCTCAATCCCCACTCCCAAGCTGATGGTGATGGCCTCCTGCGGACATTGGTCCAGACAGGCGAAGCAGCCTCCCCGCTGGGCCAGACAGTGACGATTGTCGACCAGCAACGGGCCGCACGACTCGGCACCCCCCCCATTCCCTTCATGCTCCAGTTCTCCACGCACGCTGTTCACAACTTCCCGGCTGAAGGCAGCCAGCCCCCGGGTGAGAAACTCCTTGCGGCTGACGCTCATCGCTTCCCTTTTTTCTTATGCTTTTCCTTTATTTCACCTTGCACATGGCACTGGGTGCAGGCGCGCCGCTCGGCATGGGGGGACTGGGGCGCACCGTTCTTCCCCTCTTCATGGCAAGCAAGACAGGCCGCTTCTTCGCTGCCGTTCTTCAGCGGCGGCGCCGCATGGGGCATGACGGGCGGCACACCTTCCGCCTCGGAAATCTCCTTTGCCGAAGGCACCTCCTCTTCATCGGCCAGGGCCATCAGTGGCAGTGCAAGAGCCATACAGAGTATGGCAAGGCTTAGCATCTTCTTCATCGTGGACCTCCTTGGTCTGAATAGCCAAAACAGTAAGTCAACGCGCCTTCCGGACAGCAATCGACGCAACGTCCGCAGCGCGTGCAGTCGCCGCTACGAATCTGTTCCGTGCCATGATCCAGCGATGGGACCAGCACTTCAGCCACCGGACATACGCGCGAGCAGTCGCCGCAGGAGCTGCAACGTGCCGGTTGGAAACGAAGCCTTAGCGGCGCAACTCTTCCCACTAAGGCGTAGAACCCTCCCAACGGGCATAAAGAGCGACACCAGAGCCGCCGCGCCAGTGTGACCTCCACCAGCAAGAGACCAGCGAGACATAAGAGTGCCGACCGGCCGTCGAAGGCAATGGCCCTGGTCGTCATACCTATGGGGGAGACAATCTCAAAGAACGGCACGCCGCTGAGAGCCGTGATACATGCCACGGCCAGCAGCATCCAACCTTTCGTCTTCAGCGGAATTTCAAGTTTCCCGGCCGGGATTAGCAGTCGCAGCTTGTCTCCGAGCTCGGTCAGAAGGTAAACCGGGCAGACCCAGCCGCAGAAGAAGCGACCGCCGAGGAGCCAGTAGAAGAGGGTCACTCCAAGGGCAGAAAGCAGAAATGCCGACGCCACCACCCCGCTTGCCAGGACAACCTGCAACGCCGCCAACGGATCTGCCAGGGGGATCCCAAGCAGCTCCCCGGCAGCCAGGCTCCCCTGAAAGAAGGAGAATCCAGCCAGAGGGGAAGCTATCAAGCCGAGAACCCCTACCTGTACCAACCGCCTGATGATCGTCCAACGCCTAAAATTCATATGCGTCCTGCTGCGGCAGTGGGGTCCGTTGCACCACGATCACCGGCTGCTCGCGAACACAACTCTTCTCGCATATGCCGCAGCCAACACACTTGTCGCGATGCACTACCGGCTCCATGATTGTGTGCACCCCGGTTCGCGGGTTATGGCGGGGCTCGATGGTGATCGCCCTGTCGATGAGCGGACAGTTTCGATAACAGACCTCGCAACGTAACCCCCGGATGGAGAGACAGTTCTCCCGGTCTATGATGACCGCCGTCCCCATGCGCACCTTTTCGACCTCCGTCACCCCCTTGTCCAGCGCTCCGCTGGGGCATGACTTGATGCAGGGAAGGTCTGTGCATAGCTGGCAAGGCTCCTCCCTGGCAATGATGAAAGGGGTGCCGATGGCCACCCCGGCATCGGTTTCGGCCAGCCTGATTGCTCGGTAAGGGCAGGCCTGCACACACTTGCCGCACCTGATGCAGGCGCCGAGGAAGCATTTTTCCGCCAGCGCCCCAGGAGGCCGGAGGTAGAACCCCCTGGCGTCGGCCCGCCGCAGGGACGGGACAGTAAGCAGCCCACCGGCGACGGTCAGAGCCAGCGGCAATGCCAGGCTCCCCTTGAGAAAATGCCGGCGACTGACCCTTTTAGTTTCCTCCTCGGCACCGCTCACGCGTCATGCCTTCTCAAGCTTGACCGCGCACTTCTTGTAGTCCGGCTCCCCGGAGATGGGACAGTAGGCATCGATACAGAGCTCGTTGATCATCTTGTTCTCGTCGAAGAAAGCGACAAAGACGTTCCCCTTTTCCGCCTTTCCCCGGCCGCGCAGGTCTGCCGTGAGGACGATTGAGCCGCGGCGGGAGGTGACCCTCACCTTGTCCCCATGCTTGACTTTCAGCCTTTTCGCGTCCTCCGGGTGGATTTCGCAGACCGCGCCGCCGTAGGCCCTTTTCAGCTCCGGCACCCGGCCGGTCATGGTGCCGGTATGCCACTGCTCCAGCACCCGGCCGGTGCAGAGCCAGAAGGGGTACTGCCTGTCAGGAGCCTCGGCTGCCGGCTCATAGGGGCGGGCCCAGATGACCGCCTTGTAATCGTTCGGCTTGTTCTTGTAGAACTTGACCCCCTCCCCTGCCTTAACGTAGGGGTCGTAACCCTCGGTATAGCGCCAAAGTGTTTCCTTGCCGTTTACTACAGGCCAGCGAAGGCCCCGAGCCTTTGTGTAGGCCTCGTAGGGGGCCAGGTCCTTCCCCTGCCCAAGGGTGAACTTGCGGTACTCCTCGAACATCTCTTTCTCCACATACTTGTAGGGGAAGAGGTTGCCATGTCCCAAGCGCCTAGCCAGTTCCATTGTCTGCCAGAGGTCGTTTCTCGCCTCCCCTGGCGGCTCAACCATCTTGAACCACTGCTGTCCTCGGCGCTCCGCGTTGCCGAAGAACCCCTCCTTCTCCACCCATGAGGCGGAGGGGAGAACCACGTCGGCCAGTTCAGTGGAGCGGGTAGGATAGATGTCGGAGACGATAATGAAGCGGTCCCCCCCCTTGCGCGCCCCCTTGCGGTAGCGGCTGAGATTGGGGGCGGACTGGAACGGATTAGTCACCTGCACCCAGAGGACCTTGATGTCGCCACGATCCAGGGCGCGGAACATCTCCGTGGCGTGGTAGGTAGGCTTGGCCGGGATCTTCTCCGCTGGGACCCCCCAGATCTCTGCCGCCTTCTTGCGGTGCTCCTCGTTCATCACCACCATGTCCGCCGGCAAGCGGTGGGTGAATGTCCCAACCTCACGCGCGGTGCCGCAGGCCGAGGGCTGGCCGGTGAGGGACATTGGGTTCTCCCCTGGTTTGCAGATCTTGCCGGTAAGGAGATGGACGTTGTAGACAAGGTTGTTGACCCAGGTGCCGCGCACGTGCTGGTTGAACCCCATTGTCCAGAGAGAGTTCACCTTGCGGCTCTTGTCGGCGTAGAGCCTGGCCACCTCCTCGATGGTCTTAGCCGGCACGCCTGAAAGTTTAGACACATACTCAGGGGTATATGGCTTTAGGAACTCCCTGTATTCGTCAAATGTCATCGGTTTAGGGTCGTCGGCAAACTTGAACTTGTCCTCCAGTCCGTAGCCGATGTTTGTCTTCCCCTTCTTGAAAACCACATGTTTTCTGATGAAATTTTCGTCGTAGAGCCTGTCGCGGACGATGATGTGGGCGATGGCATTCAAGAGCGCCAGGTCTGTCTGGGGATTGAAACGGATGTACTTGTCGGCCATCTGGGAGGTGCGGGTGAAGCGGGTGCCGAAGTCGATGATCTTCACCTTCGGGTTCTTCAGGCGGTTGTCTATCAGGCGGGAGAAGAGCACCGGGTGACATTCGGCCATGTTTGCCCCCCAGAGGAAGTAGGTATCACCCAGGTCCAGGTCGTCGTAGCACCCCATCGGCTCGTCGGAGTTGAAAGTGGTCATGAAACCTGTAACAGCCGAGGCCATGCAGAAGCGGGCATTGGGCTCGATGTTGTTGGTGCCGATGCCTGCCTTGAACAGCTTGGCAGCCGCGTACCCCTCGAACACGGTCCACTGTCCCGAACCGAACATTGCCACCGAATCAGGGCCGTGTTTGGCGATGGACTCCCTGAACTTGCTGGCGATGAGATCCATTGCCTCGTCCCAGGAAGCCTCCACCATCTTGTTCCCCTTGCGAATCAGCGGCTTGGTGAGACGATCCTTGCCGTAGAGCACCTTGGAGAGAAAGTAGCCCTTTATGCAGTTGAGCCCCTTGTTGACCGGCGCAGCCGGGTCCCCCTTGGTGGCGACTATCCTGCCATCCTTTACGCCGACCAGCACGCCACAACCCGTGCCACAGAAACGGCACGGTGCCTTGCCCCACCGTATCCCCCCCTCGGCGGCATGGACATCCGTTGCACCCAGCCTGCCGCCCGTGGCAGCCGCCAGGGCTGCGGCAGCCGCACTGGCCTTGAGAAAGTCACGTCTGCTTAAAGCCATGCTAAACCTCCTCCTTAAAGGGTCTCTACTCCGCCATAAGCTGATCTTCGAAGTTATGATAGGCAACCCGCACGTCCAGCACCCCTTGGACTGCCATGATGTTCTTCACCAGGGAGATCTCCTCCTCAAGAGAGGCAGACTCGATTACGGCGATGAGGGAGCCGTCCCCGAGGACATTGCTGATCTCCACCGATCCCGGCCGATGCAGTTCCCTCTCCAGCTCCCCTAGCCGCTCCATTTGACACTTAATAACGACTCCCGATATCGGCATGGCTACCCCCGGTCTGTTCATACAAGCTACCAAGAATTAGCATTTATTCAAGTTCGTACCATTGAACCCCAGCGATTATGGTGAATTAACAGATTAGAATGTTTGACCTAAGTCAATTTGCCAGTATCTGTTAGACATCACCTAGTTGCGAATCGATTTTTGTAATGCCGATGATCTAACCAATGGAGACTATAACAACAGAAAGACAACTCTCTCTACCTGCACTTACCACGGCAACATTCAAGTCAAGCGTCACCATCTCCATCTTCAATGTGGTGATACTCGACTCACTAAAAGAAGAGCCACCCTAAGCCTCGCACCAGTGGATCTTAGGCATAAAGAGACACACCTACGAAATACAGCGGGACTATCGGCAACTGGAACTTGAATAAGCGGGGATGAAATTTAACCTGGTCTTTGCGAGGCAAATAAAAAAAGCCTCCCGGAGGTTTCTCCGGGAGGCTTGCGATGCTTACGGGCGGTTTTTCCCGCCCTCGTTCAGCTCTGGCTAAAGTGCGTTGTGGCAGTCCATGCACTTGTTCGGATCGTTCCAGTTTGCCAGATTCCATTTTACAGACTTGCCATTATGGCAGGCGATGTTGCTGCAGTTGCTCTCCATCGGCGTGCTCGGATGCCACATGGTTGCCGTGTCGAGTGCCACTTTTGCGGTGTCATAGGAGAGGGTCGACATGTTCTTGTAGGTTGTCCTCACCCATACCCCTGAGTAGAACTTGAAGCTTTCCGGACGAATCTGGGCTTTGCTGATTACCTGAACCGGCAGGAACTGGATCTCGCGTCTGCCGTTCACATGGTTACTTAGATTAGCAATTGAAGCTGAGCCTTTCAGCTGGGCACCAACGGTATTCCCTGCATAGTGGCAAACAACACACTTGGTATTATTGTCGTTCGCCTTGGAGGTGACGGTCGCATTGTGGCAGATGTAGCAACCGATGGTGGTGGAGTTATTCGGATTACCGTGAGCGGTATTTGCACGGTTGCGGGTTGCCACTTTGCCGATCCTGCCGTTGTAGATGTTGTCGTAGTGGTTGCCAACCACATGCGCGGCATGGGCTCCGGTGGCGGGCTGATTGTCGTGGCAGTTGGCGCAGCGGTCGCCGGAGAATGAGCCGCCAACCCAGGTAGGTGTCGGTTTATAGACCAGCTCCGCAGTAACCCTCGATGCATTACTGTGACAGTAGATGTTGCTGCAGCTCCCGCCCGAGTACTGCGGCAGGGCGCCTGCTGTCGTTGAATTCAGGAAGCGGATAGAACTGATTCCAGCCACACCCTTGGAACTCATGTCAACATCGATGGTGCCGTTAAGGTGGTTACTGCCATTCATCGGGTGGCAGTTGGCGCAGCCGAAGCCGTGGGTCTTGACGGTATCGTTCTGCACCGGGGTGCGGTTGGCGGTCATGTTGTAGTAAATGGTGCTGCTGGTCAGATTGAGAGCACCCATGTGTACCGCGTGGGCTCCTGAGAGGCCGGCCTTGGGATGGCAGGTTTCGCAGGTCGATGCCACTCCCCAGGTCGCGCTGTTTACCGGAGTCCCGTAGGGGGAGTGGCAGGAGATGTTGCTGCAGGTAGTGGCGGAGGGGGAGAAGGCGACTGCCTTGGCTCCGAAGGTTCCGCCGGCCTGCAGGTTGACACTGCCGTCGATGTGGGTTGACCCGGTAATGGTAGAGCTATCGGTCGTGGTCAGGTTGTGGCACTGGTTGCAGTTGGCACCTTTATTGAGGTGGGTTGTATGGTCAAACTGCAGTGCCGCGGTAGCGTGACACCCCTGGCAATCAAGGTTGGTTGCACTGGCCCACCCTGGGATCGCGGCGAAAGCACCCTTGCCGTTGGAGTGACAGTAGATGTTGGAGCAGTTCTTGTTATTGCCGGCCTTGGCACCGGAGAAGTTGATCAGGGTATTGCCGTGGTTGTTGGCATTGGCAATGGTGCGGTTGTCCGCGCTGGTAATTGTCGGCGCATGGCAATCCTTGCACTTGAAGCTTCCGCCGGTAGTGGCGCTGTTCATGTGGGCATTGTGGGCACCGCTGAGCTTGGTAGCTGCCGTCACCTCGTTGCCGTGGCAACCGGTACAGTCGGCAGGCATGGTTGCTCCCCACTGGGCATCGGCTGCGGTGAACATGCCGCCGCCGCTGTGGCAGGAGATATTGGAGCAGGTCTTGTTGCTGTCGTTGGAATAGCCAAAGGTCTTGCCATTACCCTGGACGACGTTGATGCCGCCGTTAAGGTGATTGCCGCTGTTACCCAGTGCAGTTCCGCTCATGGTATTGCCGTGGCAGTTCTGGCAGGTTGCGTCGGCGCCGATGGTGCCAACATGTTTCGGGTGGCTGTTGGCGCGAAGAGTTCCCTCACCGGTGGAAGCGTAGACCGGCTCCCCGGCCTGGCTGGAGGCGCCGCCATGGCACCCCTTGCAGTCAAGGGCGGGGCCGGCGGTCCAGCTGACAGCGGTTGCTCCGGCGCCACCCTTGCCGTCACTGTGACAGTATGCGGTGGAGCAGGATGCTTTGTTTGTCCCGGCCTTGGCGCCGGAGAAGTTGGCCATGGCATTCATGTGGGTGGTGTTGCCGGCCTTCAGGGTGGCGTCGTTGGTGACGGTCTGGGCGTGGCACTCGACGCAGCCGAAGTTCACGCCGAGAACGGTTGCCTGGTCGGTATGCTTGCCGTGCTGGCCGGAGGTGATCTTGTTGGTTGCCGAGGCGTTGCCGCCGTGGCAGCTTTCGCAGCTAAATGACGCACCCCACTGGGCATCGGCGACGCCGGCGATCAGGCCGCTACCGCTGTGGCAGGAGATGTTGGAGCAGGTTTTGGTACCAGCGGTGTAGGTAAATGTCTTGCCGTTACCCGAGTAGACACCGGCATTGGAATCATTCAGGCCCTTATCGGCGTGGTAGGAAATAGCCCTTGTATAGCCGCCAAGAACCGCTTTATGTGTAGATGCATTGAGAAGAACGCCGCTTACTGTCTTGCTATGGCAGTTCTGGCACTTGGCATCTGCACCGCTGGTTCCCACGTGTTTCGGGTGGCTGTTGGCTGAATAGCTCCCAGCAACGCCGCTCACATAACTCGGCTCGCCTGCCTGGCTTGAGGCTCCACCATGGCACCCCTTGCAGTCTAGGGTTCTGGCGGAGAACCAGTTGGCACTGGACATGTTGACGAAGGTCCCCTTGCCGTTGGAGTGGCAATAAACATTGTTACATTTGCCGTCGGCAAGGGACACTGTTCCGGCCCACTGGCTGGAATAGTTAATCAGGCTGTTGCCATGGTTGACCTTGCCGTTGTTGGTTCCGCCATTCAAATGGCACTGATTACAGTCAATGGAAACCGGTGCAGAGGTATGAACAAGGTGCTTGCCTGACAACTGGGACGGGCCAGTTGTTGCGGCGTCGCCGTGGCAGCCGTCGCAGCCGAGGGTGCTACCCCACTGTGCATCAGCGGCAACGAACAATCCGCCGCCGTTGTGGCAACTGACATTGGAACATGACGAGTATCCAGTGCCTGCAGCATGCTTGGCAACTGTTGCCGGATAGCTACCAACAGTTATGTCGATATTAGCATTGTTGTGGCCAGTGGTTGGTGCTGAAGTGGCCGTAGTACCGGCTGCGTGGCAGGAAGTACAGGCTTTGCCGGTGTGGGCGGCATGGCTGCCGGTTTGCGGGCCGTTTGACTTGATCGGGTATGCACTGTGGCATGCCGTACATTCAGCCGCTGCAGCGCCCCAGTTCGGGGTGGCTACCGAACCGGTGCCGTAAGGATTGTTGTGACAGCTTGCAGCGGAGCAGTTGCCGGCATACGTACCGGCTGCGTGCTTGGCGGTTGCAGGATAACCGCCGGTCACGTCGATGGTGTCGTTCAGGTGGCCGGTGCTCGGCATTGTGGTGGCGCTGGTCCCGGACGCGTGGCACTGGGTACAGTCGGAAGTGTTGTGCTTCACATGGCTGCCGGTTTGCGGACCGGTGGACTTGATCGGATACGCGCTGTGACACGCCATACATTCAACCGCTGTGGCACCCCATATCGGGGAGGCGACCGAACCGGCGGCATACGGGTTTTTGTGGCACGATGCGTTGGAGCAGCTGCCGGCATAAGTACCGGCTGCATGCTTGGCGGTTGCGGGGTAGCCGCCCGTCACGTCGATGGTGTCGTTCAGGTGGCCGGTGCTCGGCATTGTGGTGGCGCTGGTCCCGGACGCGTGGCACTGGGTACAGTCGGAAGTGTTGTGCTTCGCGTGGCTACCGGTTTGCGGACCGGTGGACTTGATCGGGTATGCGCTGTGACACGCCATACATTCGACTGCTGTGGTACCCCATACAGGAGTCGTTGCACTGCCGGTGCCATATGGATTTTTGTGGCACGATGCGTTGGAGCAGCTGCCGGCATAAGTACCGGCTGCATGCT
>CALMOE010000176.1 GCA_937871715.1 uncultured Geobacter sp. | reverse complement strand
TAGGATTGGTAGAGGGTGGAGTGTGCCTCTGGTTGCAAGGAAGGGGGGAATGGTGTATCGTTGCGAAACGTGTATGCCGTGGAGGCAGTATTTGGTGAAATAGCGGCCTTGTTCTCTGTCATCTGTGAAAATGCCGCGAGTTGAATCATGACTCCTGTCTGAATTGGAGCTGTAAGGAAACTACGATCCAAGATGTAAGGGAGGCAGATTTTTTATAGCCAACTACTTCTGCCCTGTTACATCAATATTGGCACCTGCTAATCATTTTATTGGCAAAAGTTCACTTGGCTGGCGACGGAATTGCATATGTTGATGAATCGGTAGTAATTTGCCGTTTTATGGCGTAGTGTACTTGCGTGCTTTGGCAAGTATGGTTGTCCGATATCTCTCTGTTTATAGGCGAGTCTATTTGAGGTTAGAGTTTAGGTATAACGCTTAAGGAAATTATCTGATGCGAGTGAGGTCACCATGGGTAAGATAGTTATCATAAGAGACTGGGGCATGAAGCATTGGTCGAGGCTCGCGCTGGTCACCTTGTGTGCCGTGCTGGTGGGTGCAGCCATGTCTGGATCAGCCTTCGCGCTGAACACGATCATGCACAACAGTAGTACGGTGGGTAACAAGTACGGTTCTTGGGGGCTTGACAAGGACTGTAGCTGGTGCCATTCAGCCGGGAGCACTTCCAATATTAAGAAAGTGCGTGAAACTATCAGTACTCCGGGTGGTGACAGAAGCGTCATTTTCTACCGCATGACATCCGTGTTCAATAATGCGACCGGGGTCATGGGTAACGAGCTCCGTACATATGGAAGGCCTCAGTCGACAAACGTATGCGAGGTCTGCCATAGTCGGACGGCATTCCACCGGTACAGTGCTGTTAGTGCAACGCGGCATCAAGACAACAAAATGTGTACCACGTGCCATGAGCATGGGACTGGTTTTGTTGCTAAGGGGCATGAAGTGCCTTTCTATGCCGGGAGCAACCATGCTGGTCATATCGGTTGTGCTTCTTCTTCTACGGGATGTCATGCCAATGTGAATCCGGCTGCAACCTACCCGGCAACAGGCGGTTCGGAACCTGACTGTCGCGCATGCCACAAATTGGGCGACCCACTGTCTGCGGCACCTGTCTATGGATGCGGTAGCTGTCACGGTGATGTTGGCGGTACCGGCGAGCCGACCGGTACTGTATATCCGAACGTTGCGGGAAGCCATGCCATTCATACGGCCATTGGCGGTGTAACCTGCGTCCGTTGCCATTCCAACGGCGGCACCGGCAGCACAGTCAATCACGGTTCGTCCAACAGAGGTACAGTTGTCGGATTTGTAAATGTGACATCTGCATCAGAGCCCGTAGGGTGGCGAAGCAGCAACTCAACCTGCGCCAATGCCTCCTGCCATGTAAATGTCTACGGCACAGGCTTCATCAGTACACCGGCGTGGGGTACACCCTCCGGATGTGCAGCCTGTCACACAGCCCCCATCGGAGCCACCGGCCCGGCCACGGGCAGCCACAACGCTTCCGGTCATGCCGTCGAATGCGAGTACTGCCATGCCGCCGGCACTACAAGTACAACCAGCCCGGCAAGCGGTCATATCAATACAAAAATCGACGTAGCAGGTACCGGAATAAATATTCCTGTTGTCGGCTATCCGGCAAATGTTAACAAACATGCTTCAGGCAGCGGCTACTCCTCCTGTAGCACCGCCCAGTGCCACTCGAATGTTTATGGCCCTGGCTATATCACCACACCGGTTTGGGGCGACTCCTCTGCCGGTTGCGCAGCCTGCCATACAACTCCCTATCCTTTCCAGGCCTACGGCGCCCCGGCCACCGGTAGCCATGATAAACACATGACCACCATTGTAGGTATAGGTTGCGGCAACTGCCATACCGCTGCAGTGCAAGGTGTCTCCGGCGGTCCGGTCGATATTCATGGTAACGGCTTTGTTAATGTTAAGGACGCGTTGCAGTATGTCTATTCATCGGTCTACGACAGCGCCAATCCGCGGCCGAAGCATGCCCCCGGCACTCCGGGGAGTTCATCATCCTATGGTACCTGCAGCGCCTCCTGCCATGCCAGTCCGTATAATGCGCTCAATATCGAATCCCCTGTCTGGGGGGCAGCGGCCGGCTGTGCCTCCTGCCATATGGCCGATGGTGCATTCCTCCCCGCATTGGGCGGCGCGCCCAATACCGGCAGCCATGACAAGCACATGGGCCAGGGCGCAACATGCGGAAACTGCCATACTGGTGCCATCAGCGGCGTAACCGGCGGTAATTCTCACCCTAACACGGTAGTCAACGTCTCCAGCGGCTATACTGCCTCCCCGGTCACAAAGCATGACCCGGGCACCTATACAGGCTACTGCAACAATGCCAGCTGCCACTCCAACGGCAGAGGCGTTCAGATTGACTCGCCTGTCTGGGGTATGGATAACAATGATTGTACCGTCTGCCACGGTGGCAACAGTGCGTCGGTAACTCCAATTGCAACCCAGAAGCACCGTTCGCATATGAACAACTACTCGACGCTGGGGCGCAATAACAACCTGAAATGCGCAGCATGTCACGCGCTTACCGTTGCAGCCACCAGCGACCGCTTTGTCACCACCCCCGCCAATCACTTCAACGGTGTTTACAACTACTCCGGAGCCATGGCTGGCAGGTCTGCCAACTACAACCTTACCACCAAGGCCTGTAATAACGGCTACTGCCACAGTTCCGGTCAGGCTGTTCCTGTCTACCGGAACATGACCGGAGGTCTGGCCTGGAACGGTGCAGTAAAACTCGACTGCAGCGGCTGTCACGGCAGCAGTGCCGGAGCTGTCTGGTCAACTACGCTGGGTGCACCGAACTATCACAACAACAGCACTACCACCCGCAACAGCCATCAGCGCCATGTCTCTGCCATGATAACTGATACTACCGGTTGCAGCAGATGTCACAATGGAACTGTAAGCAGCACGGTTGCTGACAGGCTCAAGGATGACAACCAGGCCCATATCAACAAGGTAAGGGATGTCAATTTCTCCGTCTTTGGGGTTTACTCCTCAAGAACCATGTCCTGCACCGCCTACTGTCACAGTAACGTCCAGGCCCCACAGGGCAACGGCCCGGCAACTATTTACGCAAAACCAAGCTGGGGTGTAAACGGCAGTCTTACCTGCAGCAGTTGCCATGCCGATATGGCTAACCTTGCTGAGACCACGGAAACCCTGAAGCTCGGCAGCCACCGTCGCCACGCAACATTCGATAATATGACAAGCGGTACCAGTGGGGCCGGCTATAGCTGCGAACTCTGCCATGGCACCGGCTATTCACCGACCACAACAAATGACAGCATCCATGCCAACCAGAAAATTAACGTAAAATTTACTGGCAAAGCTGCCGGTTCTGTCTATACCCAGTATTCGTCAGGGGCTGGTAATGGGTACGGTACCTGTTCCAGCAACAGATGCCACGGCCGCGCGGTCAGAAGCTGGGGGATCAACACCACTAATCCGACCTGTGAAAAGTGCCACGGCTCAGCCAGAACAGCACAGCAAGAAAATAAATTCTACGATACGACAATCAGCTCCCAGCAGTATGCCGGCGCTCACGTGCGCCATCTCAATCCGCAAACCACCGACCCGATCAGCTGCAATTCGTGTCACACCGTGCCGAGTTCCATCTCCAGTTTCGGTCATATGTCCAGCATGAACGGCGTAGTAAGCGCCAAGGTCAGATTCACCGGCCTGGCTCTTCACACCAGCCTTCAGACCAATGTTGGCATGACACCTGTCTATACAGCTACCGGTGACCTGGCAACATCAACCTGCAACACTACTTACTGTCACGCTGGATTCAAAACAACAGCAATGGGAACAGGAACAGAGCCAGCCTGGGGTGATTCATCCTACTTTGGTTGCGGCAAGTGCCACGGCGATCCTCCGGGTGGCGCCCATCCGGTTGTCCCCTCAAACCAGTGTAATGCCTGTCATGACCATGTTGATGGTACCGGTACCGGCTTCCTCGACAAGAGCAAGCATGTCAACGGTTTTGTCGAGACGACCGCTGATGATTGTCTCGTCTGTCACGCTCCGGAGAGTAGTAACCTCTGTGTCGATAACGGCTCGGGTGGTCACTGGTTTGCCTATGATCACAGCCAGGCATGCTTCCCCATGGCACTCAAGGGTGGCCATGCAACCCATACCGATGTGGAATACTTCCTCCAGGGCAAGAAGCTTTCTACCGGCGATTACATTGACCCGAACTGGATTTACTCAATCAAGTACAAGAAAGGTTTCCCGCAATTCGCCTGTGGTTTCTGCCATCCGATGGATGTCGCCGCTCACAAGGCCGGCATAGTCTCGGTTGAACTTGATCCTGACACAGCCCAGCTTGGCACGGTCAAAGCCAAGAACAGGAAAAAGATGACCACACCGCCGGCCGGCTACTACAATACCTGGATGAAAACTTATATTCCGTATACGAAACAGGGGGGCACCTTTACTCCAGGAACCGTAGTCTGTAACAATGTCTATTGCCACAGTAACGGCTATGTATCGCCCGAGACCAACGCATACATCTTCACGGAGACACCGGACTGGTATTACGCTGACAAGAACGGCGGTACGAGCTTCTGGGCCGGCAAGGATAACTGTGCCCAGTGTCACGGCAATTCGCCCAATACTGATCCGAATGATGGCCAGGGTCTGAAGATTGGTTCTCCGGCCCACGGCAGACATGTCGTCGGCAACCACTACAAGGATATCTTCAACGGCTACAGCGGCAAGCTGACGGTTGCGGCTGCCAGCGGCGCACGCGCCCACGGCAACCCGGATAATTCGACCACCTTCAACTGTAACATCTGTCACTATGATACTGTCAGAGTTTCTTCCAACGACAAGGGTTCTGTTTGTAAAGACTGCCACAATGGCACGACTGCATCGCTGCGCGGGACAATGCAGTTGTATACCACCAATGCCTCAAGCCACGTCAATGGCAGGGTAGACGTTGTCTTCATGGATCCGTTCAACGTCAAATCCAAGGCTCAGGTACGTAACCCTCTTAGCGCTGTCCAGGGCCTCTACACCAGCTGGACCAGGGTAAATGGTTACAAGTCCTACTCCAGCTCCCACGACCATGCACGGCAGAAGCCGGCCTATGTCGGCGGAACCTGCTCCACGGTTACCTGCCACAACGGTACGCCGATGGAGTGGCGCAGCAAGGGCCCGCTGGCCTGCGCCGCCTGCCACACATCACTGACGAACTGATGACGGGAAGAACACCTTTAGCGAAAAGCCGCCCGAATCGGGCGGCTTCCACACAAATAAGTCTGTTTAATTGTTTTAAACGGAGGAGTATACAATGGAACAAATTGTAAATAACATCATCCAGGGTATAAACTGGGCCAAAAAATGCCTGGTGGCGCTCCTCGTGCTGGCTGCAACACTCGTGTTTATGCAGACTCAGGCCATTGCCGCGCCGACTTCTGACGGTAAGCTGGTACACAGCCAGAACACCACGACGCCGTTACAGAAGAACTACGCTGTGTCAACCAATACCTTCTCTGCTGGGAACACGATGCAGACAGGTGCTGCCCAGTCCTTCATGGTAGATCGGGCAGCGCCGACACGAAATGAGCATATTGCCGGGTATGTCACCACGGGCGGTGTGCTTTACATTCAACGCTGGAACGGCACTGCCTGGTCTGCCGAATGGAACGTTACTGTCGGTGGCAATGGTGTGGCTGGACGACGCTTTGACATAGCCTATGAAAAGACGTCCGGGCGCGCTGTTGTCGTCTATTCGACCAATGCCACCGGTACTACGGGCAATGAAATGGCATACCGTATCTGGAACGGCACAAGCTGGACAGCTGCAGCAAATATCAACTCGGCTCGATTTGCCCAGGCTGCGACTGTTGCCTGGATCAAGATGAAATCAAATCCACTGTCAGGTTCGAACGAAATAGCTTTGACCGCGCAAGACAGCGGTACGACAACGGCAAATACCTCTGTACTCACATCATTCATCTGGAACGGCACAACCTGGACTGAGCCGACTGCCGCACATACAACAGCAACCACGACTTACATGACGAACACAACCGGGCAGCTGGTCCAGAATGATGCCTATGATCTTGCCTATGAGAGTTTGTCTGGTGACCTCTTGGTTGTCTTTTCCACAGGTGGCACCGCGCAACAGTATTACATTACCAAGTCTGCTGCAGGCACTTGGGGTACAGCGACCTCATTTGCAACTGCTAGAACAGCTCCACTGCAAATGGTGGCTGAATCAAACCCCTATACAGACCAGATCATGATTCTTTTCAACCGATCCGCGAACGCCAACGTTTATGGTCGAATCTGGAGTGGTACTGCAATGGGAACGACCACAACGATCGGTACCAACGGCGTAACAACAGCAGTTGCCAAGAAGCATCTGACCGGTAAGTGGCTCAGGGTTGGCACTACAGATTATGCGGTAGCACTTTGGAATACGAGTACTGCAGGTACGTTCGGTCGAAACACCTACACAGGAACGGCCTGGGGTACGGCAGCTACCTATGTTACCGGTACCGGTGTGACCGCCAACTGGATGGACAGTGACCGGGATCCGCAAAGTCCCGATACCATGATGATTACGTTTACCACCGGGACCACAGCCGGAGCTGTCAGTCTCTGGGCAAAGCGGCTTGTAATCGACGCAGTCCCTAATTATACTTTCACCAACGCTGACGGCGGAGCAGCCGTTTCCACTGTGCTCTCCAACGCGACGGCGCAGCCCTTCAGTTTCACATACAACCGTTATTTTGTCGCAGCGCCAACCCTTACCCTGCCGACCTCAACAGCTTTGGGAAGTACCACGGCAACTCTGGGCGCAACTGCAGCAAACAACAACAGCGCGATCACAGAGTACGGGGTTGTCTGGAGCACGACCGACACGACGCCAACGATTGCCGAGGGCGCTACGAAAGTTATCTTCGGCTCGTCTGACCCCGGAACAAACCCCTTCAGCGGCGGTGTTACCGGTTTGACCGCTGGAACCAGGATCTATTACGCCGGTTATGCAATTAACGGCATCGGCACCGGTTACAGCCCCACCGGCAGTTTCTATACCGAGCCGGCTGCCCAGGCGTCCAATGTCACCTTTACCAACGTGGCGACGACCTCCTTTACTGTCAACTGGACCAAGGGAGCGGGCGATGGCGCACTGGTGCTCATAAGGGCTGCGGGAGCGCCAACCGGTGCTCCAACCGACGGAACCTATACTACATATACTGCGACTGCTGCTTCTCCGTTTGGAACCGCAATCGGCGATGGCAATGTGATCTATAGGTCTACCGGCAGTTCTGTTAATGTTACCGGCCTTACCAACGGGACAACCTATTACGTGGCAGTATTCAGCTACGCAGGCGCTGTGAACACCGCCGGAGTCGATATCGGAACGAATTATATTACAGCATCTCCGGCAACCGGGTCACAGCAGGCAGGTCTGACTACTCCGGTAATTGGCGCTCTCAATGTTACTCCCCTGGTCACCACCTATACCAGCGGCGCACCCACTGTCACGGCTTCAATCAATTCACCGGCAGGCACACCTGATTCATGCGAGTACACGGTGAATAACGGCGCCAACTGGGATTTCGGCTCACTGTCAGGTGTCGCCTCCCCTTATACATGCACAGCAAACCCTGTAGGGCTCAGCGGATCAGTAACGATCAACATGCGGGCGACAAATAGCTTTGGCACTGGAACCGGCACTGCTGTCACCTATACTGCAGATGGCAGCCTCCCTGTTATATCGGTGCAATCGCCTCTGGATGGATCCAAAATTAGAATGGAAGATGTCACCCTGACTGCCACGGTCAGTGACACCGGCTCAGGTCTGGCTGATTATAGAATTATTGTCCTGAATGAAAATCAGTCCGTATTTGCCGATACCGGTTGGGTTGCTACAACCGGCGCCATCAGTTATTCGCCTGCTGGTCTTGCTTATGACAAGCTCTACTATTGGGATCTCTCGGTCAGGGACAAGGTCGGCAATGTAGTCGCTGCCGACCAACGCATGGTGGGAACCTATCCTGCCTGTGTCAGGAATCAACCCGCAATATCCCTTTCGACAGCTGCTGGCGCCATTTCAACCAAGATTATTACTGACGCCGGTTCATCCTCTTATGTCATGAAGGTGACGAACAATGACTCATTGGGATGTGCGGCCAATACATTTACACTTACTGCCAGCAACAATGCGGATACTCCTGAGGAGCTCGCCGACAAGGCCAAGTTCAATGATCCTTCACTGGCGCTAGGTTCGATCATTGTTTCGCCGGGTGGACAAAGCGGCTCTGTTAATCTGACGGTATCCGCCAAAACAGCCAATGGCGCCGATGTAAGCGGCGTTGCCTATACAACAGCGGCAGCAGCCAGTGCTAATCATGCCAGCAGGACAACCAACCAGGTTCTGACCATTCTCAATGTGGCTGGTTGCACCCTGGGGACTCCGATCCTCAACATCGGTCCTGATACGACCTATGCTGCCCGTGGCGGCTCGGCAAACTATTCTGTTTCAGTCAAGAACACCGATTACGGCGCCAACTGTACGCCGGTAACGTATACTTTTTCAAAATCGGACAGTCCGGTTGCGCCAACTCCTGGTGGCCTCTTCACCTCGACCCTGAGCGATGGCTCGCTCACTCTTGAACCGGGCCAGGCAAAGATCGCCACCCTTAAAGTTACCAGCACATCGAGTGCAGTTAATACAAGCTCCAACATCACAACAGTCAACATAACTGCGCCCTCTCACTCCTCACCGCCGGCAAAGACCGCCACGACTACCATCGGTGACATGATGCTGCATAACTCAGACAATATCCAGTCGACCAAATGGTCTGCTAACGGTGGATGGGGACTCCCCGGGACCCGCTACGGCGAATTTACCTGCGGAACCTGTCATGTGCCGGGTGGAGGCGATACCAGGAACATCAGCCGCATAAATGAAACTATTTTTACGCCACACACCACAGCCAACGCCTATCTCCCCTTGAATGGGAAGGCAGTTGCTTTCACCAGGGTATCCGCTGCCAACAAAAATCAAGCTTCATTCGGTTGGGACAACGGCCGGGATAAGACGCTATCACCTGTGCGTATTTGTGAAGGGTGCCATACCGATGACCAGACTGGGGCCAATGGCACTAAATTCCACAGCATGAACACGGACACTACCCGGGCCAGTCACTTTGACGGCAAGGACTGCGTCAAATGTCACAAGCATAAAGCCGGTTTCGGTCTCGGCGCAATGAACTGCAATACCTGCCATGGCGATAGCACTGCCACGGAAACATCGGCTGCCAACAGGTGGGCAGTTGCCCCGCCGCGGAATGCTAATGATCTGACCGGCACACTGACCGGTACCGGCCAGGTCAGCAACGATCCGAAAGTCGGTGCTCATCAGACTCATATGAAGATGTTGAACGGCCTGAGCGACTTCGGCACCTTTGACGATCGCTGCATGAACTGTCACGGCCCGATCCCGATCAACACCAAGCATATGGACGGCAATTCCCTGCCAAAATTCCAGGGACTGGCAAATCTCTCCACAGCCGGCAAAAAAGTGGCCACATCCTATAATGCTACCAGCCTGACCTGCGCTACATACTGCCACAACCCGTCAGCAACCAACGGTACGCTTGCGGCAGCAAACGCTGGTACAGCGGTATTCCCGAGTTGGACAAGCACCAGTTATCTCGGCGACACACTCAAGACCGATGCCAACTGCAACAAGTGTCACAAGTCTCCTGGCGCATCAGGTTTTACATTCCAGGCCTCGCATTCACAGTCCACTGTTGTCGGATATGCCTGCACCGATTGTCATGGGCATGAGGGTGGCACTGGTGGTGCTGCTGGTCAGAAGCATATGGACGGCATCAGATATGCTGCCGGCTATTGCAACTCCTGCCATGACTATGATACCGTCGGCACAACCTGGGGCACGGTCAAGCCGCAGAACTATGGCGGTTTCGGTGAGGGTGTCGGCGCCCACGCCAAGCATATCAATTACCTCAAGTCGCGCTGGGGCATTGCGACCCTCGATCCTGTTGCCGACGGCACAACCGGGTTCGGTTCAGGCAACGCCAAGAATATCTGCGGTGTCTGCCATACCAATGACAATGCCAACCATATGACCGGTAATCGTGTGATCAATTTCGGTGAAAACACCAATTCAACGGCATTCGGTACACAAAGCCAGTTTACCCGTTATGTCTTTGGCTCTGCGGCAACATACAACGGCGATTCAACCAAGTCGTCGAATACTCAGCTCAAGACCTGCTCGAACCTGAGCTGTCACTACTTCACTACACCAGTCTGGTCGACGTACTAAGGCGCGGGGGGAATTATACAATGGGAAAAGTACTTAAAA
>CALMOE010000175.1 GCA_937871715.1 uncultured Geobacter sp. | reverse complement strand
GGACGGCCCGGTCTTCACCGCCGGACAGGTGAAAGCCATGCCACAGGAGTTCTAGGAACAGTTCAACACTCTGGCGAGTTTGCTATAATTGCCATCAAGAAATCCGGCTTCAGTGTAAAGGAGGCTACCATGGGACGTAAGCGCAAATACAACAACAGCACGGTCATCTCCATCAGGATCTCCGATACGGAGATGGAAGAGATCAACAGCATCATGGCAAGCAGCTGCATCCCACGGGTTTCGGACCTGATGCGCGAGGCTATCCAGCTCTTCAAGAGCAACCTAACCAGCGACCTGCAGCTGGTTCTCCAGCGCACGAAGCAGCCGGTCTATGGCAAGCTGCCATGAAACCCCACCCACGAGGAGAACTCCCCCCGCGGCGCGACCACCCCTCCCGGCTCTTCGTCGAGGTGACCACACGCTGCAACCTTAACTGTTTCATGTGTGTCAAGCAGCAGGATGGCTGCACCTTGAGCGAGGGGGACATGGACCCGGAGCTCTTCGCCCGCCTGGCCCCGGCCTTTCCCCAACTGGAGTCACTGGTGCTGAACGGCATCGGCGAACCGCTCCTCTCCCCCCAACTGGAGGATTTCATCCGCCTTGCGCGCAGCTCCATGCCTAAGGATAGCTGGATCGGTTTCCAGACAAACGGCCTGCTCCTCACCAGCCAGAGGGCGCTCTCCCTGGTGTCAGCCGGCTTGGACAAGATCTGCGTCTCCATTGACGCTTCCTCCCCGGACACATTCCGCAAGGTACGCGAAGGGGGTGAACTGCTCGATGTGGAGCGGGCTTTCAAGGAGTTGGCCATTGCCATGGAGACGTGCCACCGGCCAGGGTTGCAGGTGGGTATAGAGTTCGTGGTGATGCGCGGTAACATGCAGGAACTGCCGGCAGCGCTCCGCTGGGCAGCCGGTCAGGGCGCCTCCTTCGCCATCGTCACCCACATGCTCCCCTACGACGATGAACATGCCGCCGAATCGGCCTACAGCATCTGCAGCGCCGAGGCGATAGCGATGTTCAACCGCTACCGTGATGAAGCGATTCGCAGGGGGCTGAGCATCTACGGCTACCTTGAGGCACGCTGGCGGTACAGCAGGAGCGGTGATGAACAGCGGTTGGTGGACCTGGTCGAGGAGATGCGCCGCGAGGCGGAGCAAAAAGGGCTGTTCCTGGACGTTAAGAAGCTGCTGCAGCTGGAGCCTGGGTTGAGTGAGCGGGTGGCGGAAATGTTTGCCGAGGCCCAACTGGTTGCCTATGAGGTGGGGATCGACCTGCGCCTCCCGGAGGTGGCTCTCAAGGAGCAGAGGCACTGCCGCTTCGTTGAAGACGGCGGCGCCTTCGTAACCTGGGACGGCGACATCTCCCCCTGCTACTTCCTCTGGCACCGCTACCTCTGCTATGCCAGCGGCTGGCGACAGGAGGTTCAGACCAAGATTTTTGGCAACATCGCCGATTCGGGCATCCTGGAGATCTGGAACAGCCCATCCTACCGGAGATTCAGGGACCAGGTCACGGCCTACGACTACCCCAGCTGCGCCAGTTGCACCCTGGCGCCTTGCGACTACGTGCAGACCGACCGTTTCGAACAGGACTGCCACATCGGCGAAATACCTTGCGGCGCCTGCCTCTGGTGCATGGGGGTTTTCCAGTGCCTCTCCTGAGATGACTTGACGACTTTGACCAGCCGGACAGCCCCATTTGACCCCCCAGATTTACCTGCTATAACTTGAACCATGCTCAAGTAAAGGAGGGGGCCATGAACCTGGAGATACATGACGTCAAGATAGATTATCCAGAAGGGTGCAACATAATCCTCGGCCAGAGCCACTTCATCAAGAGCGCCGAGGACCTGTATGAAATCATCGCCACCACTGCCCCCCAAAGCCGGTTCGGCATCGCCTTCAGCGAGGCCTCCGGCCCATGCCTCATCCGCACCGAGGGGAACGACCAGGAGCTGGTGGAGTGCTGCGCCACAGCCCTGAAATCCATCGGCGCAGGCCACGTCTTCTGCATCCTCCTCAGGGACGCCTACCCCATCAGCGTTCTCAACCAGATCAAGAACTGTCCGGAAGTCTGCTCCATCTACTGCGCCACCGCCAACCCCCTCCAGGTACTGGTTGCCTCCACCCTCCAAGGGTGGGGGATCATCGGGGTAATCGACGGCTTTCCGCCAAAAGGGGTGGAGAGCGACGAGGATCGCCGGCAGCGAATGGAGCTGCTGCGCAGCATCGGCTACAAGAGATGAGAATATGGGGGAGTGAAGAAGTGAAGAGAAGCCTGGCCAGGCGGCGCGAGATCATGCTGCGTGACCATCTCCTCGGCAGGGGGATCCGCAGCGGGGAGGTGATGCGGGCCATGGAGGAGGTGCCCAGGGAGTCGTTCATCGACGAGGGGCTGATGGACTCGGCCTACGACGACAACCCCCTCCCCATCGACGAGGGGCAGACCATATCCCAGCCATACATCGTCGCCTACATGACCGAGGCCCTGCAGCTGCAGAAAACGGACCGGGTACTGGAGATCGGCACCGGCTCTGGCTATGCGGCCGCCGTCTTAAGCAGGATAGTGACCGAAGTCTTCAGCGTCGAACGCCTTGGCTCACTGGCGGAGAGCGCCCGCAGGAGGCTGCAATCACTCGGCTACGACAACGTCTTCATCCACGAGGGTGACGGCACCCAGGGGTGGGCAGAGCACGCACCCTATGACGCCATAGTGGTTACTGCCGGTGCCCCCCATGTCCCCCCCACCCTTCTCAAGCAGCTGGCCATAGGGGGGCGCCTGGTCATACCGGTCGGCCCCATCCCCGAATTCCAGGTACTGTTACGGCTGCGCCGCCTGGGGGGGGGCGAATTCCGCCGGGAAGAGCTGTGCGGGGTCCGCTTCGTCCCCCTTATCGGCGCGGAGGGTTGGTAGCCTGCTCCAGGAGGGTGGCGAGCATCTCCACCCGCGGCATGGAGGCCCCCACGCCGGCTCCGAACCGCAGCGGGGTGCGGAAAATGGCGCCGATCTCCAGCTCCCTCCCCTCCTCCCGGTCTATCTGCATGGAAGGCCTGTATACCCCCATGTTGTCGGTGAACTCAAGCATCTCTTCGGCATAGGAGGCGGGGATTGGCTTCTTCACCCCCTGCATGTTGGCCGCTTCGATCACCTCCAGCATCAGCTCCCTGACCAGGGACCTGGTCGCCTCCACCGCCAGGAGGCGATCCACCGACTGCTGCAGCAGGGCGCAGAGGCCGTTGAAGGGGATGTTCCACACCAGCTTCTCCCAGCGGGCCCTCCTCAGGTCGTCGCTGCCGCGGCAATCGACCCCTGCGGCAACGAACATGGCAACAAGCTCCTCAATCCTGGAGTGATCGAGGGGCAGATGCTCGCCGACGATTATCCTCCCGGCGGCCAGGTGGTGCACCTCCCCCGGCTCCCCACGGTTGGAGCAGAGAAAGGCCACACCGCCGATGATTCTCTCCCCCCCGAAGAGCCGCGCCAGCTCCTCCTCGTTCCCCAGGCCGTTCTGCAGGGTGAGTATCATTGTCCTCTCCCCCAGAAGCGGCGTTATAAGCCGGGAAAAACTGTCGTTGGCAAAGGTCTTCAGCCCCACCAGCACCAGGTCGACAGGCCCGATATCCTCCGGGGTCCGCCAGGCGTTCACCTCGGAGAGGTGGAAATCGCCGTTGACGGAGAAGACCTTGAGCCCCCTCTCCTTCACCGCCTGGTAATCCCTGCGCAGGAAGAAATGGACCTCCTGGCCGCTCCTCTGCAGTAACGCCCCGTAATAGAGCCCGAGGGCGCCGGCACCGACAACTGCTATACGCATCTATCACCTCACTGGTTTTTCATCCTGATAACGGCGGTTGGACGTTGGCGTAGAGAGTTCTTAGGCGCTGTTTCGTCGTAATTCTTAGTGACATTGAGCGGCCACAGCAGATACTGTCTGAACCCGAAGGGTGAGTTTATCTGCTGTAGCGAAATTAACTTAGAATTACAGAAACAGGGCCGTCACACGAACGGAGCCAATGTCCAACTGCCAAATCCGGGATCATCTGTCAAAAACGCAGAAAGCGGCCATTTGGGCCGCTTCCCGGTCTTTCACTACTAAATACAGCTACTTCTGGTCGATGGCCGAAAGCCGCCAACTCCCCCCGCCAACCGGACGGGTAAAGGTCCAGTACTCCTCGAACTTGACCGGATCGCTCTTGCTCCCGGAAACCACCTGGCCGGTGGCGTCGTCGGTGGTGTAGTCGAGGAGGTTGGCGTAGATGAGGGTGGTGATGTAATCCTGGCCGCTCTCCTGCCAGGCCTCGACGATCTCCACGTTGCGCACGGCGATGTTCTCCAGGCGGTTCACCCTCTTCTCACGCAGGAGGCGGTCGATATCCTCCTGGAAGATGCGGCGCATCTCCTCGGTGAGCAGGCCGCTGATGGGGGCCAGATCCCGGTTCATCCACGCCCCCTGGATCTTGAAGAAATCGTCCATCACCCGGTCGCAGAAGCGCTCCTCGCTGAAAGAGGCATCCATCTGTCTGATGTGGGCCAGACCGCGCTCAAGGTCATCTTGGGTAGATGCCTGGGTATACTGGGGCGATACGTCGTAGACCTGGGGCTGCCCCTGATAGGCCTGCTGCTCTGCAACCTGGCGCCGGGACTTGACAAAACGGTAGAGCAGGTAGCCGATGCCGGCGAGGAGCAGGATGTCGAACATGCCGATGCCGCCGCCACCCATGGCGCCGCCGCCGAAACCGAGGCTGCGGAAGAGCATGCCGCCAAGCATCCCCCCCAGGAGACCGCCGGCCATGCTGCGCAGGAACCCCCCCCCTGCGGGCTGGGGCTGCTGGTATGGGGACGGTCCCATGGGACGCGCCTGCTGGGGCGCGGCCTGGTAGGGCGAAGGGGCCGTGGAGGGAGCAGCCGGTCTGGAGTAGCTGCGCGAGCCGCGGCTCCCTGATGAGCGGCTCCCACCTGCCCTCGCCTCGGCCTCGGCGGAGAAGTAGAGCCCTGCCGCCACTGCAACAACGAGAAGAATCCCAACACTCTTGGCTGACATTTTTTTCATCTGGACCTCATGAACTGTGACTGCTGAAAGTTAACCGCCCTTACCGGAGCGGACTATAACATAGATAATCATCACATCCGGAAAAATAAAGGGGGGGAAGAAAATCTTCACGCGTGCAAGTACTGCCTACTCTTCCTGACCGGCACCGGTATCATGGGACTTGCTGCCGACGAAATCCATGAACTCACTCATGACGCTGTCCGCGTCACCCTTGCAGATGGAGACTATGTTGCGCAGATGCACGAAGGAGTCCAGGTCTATCCTGTAGAATCTGACGGCGAGCAGCTCCCCATCCTGCCTGACTGTCTCGCCGCAGATCCGTATCTCCACCGGCGGCGATACGCTGGCAAGGGAGAGGGTCAACTCCAGCTGCCTGCCGATGGGGAAGTGACGCCCGCTCCGCAGCAGAACCCCGTGCAGGCTAATGTTCTCCACATCCGCCGGAAAAGATTCCCCGTCACAACTGACAACGACGTGCACATGATAATTTACGCGGCTGAACTGTCGCTTCTCCATGGCTCCCCCCCTGCTGAATGTTACCTAGAGTTATACCATACTCGGACAGAGCTGACAAAAAAGGGGGCATCAAGCCCCCTGATTCGAGATCTGCAACCCTGCCTAGTCGTCGAAGTCCCCGGCAGGCCCCTTGTCGCCGCCGATCCCCTTGGCCCTCTCGACGATCAGCGCCTCGCTCCACTGGGCCGGATCTTCCGTCCTTGTGGCCCTGGAGCCCAGATCATGGGAGCCGGCCTTGAGAATGGCCTCGATGGCCAGGGGGGCGGTGTCGGCCGCGTTGAACACCTCGGTGAACATCTTGTAGGCGAAATCCTCCACCCGCTTGGCCATCCGCTCCCGCACCTCCGCCGGCTGGGCCAGGAGCTTGTTCTCGAAGGGGAGGTTTAGGTTCTTGTAATCCCCCTTCTTCCACCCCTTCCCCTCGGCATGGGCGACCATCTCGCTCCAGAGCTCCTCGGTCATCCCCTCCCCACGGACCTTGATAAAGTTGCCGTTTGCATCCAGCTGGGCATTGCCGTAGTCGTTAACCTCAAGCCCCCAGGAGATCATCTGCAGGGCAGTGGCCACGTTGGCCTTGGTGGTGGCGGTCTGGTCGGCGATCTGGCGCAACCGCTCCGAGCTGTTACCCGAGGTGCCGTGCTGGGCGCCGTTTACCCTGTAGGGGGCGAGGGCCTGGTGGATCTCGGCGGTCAGCCCCACCTGGATACCGGCATCGGAGGCCTCCAGTCCGTGGGTGGTGCCGTTGTTGAGGGCGATCCAGTCGGGGTGGATACCGTGGGAATTCAGCCCCTTGATGAGGAAACTGGCCTCGGCTACGGTGGAGAGCCCCTGGTTACCCTTGATCTCCCCCACCTCCGTCTCCAGACCTGCCCACTTAGGGATGAATGGGTTGATGGCCAGGTTGGCCAGCAGGTTCTGGTCATCCGGGAGGTGGGAGGCGTCGATGGCGATGGAGGTGATCCCCGCCTCGAACATGGTCGGGATCTCCACCTTGGCTGCCTGCAGGTCCTTGTCGTTCTTGATGCCGTAGTGGTCGGCGTGGATCGCCACCGGCACGGTGATACCCAGCTCGTTGCAGAGCTGGTCCACTATGGCGGCCATGTTCCAGTAGTTCACGGCGCAGTAGGCCTTCTGCCCCCCTTCCGACTTGGCGATCTCGATGATCACCGGGCAGTTGGCCCGCTGGGCGGCCTGGAGAACGCCGCGGATGACGAAGTAGTTGCGACCGTTGGCGGCCATGGCGATGGATTTACCCTTGGCAGTCATGGCGCGGTCGACCACCTTGCCGCTGACTATGAGAGCCTTTGAATTGGGGAAGAGCTTTTTGATATTGGGCGGCCTGCCGACCTGGAGAGCCTTCTCGAAATCTGCGGAAAATGCCATGGACCTTCTCCTTTAAGTGAAAGTAAAAAAGCATAAACGGAAACGAAAGTCTTGTAACATTTTAACCATACAAAATCAAGTGACTTGCCACGCAGAGCGCCACCATCTATAATCGCTCCTCGCACCGCATCCGAAACATGGGGATTTCACCTTGCCTGAAACCGTCACCTTCCATACAGACCTGCTGGAGAGCCACTGCATCATCGACGCCCGCACCCCCCTGGAGTTCAGCGAGGACCATATACCCGGGGCCCACAACGTCCCCCTCCTCACCAACGAGGAGCGGGTGGAGATCGGTACCCTCTACAAGCAGCAGGGGCCCCACATCGCCAGGATCAGGGGGATGGAGCTGACCGCCCCCCGCTTCCCGGCCATCATGCACGAGATAGCCGACCTGGCCGCCGGCCGGCCGATCCTGGTCTACTGCTGGCGGGGGGGGCTGCGCAGCAGAACCATCGCCACGGTCATGAAGCTGACCGGCTTCCCTGTGCAGCAACTTATCGGCGGCTACAAGGCGTTCCGGGCCGTGGTCAGCGAAGCCTTCGACAACTTCACCCCGCCGGGGCCGCTGGTGGTGCTCCACGGCATGACCGGCATCGGCAAGACCACCCTCCTGGACAAGCTGACAGCCAGGGGCGAGTCCACCGTCGACCTGGAGGCCCTGGCCCGCCACCGTGGATCGGCCTTCGGCTCCCTCGGCCTCTCCCAGGACGAGCTGACCCAGAAGCATTTCGAGACCCTGGTCTGGGACGCCTTCCGCAGGCTCCCCCCGGGCCGTCCGGTCTATGTCGAGGGGGAGAGCCGCCGCATCGGCAGGATGACCCTGCCGGGGAACCTCTACGACGTAATGCACGAGAGCTGCAAGGTCTGGTGCACCGCCTCCCTGGAGACCCGGGTGGCCAGGCTGACCGCAGAGTACGGCCTGCGGGAGTATGCCGACGGCCTGGGCGATGCCCTGCTGCGGATAAAGAAGAAGCTGGGCGGGGACAAGTACGCCGAGATCGCCGGCTACCTGGAGCGGTGGGAGATGGAGCCGTTCATGACCGAGCTCATCGTCAGCTACTACGACCGGATGTACTACAAGGTCAGGGAGTGGAAGGAGGAGATGACCCTCTCCCTGGAGGATTTCGACGCCGCGGCGGAGGAGCTGG
>CALMOE010000174.1 GCA_937871715.1 uncultured Geobacter sp. | reverse complement strand
GCTCCCCCCCCTCCGGGGTTACAGCCAGGACCAGCGGTTTTTCGCTCCTGCCGGTGATATACAGTGCGTCAACCCCTGCCCCCTTGAGGCGCCAGGGGAAGCGTCCGCCGGCGGAGCAGTCGTAGACCGTGCCGGTCAGGGGGGAGCGGGAGACGACCGACATCCTGGCTGCAGTGGGGGCTGAGGTGGCGCAAAGGGGGCCGACGGCGAAGATCAGCGGCAGGTCAGGGTCGTCCGGCTGCAGGTGGTAGCTGTCGCGCATAAGGCGCACACCCAGACCCCTGCCGCCCAGATAGGCGTGGAGTATCTCCGCCGGGATCTCTTCCACCCGCGCCGTACCGGCGGTCAGGTCGACCCGCAGCATCTTTCCGTTCCAGGCATGCATCTACAGGTACTCCGCCATCCCCTTCTCCTGCAGCAGCTCAACCACCCTCTTCACATCCTGGGCCCGGTCCTGCCTGCAGACCATGACCGCATCGTCAGTATCCACCACGACCAGCCCCTCGACGCCTATCAGGGCAGCCACCTTGTCCCCGCCGTAAACCAGGTTGTTGCGGGAGTCGAGGCAGACGATCTCCCTGACGGAGATGGCCACGTTGCCGTCAGAAACCGGCTCGATCACCTCCGGGAGGGCGCTCCAGCTACCCACGTCGCTCCAGCCGAAGGAGGCTGGGATAACCAGCACGCGCTCCGCCCTCTCCATCACCCCGTAATCTATGGACTCCCCCCTGATTGACGGGTAGACCCTCTCCACCCGTGGAGCCAGTTCCCGCATATCCCAACCGCTGCCGAAGCCGATTGACTCGATGGCAGCGAAAAGCTCGGGCATCTGCAGGCTAAGCTCCCTGCGGATGGCATCGACACGCCAGATGAACATGCCGCTGTTCCAGAAGAAATTCCCCGCTGTCAGAAACTCCATAGCCCTGGCAAGATCTGGCTTTTCCACGAAGCGCTTGACAGTCATCGGGGCGCCAGCCTCCGCTCCTTCCGCCTCGATATAGCCGTAACCGGTTTCCGGGCGGTTGGGCTCAATGCCGAGTGTGACCAGGGCGCCTCCGGCAGCTGCCTCGGCTGCAGCCTGGGCCGTTAGACAGAAGAGCTCCTCGTTGCGGATGTAGTGGTCAGCGGGGAGGACGAGCATTGTACCCTGAGGGTCATTGGCAAAGATGACCGCCGCAGCCAGGGCTATGGCCGGAGCGGTGTTGCGCCCTACCGGCTCGGCGATTATCTCCACCGGCATATCACCCAGGGCGGCGATCTGCCTGGCGGTCTCCTCCTGCTGCTGTATGTTTGTAACCACAATTATCCGCTTCGGTGCAAGGGGGAGGACCCTCTCAACGGTGCGCTGCAGCATGGAGCTGCCGCCGAAGACCGACATCAACTGCTTCGGACTCTTGGTGCGGGAAAGGGGCCAGAAACGGGTTCCGGAACCTCCTGCAAGAATTACCACGTACATGCTTCTCTCCTAATCGCCGCTTATATCAAGGGCCGATATCCTCAGGGAGGGGGAGCCGACCGGGCTGAAGAACCTCAGGTCGTCGCCGATCATCTCCAGGTTGGCGAAAATGTCCATCACGTTGCCGGCAATGGCCACACCCTTTACAGGTATCGAGATGCGACCATCCTCGATGAGGAAGCCTCCCGCTCCCACCGAGAAATCGCCGGAGACAGGGTTACTGGTATGCATGCCGATGAGGGTGGTGATGAGCATCCCCCTGGAGATGCCGCCATAGAGCTCATCCAAACGGCTGACGCCGTTGTCGATGAACAGGTTGCTCACCCCCAGGTGAGGTATCCCCTTGACCCCGCCACGGGCGGAGTTGCCGCTGGAGGGGATCCCCAGCTTGGCTCCGTACCTGGTGTCGTAGAGGAAGGATCGGAGCACTCCGGCATCGACGAGCAGATTGCTGCGGTGGGGGACCCCCTCGCCGTCGAATGGGGATGTGGCCATCCCGCCGGCCAGGGTGCCGTCATCCCTGATGGTCAGAAGTGGCGAAAAGATCTTCTCGCCATCCTTCCCTTTCAGGAGAGACTTCCCCTTGCAGAGGTTCTCGGCGGAGAAGGAGGGTGCGAGGAGTTCGAGGAACTCGGCGGCAACGCCGTTCTCCAGGACCACCGGTGCGCGCATGGTGCCGATCCGCCTGGCGCCGAGCATCCCCACGCTCCTCTCGACCGCCCGGGCGGCGATGCGGGAGATATCCACCCCGTCGAAGCCGGTGGCGAATTCGAAATCCCACCCCAGCTGGGAATCGCCGTCTGCCTCGGCCAGGGCCGCCAGGGAGCTGGATACGGAGCTCCCATGGTATGAGCCGTTGATGCCGTTGGAGTTGCGCAGGTGAACTGAGTAGATGTTCTCGCCGTAGGTAGCCTTGCGCACCCGTTTGATCCTGGCATCCATCGCCAGGGCGAGACGCTCCAGCTCCAGGGCCCGTTCTATCTTGCGGGAGAGGTCGACCCCCTCCAGGGCACTGTCAAACAGCTCCGGCATTGGCCTGAAAGGCTCGGGCATGGGGAGGATGTTCTCCGCGTCTGCCGACTGGGCAAGGGCGCCGACCAGGGCGTTGTCCACCATCTTCTCCAGGTCGTGGGTGGCGAAGCTGGAGGAGTAGGAAAACCCCATGCCGCAATCCTTGAGGATACGTACACTCACCCCCACCGGCTCGGCGGACTTGAAAGTGTCCAGCTTCCCCTCCCGTGCCTCGATGGAGAGGGTCCGGGAGTGACCGGTCATGATCTCGTAGCCGTCCGGGGCCCTGGCGGCGACTATGCTCTCGACTCTGTCGGCTAGGCGAATGATATCCACTTGCAGGCTCCCCTCTGCATCAAAGGTCGACGATCATGGCGATCTCGTCGCAGTCCGGGAACTTGACGCACTTGATGCAGTCCCCCCAGACCTTGTGGGGGAGTTCGGACTTGTCGACGACGCGGAAACCGAAGCGGGCGAAGAAGTCGGGCTTGTAAGTCAGGCAGAAGAGGCGCTTCAGACCCAGCTCCCTTGCCTCGTCGATGCAGGCCTGTACGACCATGGTGCCGACACCCTTGCGGCCGGCATCCTCGGCCACGGCAACGGAACGGATCTCCGCCAGGTCCTCCCAGACGATGTGCAGGGCCGAGACGCCTAGGAGCTTACCACCCTCTTCCATGATGTAGAAGTCGCGCAGAGCCTCGTACAGCTCGGAGAGGGAGCGGGAGAGCATATCGCCGCGGCTGGCGTAATGGGTGAGGAGCTTCTGGATCTCCTTTACATCGGATATCTGTGCTTTGCGAAGCATGGCTGTCCTTTCTCGCAGTTTGCCTGCTCAGTTCCTTCCGGCAGCCGCATCCAGGATCAGCTCCCGGGCATGGTCGCGGCTCGTGTCGGTGACGACCAGGGCGCCGAGCATCCTGGCAACCTCCTCCACCCTGGCGGAGTCGTCCAAAAGGTTTACCTCGGTGCTGGTCCTTGCACCCTGGAGATGCTTTGCCACCAGGTAGTGACTGTCCGCATGGGCGGCGACCTGGGGGAGATGGGTGATGCAGAGCACCTGCTGCCTTGCGGCCACGGAGCGGAGCTTCTTCCCCACCATGGCCGAGGTCGCACCCCCTATCCCCGTGTCAACCTCGTCGAAGATCAGGGTCGGCACATCGCTCTCTGGGTGGAGCTGCTTAACTGCCAGCATGATGCGCGACAGTTCCCCGCCAGAGGCGATCTTCGCCAGGGGCTTGGCAGCCTCACCTGGGTTGGGGGAGAAGAGGAACTCTACCCTCTCGAAGCCAGTCTCCCGGGGCTTTTCCAGGGGCTCGACGAGAATGTCGATGCGGGCGTGCTTCAGGGCCAGCTGCTGCAACTCCCCCTCCAGGGACTTCTCCATCCTGGCGGCCGCCTCCTTGCGCCTCCTCCCCAGCTCGCTGCCGAGGGAGAGCATCTGCGCCTCCACCTCAGCGAGACGCTGCTCCAGATCCCCCCTGGACTCCTCCCTACCCTGCAGCGAGGCCAGCTCCCTCTCCATGCGGGAGTGGCACTCCAGGATCTCGGCGATGGTGGAGCCGTACTTCTTCTTCAGGCGGCGGATCGACTCCAGCCTGTCATCGACCGCCTGAACGCGCTCCGGGTCGGAATCGATGCCGGCAGCGTAATCGCGCAGGGAGAGGGAGGCGTCCTCCAACTGCAGGTAGGCGGAGGAGATGCTCTCCAGGACCCCCTGCAGGGACGGATCGATCCTGACCGCCTCAGCAACGGCGCTCTCCACCGAACGCAGGGAGCCGAGGAGCGCCCTGTCCCCTCCGTAGAGGGTGTCGTAGGCCCCCTCGGTGCGGCTGAGGAGCTTCTCGGCGTGTCCGAGTAGGTTCCTCTCCTGCTCAAGGCGCTCTTCCTCCCCGTGGACGAGGGCCGCGGCGGCGATCTCCTCCACCTGATAGGCGAGGATGTCTATCCGGCGCAGGGCATCCCTCTCCCCCTCCTCAAGCTGACGCAGCTCCTCGCTTATGCCTCGGTGACGGCGGTGCAGGGTTGCAAACTCGTCGCGCAGC
Source organism: uncultured Geobacter sp. (assembly GCA_937871715.1). Lineage (GTDB taxonomy): Bacteria > Desulfobacterota > Desulfuromonadia > Geobacterales > DSM-12255 > CALMBF01. Next base: position 15,415 of record CALMOE010000174.1, on the reverse strand, counting down.
TCGCCAAGGCCGGCAAAGCCGTCCAGCATATGGAGGTGGTTCTCCACCCGGAGCAGGGTCTGGGACTCGTGCTGTCCATAGATGTTCACCAGCCTGCGGGTTATTTCGCCGAGCATGGAGAGGGTGACCAGGCCGCCGTTGACGAAGGCCCTCCCCTTGCCGGAGGCGGATACCACGCGCCTCACCAGCAGCTCATCTTCGCAATCGATCCCCATGGCGGAGATTGCCGCTCGCAGTTCGACCTGCCCCCTTAGATCGAAAATTGCCTCAACCACCGCCTCGTCACAGCCGGTGCGGACCATGTCACCCCCTCCGCGGGATCCGAGGAGGAGACTCACCGCGTCGATGATGATCGACTTCCCCGCACCCGTCTCGCCGGTGAGGATGTTCAGTCCGGAAGAGAACGGCACATGGAGCGATTCTATTATGGCAAGGTTTCTGATGGTAAGGTCTGTTAGCATAAATCAGGTTCGAGGCACGAGGTTCGAGGCACGGGGAGTGTCGAGCCTGATTGTTCTCGCTCCTCGCTCCTCTAACCTCGATCCTGCTTTTTGTCCTATCTCTCCCCCCATTTGAGCTTCGTCCTGAGGATCTCGAAGTAGTCGCGCCGCTCCGAGGTAACCAGCCTGGCACAGTGGGGGGAACGTTGCACATGGATCACGTCTCCTGACTTTAATTCCAGACCCACCTGCCCGTCAAGGGTGAGATAAACGTCCTCGTCGTCCAGGGACTTGACGGTCACGGTGACGATGGAGTCGTCATCGATCACCAGTGGCCTGTTGGTCAGGGTATGGGGGCAGATGGGTGTGATGACGATGCAGTTCATGGTCGGGGTGACGATAGGCCCCCCTGCGGAGAGTGAGTAGCCGGTGGAGCCGGTGGGGGTGCTGATAATCAGGCCGTCGGCCTTGAAGTTGGTAAGGTCGAAGCAGTTCACCTTGGTCTTGAGATCGACGATCCTGGCCAGGGCACCCTTGTTGATGACCACGTCGTTCAGTACCTGGTGGCAGGCCATCTCCCGGTTGTCCCGCTCAACCACTGCCTGGAGCATGAGCCTCTCGGAGAGTTTGAACTCGCCGGCAAGGCATTTCTCCAGCGCCGGAAAGAGCTCGTCCAGGGCGATCTCGGTGATGAAGCCGAGGCTGCCCAGGTTGACCGCCAGTATCGGGATCTCCCTCTCCCCGAGGATGCGCACCGTGGAGATGAGGGTTCCGTCGCCGCCGAGGACGACCACAAGGTCCGCCTGCTCCGGAATTTCGGCGGCAGGAACTCCGGGGCACCCCATGTGGCGCGCCAAGTGGGCCTCTACGAGGGGCTCGTACCCCCGCACTTCGAGCCAGCGGAAGAGCTCTCCGGCTACATCCTGGCAACGGGGATCGTGAACTTTTGCAAATACGGCAACTCTTTTCATTGACCAGCCTCTTTAGCCTGAAATGAGAAGATTCTACTAGCACGGTTTAATATGCCTGTCTATGGAAAACCGGCTTTTAGTGGCTATAATGTATCAACCGTAAATTGGGGAGAGCACCCTCTGCACCAGATGCAGAGACAATGCTTGCTAACTGCCGTGAATTGAAGTAGTTATCTGGGTGTGGCAGCAAGTGACGGTGACGAAGTTTACTGAGCTGCCACGACCCAGCGGAGATCAGATGAGCGAAACATACGAGCAGAGTGACATGGCCAATGCCGAACTCGACGCAACGATGCGGGTGATAAAATCCTTTCTAGAGCATGTTGAGTACACCCTCGGCAAGGACAAGTATACCGCAGTTGACAGGGATATCTTTAACGCCCTCTCCTACGCGGTGCGCGACCGGCTGATAGAGAGGTGGCTCGACACCCAGCAGGACTACTACCACAAGGACCCTAAGAGGGTCTACTACGTCTCCATGGAGTTCCTCATGGGGCGTTTCCTGGAGAACGCCCTGATCAACATGGGGCTTTACGACGACTACAGAAACGCCATGGAGTCCCTGGGATACGACTTCCAGAGGATCGTCGACACCGAGGAGGATGCGGGGCTGGGTAACGGCGGCCTGGGGCGCCTGGCATCCTGCTTCCTCGACTCCCTGGCTACCATGTCCATCCCTGCCTACGGCTACGGCATCCGCTACGAGTACGGCATCTTCCGCCAGAAGATCGTCGACGGCAACCAGGTGGAGCTGCCGGACAACTGGCTCCGCTACGTCAACCCCTGGGAGATCGACCGCCAGCAGCACCTGCACGAGGTGAAGTTCTACGGCAGGGTGGTGGAGCATCAGGGGCCGGACGGCAGGGTGCAGCACCAGTGGATTGACACGGAAAACATCATGGCCATGGCCTACGACACCCCGATCCCCGGCTACGGCACGCACACGGTCAACACCTTGAGACTCTGGAGCGCCAAGGCAACCCGCGAGTTCGACCTGCAGTTCTTCAACGAGGGGAACTACATCCGGGCGGTGGAGAAGAAGATGATGTCGGAGAACATCTCCAAGGTCCTCTACCCGGCGGACAACGTGCAGGAGGGGCGGGAGCTCAGGTTCAAGCAGGAGTACTTCCTCGCCTCATCCACAATCCACGACGTCATCTACCGTTTCAAGAAGATGCACAGCGACCTGCGCCAGCTCCCGGAGAAGGTGGCCGTACAGCTTAACGACACCCACCCCTCCCTCTGCATCCCGGAGCTGATGCGCATCCTCCTGGACGTGGAGCATTACGGCTGGGATGATGCCTGGGACATTACGGTCAGGACATTCGGCTACACCAACCATACCATCCTCCCCGAAGCCCTGGAGAAATGGCCCATCTGGTTCCTGGAACATATCCTCCCCCGGCACCTGCAGATCATCTACGAGATCAACGAGAGATTCCTCATCGAGGTGCGCAGCCGCTTCCCCAACGACGAGGCGAGGGTGGAGAGGATGTCAATAGTCGAGGAGCACTGGGAACGCAAGATCAGGATGGCCAACCTCTGCATTGTCGGCAGCCATTCGGTGAACGGGGTGGCAGTTCTGCACAGCGAAATCCTCAAAAACGACCTCTTCCGCGACTTCCACGAGATGTACCCGGAGCGTTTCAACAACAAGACCAACGGCATCACCCAGCGACGCTGGCTCCTCAAGGCCAACCGTGGCCTAGCCTCCCTGGTGACCGGACGGATCGGCAGCGGCTGGTGCACCGATCTCTGCGAGCTGCAGAAGCTCCGCCCCCTGGCCGACGACCCCGTATTCAGGGAGGAGTGGCACCGGGTGAAACTTGAGGCAAAGAGGGAGCTTGCCGCCTACATTCTCAAGCACAACGGCATCCGCGTCGACGTGGAGTCCATGTTCGACTGCCACGTAAAGAGGATTCACGAATACAAGCGCCAGCTCCTCAACCTGCTGCACATCATAGCCCTGTACAACAGGATCAGGCGCAACCCCCAGGAGGCCATAGCCCCCCGCACCTTCATCTTCAGCGGCAAGGCCGCCCCATCCTACCAGATGGCCAAGCTGATAATCCGTCTCATCAACGGCGTCGCGGAGGTGGTCAACAACGACCCGGTGATAGCCGATCGCATCAAGGTCGTCTTCCTCGCCAACTACAACGTCACCCTGGCGGAGAAGATCTTCCCGGCAGCCGACCTCTCCGAGCAGATCTCCACCGCCGGGACAGAGGCGTCCGGCACCGGCAACATGAAATTCACCCTGAACGGCGCCCTCACCATCGGCACCCTGGACGGGGCGAACATCGAGATCATGGAGGAGGTGGGGAGGGAGAACATCTTCATCTTCGGCCTGAATGCCGAGGAGGTCGGCACCCTACGCAGGGAGTACAACCCGAAGGAGTGGTACTATGGCATCCCCGAACTGAAGAAGGTTCTGGACATGATCTCCTCCGGCCACTTCTCCCCTAACTCTCCTACCCTCTTCCGCCCACTGGTGGAGTCGCTCCTTGGCGACGGTGATTACTACATGCTCCTGGCGGACTTCAGCTCCTACGTCGCCACCCAGGAAGAAGCCGGCAGGCTCTACCTGGACAGGGAGGAGTGGCTGCGCAGGTCGATCATCAACACAGCCTCCGTGGGGAGGTTCTCCAGCGACCGGACAATAGCCGAATATGCCCGGGAGATATGGGGTGTTTCCACCCACCAGGTGGGGAGCAGGGCTGACAACGGCAACGGGGAGTCCCACCACGGGCACCCTGAAGGACGGGGTAGATGACGCAGCCAAATGACCTGTTCAGCCACGCTGCCCGGGGGAGCGCGGAGCAGAATGCCCCACTGGCGGAGAGGATGCGCCCCCGCACCCTGGAGGAGTACGTGGGTCAGGAGCATCTCCTCGGCCAAGGAAAGATGCTGCGCAGGATGATCGAAAGCGACCGACTGCCGTCGCTCCTCTTCTGGGGCCCCCCGGGATCGGGGAAGACGACCCTGGCAAGGGTGATCGCCAACGCCACCAGCGCCCATTTCATCTTCTTCTCCGCCATCCTCTCGGGGATAAAGGAGATCCGCGACATCGTCGCCGAGGCGGAAAACCAGCTCGCCTACAGGGGGCAGACGACGATCCTCTTCGTCGACGAGATCCACCGCTTCAACAAGGGGCAGCAGGACGCCTTCCTCCCCTACGTGGAGCGGGGTGTTTTCACCCTCATCGGTGCCACCACGGAAAACCCCTCATTCGAGGTAATCCCCCCACTCCTTTCGCGCTGCAAGGTGCTTATCCTCAACCCCCTCGGCGAGGAGGAGCTGGTCACCATCCTCCGCCAGGCCCTGGCCGACAGGGGGCGTGGGCTGGGTGGGATGGAGCTTGAGGCAAGCGACGAATCGCTGGCAGCAATCGCCGACTATGCCGGTGGGGATGCCCGCCGCGCCCTGAACACCCTGGAGAGCTGCGCACGGCTCAGCCGCGGCGAGGCCATCGACCTCTCAGCGGTGCAGGAGGCGATCCAGCAGAAGCCCCTCCTCTACGACAAGGGGGGTGAGGAGCACTACAACGTCATCTCAGCCTTCATCAAGTCCATGCGCGGCTCGGACCCGGACGGAGCCCTCTACTGGCTGGCGCGAATGATCGAGGCCGGCGAGGACCCACTCTTCATCCTGCGGCGCATGGTCATCCTCGCCTCCGAGGACGTGGGGAATGCGGACCCCAGGGGGCTGCAGTTGGCAGTCTCGGCCATGCAGGCCTTCCAGCTGGTGGGGATGCCCGAGGGGAGGATAATCATTGCCCAGGCGGTCACCTACCTGGCAACCGCCCCCAAGTCCAACGCCTCCTACGCGGGGATAAACGAGGCCCTCGCCGAGGTGAGGCGCAGCGGTTCGCTACCCGTGCCGCTCCAGATCCGCAACGCTCCGACGAAGCTGATGAAGGAGGCGGGCTACGGCAAGGGTTACCGGTACGCCCACGACTTTCTTGACAGCATGGTGGCCCAGGAGTACCTTCCGGAGAGGCTCTCCGGCACCGTATTCTACAGACCGAAGGAGAGCGGCTACGAGAAGAGTATCGCCGAGCGGATGGAGTGGATGAAGAAGAGGAAAATTGAACAGACCGGGGAGGGGTCATGAAAAAGATCGGCATACTCACCAGCGGGGGTGACTGCTCCGGGATGAATGCCACAGTGCGCAGCGCTGTGCGCACCGCCCTGCGCCTTGGTGTGGAGGTTTACGGCTTCCGCAAGGGTTATCACGGAGTCATGAAGGGGGAGGCGATCCGCCTCGACTCCAGGGGGGTCTCGGGTATCATGCACCGCGGCGGCACATTCCTCCAGTCCGCCAGATCGCCGGAATTCAAAACTGCCGAAGGGCAAGCCCAGGCAGTGGAGACGCTGCGCAGCATGGGGGTCGAGGGGCTGGTGGTCATCGGCGGCGACGGCTCCCTGGCAGGCGCACTGGCGCTGCACAGGCTCGGCTTCCCGGTGGTCGGCATACCGGCGAGCATCGACAACGACATCCCCTTCACGGACATGGCCCTGGGTGTGGACACCGCCCTGAACAACATCATCTACGCGGTTGACTGCATCAAGGACACGGCCAGCTCCCATGCCCGGGCCTTTGTCATCGAGGTCATGGGGAGGAACTCGGGCTACCTGGCGAGCATCGCCGCCATCGCCTCCGGGGCCGAGTACGCCCTGGTGCCGGAGAGGGAGTTCGACCTGGCCGAGATCTGCCAGCAGCTGCGCCAGCGCTACGAGGAGGGGCGGGACAACGCCATCATCATCCTCGCCGAGGGGGCAGCCACCGGCCAGAGCATCGCCGACAGCATCAAGGACGCCATCGGCTTCGAGACCAGGGTCACCGTCCTGGGGCACTACCAGCGGGGGGGGGCGCCCAGCGTCTTCGACCGCCTCCTTGCCAGCCGCTTTGGCAAGAAGTCGGTTGAGCTCCTCGTATCCGGGAACCACGGGGTGATGGTCGGGCTCTCCTGCAACACGGTCCTTGCCACCCCCCTGGAGGACGTGATCAAGGGGGAGAAACGCCCACAGGAGGAGATGCTCCGCCTGGCTGAGGTCCTCGGCATATGAAGAAGGGAGAGAGATAAGAGTGGATTCGAGGATGAAATACAACTTCGCCAGCGACAACTACGCCGGCATCTGTCCGGAGGCATGGCAGGCGATGGAGCTTGCCAACAGAGGTTACGCGGCTGCCTACGGAGACGACCAGTGCACCGCCAGGGCCTGCTCCGCCCTGCGCGACCTTTTCGAGACCGACTGCGAGGTCTTCTTCGTCTTCAACGGCACGGCGGCCAACTCCCTCGCCCTCGCCTCCCTCTGCCAGTCCTACCACAGCATTATCTGCCACGAGAGCGCCCACGTGGAGACCGACGAATGCGGCGCCGCCGAATTCTTCTCCAACGGCACCAAGATGCTCCTTGTCGGGGGGGAGAACGGCAAGATCGATCCCAGGCAGGTTGAGCACACCGTCTGCCGCCGTAGCGACATCCACTACCCCAAGCCCAAGGCCCTCAGCGTCACCCAGGCAACCGAGCTGGGGACGGTCTACTCCGTGGCCGAGCTGCAGCATATCGGCGAGGTGGCCGCCAGGCACGGCCTGAAGATGCACATGGACGGTGCCCGCTTCGCCAACGCGGTGGCAGCCCTGGGGGTGGCCCCCAAGGAGATCACCTGGCAGGCGGGGGTTGATGTCCTCTGCTTCGGCGGGACGAAAAACGGCATGGCTGTTGGGGAAGCGGTCATATTCTTCAACAGGGAGCTGGCCCAGGAGTTCGACTACCGCTGCAAGCAGGCGGGGCAGCTGGCCTCCAAGATGCGCTTCCTCTCCTCCCCCTGGAACGGCCTCCTGGAGAGCGGCGCCTGGCTGAGGCACGCTTCCCACGCCAACAGCTGCGCAGCCCTGCTGGAGGAGAAGATCTCCACCCTCCCGGGGGTGACCATCAAGTTCCCACGCCAGGCCAACTCGGTCTTCGTGGAGATGGCCCCCGAGCGGATCGAGAGGCTAAAGGCCATGGGGTGGCACTTCTACACCTTCATCGGCGCAGGGGGGGCCAGGTTCATGTGCTCCTGGGAGACGACCAGCGCCGATGTACTCAACCTTGCTGCCGACATAGCCGCCAGCGCCGACCGATAGACCTTGCAAGAGGCGGCAGCAAGCCGTCGGATCAAGGGCAAAAAAAACCCCCCGGTTTTAGCCGGGGGGATGACACCGCATCACATTGAATCCTGAATCAGTTTATTTTTCCTCTCCGAGTGTGCGACAGTAGTTCTCGTGGGGCCAGGTCTCCAGTGCTCCGGGCCTGGTCTTGCGGACGATGCTTATCGCCTCATCCTTGTCTACCCCCAGCTCGATGAGAAGCCTGGCAGCAACCAGCCCGGTGCGTCCGATCCCCTCCTGGCAGTGAATGACGATCTTCTCCCCCCTGCGCAGTGAGCTTAAAAGCCCCTCGCCGACCATCTTCCACATCTCCTCGAAATCGCTCCCCGGGATCGACCTGTTCTTGATGGGGAGGTGCAGCCACTTCATCCCCTGCTCCTCAATCTTCTCCGGCAGGTTGTCAACCTTGAGGATGTTCAGCTCCACCGACTCCATCAGGGTGACGACCGTGGACGCCCCCCAGCTGGAGATGGTCTGCAGGTCAGCATCGAGGCGGGTCACGGACGGCTCGAAGAAGTACTCGTCCTGCTTCCCGGGGCAGCTGGTCATGCCGATGAAACCGCCGGTTTCCGGTATGGCGACGCTGTCGATGAAGAGTGATAATCTGCCGAACTGTTTAGCGCTCATGGCGTTCATTTTTGTCTCCCGACCGCAATCACATAAGCAAGCCGCGTCTAAACACGTTTCTTTGAATTAAATATCGCACAGGGGATGCGCACATGCAAGGACATATTTGCTTATTATTTAATAATATCAATTACTTGCAGTGCAGTAGCGCCTTTTGCAAACTTTTACGTATCCAGGAAACTACATGGTTCCGGCAAGTTGCACTGACGTAACATTTTGTTACACCCAACGATACATTCATGTGATTTCAATGTGTTATGGCCGCGTAAAAAATGTTTACACTGTTGGCGCCAGGGCTAGATTATTTTCTTCAAATGAGTGTGGAGAGACTCTTGAATGGAGATGTTTCGCTTTAGGAGGGACTGCACACCTGCCCCATGAGGACGATCTGCTCCAGGGTGGCATCGTAGAACTCCCGGCGGCAGTCGACCTCGTTGATGGCGCCGTTCTTCAGGAGGGGGTTCAGGCGGCAGCCGCCGAAGCAGATGGGGAGATAGGGGCACTCCAGGCATTCGTCGTTCTGCCAGTAGAGGAGGTTGTGGGAGGCGGAATAGTCGGAGACCCCGCTCTCCAGGGTGCCGACGGAGAGCTCTGGCCACCCCATGAAGGCGGGGCACTTGTAGAGGGAGCCGTCGTAATTGACCACCAGGTCGTGGTCGAACTCCACCATGCAGGCCCCCATGGTCGGCACCGGAACCCGAAACCCCCGCAGTGCTGTCTCTCTGAATAAATAGGGCCCCGCCTCCATGATGCTTTTATCGCTTACCGGCTGGCAGTGCGCCATGCCGTCGTGGTGCCGGGATGGGGACGATTTCTCCGAGATCGGGCTGAACTGGACCAGGCCGAGGCGAGCGGGCTCGATACCGGAAGCGATGAGATGGTCCAACATCTCTGGAAACCGGCGGTAGTTGCCCTCGGTGTAGTTGCCATTGATCTGGATTTCGATGAGATCGCGGACGGAGCGGACATTCCCAACTATCAGGTCGAAACTCCCCCTGCCGGAGACGAAGGGGCGCTGGCTGTCGTGAATCTCCCGTGGCCCGTCTAGGGTGATCAGGGCGCCGGTCAGCCCCAGGGGGAGCAGTTCCTCCACCAGTGGTCGATTGAGGAGCGTGCCGTTGGTGAAGAGGAAACAGGAAAGCGTCACTCCTGCATCTTTCGCTGCGGCATCCAGGGGTTCTGCGATCCGCTTGATGGTGGGGACGGAGAGGAGCGGTTCGCCGCCGTACAGATCGAGAACGATATCCCTCCCCTGCGTGATATGGTCGCGGATGACCATCTCAACAAACAGGTCGGCAGTTTCGTAGCTCATGAAATGCTTACCGCGGAACGTATCCTCGTAGCAGTAGGGGCAGGCAAGGTTGCAGTCAAGATTCAGGACCACGACGGCCCGGAAGCGTTTCCGCTCGGCGTTCGTCTTTGCCACGAGGGAGTTCATCTCCCGTCGTTCGGCGTCTGTATCATCGACCCAGAGCAATAGCTCCATCAATGCTGACTTCTCTTCGTCCGTTAAAGAATCGGTGCGGGCGGCATCGAGAAGCGGCGCAGAGACGCGGACTACGGAGCCTTTGCGCGTTGAATAGAGGAGAAAATGGTTGGCCGAGTCGGAGCAAGGCCAAGTGACGTGGTAGGTTGACAGTGGCATGGTAATGAATGAAATAGATACGGTGGCGGGAGCAATCCCCCGCCACCGCTGTTTGATGTTACGCCTGGCGTGCCTTGGAAGTTGCTCCTGAACAGCAGGTCACAAGCTGATTCGTCTCTTTACGCCCTTGGTCCAAAATTTCCAGCGTCCTCGTTGCAGTTTTCATGACAACACCTCCCGGTTGGAATTCACCCCTGAAAGGGGTGTGAAAAAACATCAAAGCTTCTGGACTCGCGAAAAGGATTCTGCTATAAAGTTAAGGCGTTTATACTTTAAACTTAATGAATATATATTTGATATTGTGACAAAAGAGCAAGGATAATTTTATGCTGCGTCATATTTTCAATTTAATTCTATGCTTTCTCCTGCTCTCCCCCCTGTCGGCACGGGCCGACGAGTCTCTCCTGCTGAGTCCGGAATCAACGGAAGAGCCGCTTGTAGCAACACTCCGCACCCCACGGCCGATCTCCCGCATCGCCGAGAACGTCACGGTCATCACCAGCGAACAGATCGCCAAGCTGAAAGTCCATACCCTGGAGGAAGTCCTCTTCCACGTCCCTGGCATCCAACTTGGATCCCGACGTACCCCCGGAAGCTGGGGGGCGTTTTCCGTCAATGGTCTCGGCTTCGAGCATGTGCTCGTCATACTCGACGGCATCGTGCAGAACGACCTTCTCAATAACTTCCCCGACATCGGACTGATCCCCGCCCAGCAAATCGAGCGGGTGGAGATCGTCAAGGGGGCGGCATCGGCTGCCTGGGGACCGGCTCTTGGCGGGGTTATCAACATCGTCACCAAGTCTCCCGACCCGGAGGGAGACATAGGCGGCACTGCCCTAACTACCTACGGAGAGAATGGAACCACTGAGCTTAACGCCGAACTGTCCGGTACTTTAGACCGATTCGGCTACTACCTGGGAGGCGGCCATCTCCACTCCAAAGGGCTGCGCCTGGGCAACGGCATCAACTTCAACCATGGCTGGCTGAAGCTCGCCTACGACCTCCCCTCAAGAGGTACCGTCACCCTGGGAGGCGGCGTGCGGGATTCTTTCCGCGGCCTGGAGGCGTCGGTCCCACTTAATTATAAGGATACGGATGATACCATCTTCTACCATGGTTTCATTGAATATTCCCAGCCCCTGGGAAACAACCTGGGCATCGAACTGTCAGCCAGACACCAATCCTACCAGGACAAGGTCATCTGGGGAAGCATTGTTCCTGATCCGCTCATGCCACCATGGGTGTTTCCTGTAAGAGAGATTTTTTCCATTGCAAGTGCAAAGCTTCGCTGGGATACGACTACCAGCTCACTCCTCTTCGGAACTAACATCGAGCACCAGAATCTAACTGATGCCACAGGAAGCGAAAAGAATCTCAACCGCTGGGCCACCTACCTGAACGGCTCCTGGACCAGTGGCAGATTTACCCTTCTCCCCGGGATTCGCTTCGACCATACGGCCTTGGGGAGAAACCCCCTCAGCATAACCCTCGGTGCAACCTGGCAGTTTAACGACAAGGCAGTCGTCCGCGGCTATGCGGCCCAGGGATACGGCCTGCCGACGGTCTCCAACTCCCATAATGTACAGAAAATCCGCACCGTTCAACTTGGCGCGGAATCCTCCTTACTGCCCGCAGTCTGGCTGAAGGGGACTATATTCTACAACTATCTCTGGGACATTGAACCATCCCCCGGCCAGCGCCTTACCCAGGTTCGACAAGGTGTCGAACTGGAGGCCAGAAGCCTGCCGCTCCACGATTTCACACTGGGCGCAGCCTATACATATAGCGACAACCGAGACAAGGATAGTCACGATCCTGCGCCGAATACTCCCGAACAGTCACTGAAGGCAAGCCTTGACTACAAGAGCAGCTTCGGCCTGTGTGGAGTGCTCTCCGCCAACTACGTCTGGTGGAACCCGGATTCCTACCCTGCCCGTTACTCGTCGATGATCTGGAACCTGAGCCTCACCCAGAAGCTTTTGCCGTTAAACGATCTATCGCCGGAAATCTTCTTCACCGGCCACAATCTCTTCAACGGCTCTCAGTACATAAACGATCTCTACAAGAATACCCCCCGCTGGATCGAGGGTGGAGTGAGGTTCAAGTTTTGAGATACCTCATTCTCGCCATAGCGGCCCTTGCGCTCGCCCCCCTCCCCGCCATTGCCGCCGAGGTCCTCATCCTCCAGGGGAGCGCCTCCCCTGCCCTTGAGCAGGTGACCCGCCTGGTGCAGAACGACTGCGCCAACAGAAACAGGACCCTTGTCCTCTCCGACTACGCCGAGGTGGATGTCCAGCGCATGGTGCGGGAGGAGCGCCCTTCAGTGGTTGTGGCCATCGGCGACCATGCCCTCTCCGCGGCGAGGAAGATCCGCTCCGTGCCGGTGATCTACGCCATGGCCCTCGGCGCCGAGACGGAGAGGGTCGGCCGCAATGTCACCGGGGTGAGCATGATGGTATCCCCGTCTAGCTACCTGCAGCTCTTCCACAGGATGAAACTGAACCGGGTCGGCGTGCTCTACGACCAGAAGCGGAGCGGCGCCTACCTGCAGCGTGCCCGGGAGGCGGCTGGCGGCAGCGGTGTTGAGCTCATAGACATGCAGGTAAGTTCGCCCCGGGAGGTCACGGACAGGCTCAAGGACCTGTTCAAGCGGGGCATCGATGCAATCTGGATGATTCCCGACACCACCGCCATCACTGCCGAGAACCTGGAGAGCTATTTCAACTTCGCCCAGAGGAGCAACCTGCCGGTAATCGGCTTCTCATCGGCGTACCTCTCCAAGGGGGCGCTGGCGAGCATCGAGCTTACTCGCCAGGATATCGGCAAAAACCTCTGCATCATGATCAATGGGGTGAAAAACGGCGAACAGTCCGAGTCGATAGACCCCCCTTCGGGGAGGGTGCGCTTCAACGACGCGGTCGCCAGAAGGCTGGGTATCAGGATCCCCCTCATCTCCGGCGCAATCGACAAACGGGAAAACGATGCTTAGGACTGAGCATCAACTGCAGCGGCCTACCCCATGAGCCCATTTCTCTCGCATCTGTTCGCCAGGAAGACCCTCCGCTTCCGCCTCTTCATCCTCTTCACCATCCTCTCGGCGCTGACCATCGCCGCCTTCACCTCTTTCTACCTGGCGCAGCAGCGCCAAAGCTCCATCGAACGCCTCACGCAGGATGGTAGGCTTGTCATAACCGCCCTGAAGAGCGGCATCAGGCTGCCGCTCTACGCCGAATACCGCGAAGGGATAGCAACCTGCATAGCCGAATCCCTTGACAACAGCGCCGTCACGGCCATCCGGGTGTTCAATCACGACAACATCCTCCTCGCCGAGGGGAAGGGACCGGCGGTAAAGCTGGGTGGGGAGACGATCAGCGTGCGTGAGGAGGTGCTGATCAAGGATCTCAACTATACCCCCGAGGCGCTCCTTCTGGGTGAGGACTATACACGCTCCCGGGTGATCGGTTACATCGAAGTCACCATGAACATGCAGAGCCTGACGAGTCAGCTCCGCAACCTCTACCGGATGGCGCTGATTCTCAGCCTGGCCTTCTGGGGGGGGGCGACGCTCCTCGGCTACATCCTTCTCAGGCACATCACAGCCCCCTTCCAGAACCTGCTGGCAGGGATCAGGGAGATAGAAAGTGGGAACCTCTCCCCGGAGATAACCTTTTCCCATGGGGATGAAACGGAACAGGCGGCGATCGCGGTCCTGGATCTGGCAACAAGTCTGCGTCAGAGGGAGGAGGAGAACAAGAGGCTCAACGATGAGCTCGTGCGCTCCCTCAGGCTGGAGATCCGCGAAGAGAAGAAGAAGCTGATGGCCAAGCTGATCAACACCAACCGCATGACCTCCCTTGGACTGCTGGTTTCAAGCATGGCCCACGAGATCAACAACCCAAACGGCTCAATCCGCCTTACCAATGAGTACCTCTCCAAGATGTGGCAGGCTGCCATACCGGTTCTGGACAGCACCAGAAACATGGTCGGAGAATTTACCCTCTGCGGCCTGCCGTACGGTCAGGCAAGGGAGGAGATCCAGAGCGCCTGCGCCAATATCGGCAGATGCACGGAGAGGATTGAACAGGTTATCAGGGACCTGCGAAACTACAGCCTCGGCGAGCGCCTGAGCCAGGAGTCGATGGTGATGATCAACGACGTCGCCACGGCGGCAGTCTCCATACTCCGCGCCCACGGCAGGCGGGAGGATGTGAGTATCGTCACGGAGCTGGGTGAGGATATCCCCCAGGTCAAGGGGAACCCAAAGCAGCTGGAGCAGGTACTGCTCAACCTGATCATGAACGCCGCCCAAGCTTACGATGACAAGAAGGGTGAGGTGCGGGTGACAACCAGCTACGCCGCCGACAGCGGGGAGGTGCTGGTGGAGGTCAGCGACAGGGGGAGAGGGATAGACGCGGAGGAGATGCCGCGGATCTTCGACCCGTTCTATTCGACGCGGATCGACAGGGGGGGGAGCGGCCTGGGGCTGTACATCTCCAAGTTCATCGTCGAAGAGCACGGCGGCAGCATCGGCGTGGATTCGAAACCCGGGGAGGGCTCCACCTTCAGGGTCTCCCTCCCAATCATGATGACGGAGCAGGATTCTTAGACCCTTCGGCTCCCGCAGAGATCAGCTGGATTCGGCAGCTAAGCAGTGTCTATGTTCGCGCAAAGGCCCTGTTGCTCTGATTCCAGGTTCACTTCACCATCAAAGACGAACTCACCATTCGTGTTCAGCCCCGGGCGCGAAAAACAGAACATACCATCCCCTAACTCTCTTTATCACCACCCGACTGCCGTTCAGGGTCAATTGTCATCGCCGCCGGAGTTGATTTTCCTGTTGAGAGTCGGCCTGCTGATGCCAAGGAGGTCGGCGGCGTTTGCCTTGCTGCCGCCGAACCTGATCGCCTCCTCTATTACCAGCCTTTCGAACTGCTCCATGGTGGGAAACCTGTCGAATACGGCGTGAATGGTGTACTTTTCGTCACTGGAAACCCTGAGGAGATCGGAAACTACCCTTTTCGACCTGGGGAGAAGGGGGAATCCGTCGAAGGAAAGGTGGGGGCCGTCGCTCAGGGCAACTCCGTTTCTTACCATGTTGATCAGTTCCCGCACGTTGCCAGGGTATTCGCAGGCAGTCAGGGCGTCCATGAGCTCCCGTGGTATCTGGGAGAGCTCTTTCCCCAGGTGGGTCGCCTCGGCTTCGGCGTAGTGCTGGACGAGGAGCGGTATGTCCTCGCACCTCTCCCGAAGCGGCGGCAGGTGGATCTGATGGGCGCTGAGACGGTGGAAGAGATCGCTCCTGAAGCTGCCGCTATCGATCAACTGGCGCAGGTCACGGTTGGATGCGGCTATGATCCGCGCACTGCTGCGCATGGGGATCTCCGAGCCGTTACGGTAGTACTCCCCCTCCTGCAGGAGGCGCAGCAGGGCGATCTGGGATTCGCGGCTCAGGTCCCCAACCTCGTCGAGGAAGAGCGTGCCACCCTCGGCCCTGTCGATCAGGCCGCCGCGCAAGACTCCTGAAACGCAGCTGCCGAAGAGGTTGTCGGCGAAGCGCGCCCCGTCCACCCCCCCTG
>CALMOE010000173.1 GCA_937871715.1 uncultured Geobacter sp. | reverse complement strand
GCAAAGAGGAGATTCCTGTGAAAAGACAGTCCGTTATAAAACTGGCAGCAACCACTGCCTGCATCATCGCCCTTGCCGGCTGCTCCCCCAAGAGCGGCGGAGAAGCCAAGAGCGAGGGGAAACCTAGCGGGCCGGTGCTGGCCGAGGTAGGCAGCGCAACCATCACCGTTGACTCCTTCAAGAAGGAGCTGGATAACCTCCCCCCCTACCTGAAGCCGATGACCGAGACCGCCGAGGGGAAGAAGGAGATGCTGGAGACCATGATCATCCGCGAGCTGATCCTCCAGGAGGCGGCCAAGTCCGGCGTGGAAAACTCCCCTGCTGTCAAGGAGAAGCTGGAGGACCTGAAGAAGCGCCTGGTGGTCGAGGCCTACCTGAAGCAGAAGGTCGAGGAGCAGGCCAAGGTGGGTGACGATGAGCTGAAGAAGTTCTACGAGAGCAACAAGGATAAGTTCAAGACCGGCGACCAGGTCAAGGCCAGCCACATCCTGGTGAAGGAGGAGAAGCAGGCCAAGGATATCCTCTCCCAGCTCAAAGGGGGCGCCAGCTTCGAGGAGCTGGCCAAGAAGAACTCCACCGACGGCTCGGCCGCCAAGGGTGGCGACCTGGGGTGGTTCG
Source organism: uncultured Geobacter sp. (assembly GCA_937871715.1). Classification (GTDB taxonomy): domain Bacteria; phylum Desulfobacterota; class Desulfuromonadia; order Geobacterales; family DSM-12255; genus CALMBF01. Next base: position 5,570 of record CALMOE010000173.1, on the reverse strand, counting down.
GCAAGGGCTCCATGATCCCCGAGTTCGAGAAGGTCGCCTTCGCCATGAAGGAGGGTGAGACCTCCGGCGTGGTCAAGACCAAATTCGGCTTCCACATCATCAAGCTGACCGGCAAGCGTGCCGCCGGCTCCCGCTCATTCGAGGAGGTTAAGGATCAGATCAAGGCCGCCGTCCTCCCAAACAAGCAGCAGGAGATCTTCCAGAAGATCAAGGATGACCTGAAGAAGAACGGCAAGTACTCCATCAAGGAGGATGTGCTCAAGGGGCTGGGTGGAGCCCCGGCGGGAAAAGAGGGGGCGGAGAAGACGGCAGGTGCTGCGGCACCGGCTGGCGCGCCCCAGGCTCACCAGGAAAAGAAATGATCTAAAGGCCGGGTTTCCCGGCCTTTACTTTATGACGACTGGGGAGCCGGCAATCCGGCTCCCGGCTTAAAGCAGCCGCAGCAGACAGCCACCGCAAACGTAACAGGGAAGAAATATGCGCACACTAATAGCCACGCTCCTCCTGGCAGCATCCCTCGCCGCAGCCCCTAAAGCCGGCGCCGAAGTCGTCACCGGCATAGCAGCCATCGTCAACGACGAAATCATCACCATCTACGAACTGAACAGCGAATACGCCAAGATAGCCAAGATGGAGGAGAAGAAGGGGCCCCTGACGGAAGATGGGGCAAGTAAGCTCCGCAGCCAGCTCCTCAGCTCCATGATCGACAGGAAGCTGATCACCATGAAGATCAGGGAGCTTAACATCGTCATCAGCGAGGAGGAGGTCCGCCAGTCCATCGAAGAGGTGAAGAGGCAGAGCTCCCTCAGTCAGGAGGCGCTGGTGTCGGCCCTTCTGGCCCAGGGGCTCACCTTCGACCAGTACAAGACCCAGATGAAGGAGCAGTTGGAGCGGCTCCGCCTGATGAGCCAGGAGGTCAAGTCCAAGGTCCAGGTATCCGAGCGGGAGATCCGTGAGTATTACGATGGGAACCTGCCCCAGTTCCGCGAGGAGAACAGCTACCGTGCCCGGCACATCTTCCTCAAGGTGGAGAAGAGCGCCACCAACGAGCAGATCAAGAAGGTGATGGAGAGGGCGGCAAACGTCATGGCCGAGGCGCGGACGAACCCGGACTTCACCTCACTGGCGAAAAAATACTCCGACGACCCCAACGCAGCCACGGACGGCGGCGACCTTGGCACCTTCAAAAAGGGGGACATGCTACCGGAGATCGAGAGTGCGGTCATCACCATGAACCCCGGTGAGATCAGCGACCTTGTCACCACCCCTGCCGGCTTCCACATCATCAAGCTGGAGGAGAAGAGCCAGGACAGGATCAAGCCGCTGGAGAGCGTCAGGGGTTTGATCGAGGAGCTCCTCTACAGGAAGAAATCGGAGGAGCGCTTCAACCAGTGGGCCGAAGAGCTGCGCAAGTCGGCCACGGTGGATATCAAGCAGTAAAGGACAAACAAGGAGAAGGGGAGAGGATCGACTCCCCTTCTCCCTCCCCCCCCCGTAGTGAAGATATTTCCCGTCAACAAACCCTGATTAGTGCAATCTCATGCCTTGTCGTCTATAATACATTTATCTCCATAAACTCAAAACCGGCAGATGGATGGTAAATGGGACATTGATATGAAGACAAAACTCCTTGTCATGGACGATGACCTGCCGATCCTCTCACTTTTCGAGACGGTGTTCAGCACCGTGGATACCACTCTTTTCCTGGAGAAGAGTTATGACGGGGCTCTGCAGTGCATTGCCAGGCAAAAGCCCAATGTGGCAGTCCTCGACATCTGCCTCCCTGAGAAGTCCGGCCTTGACCTGCTGCAGGAGGCGAAGAGGATCGACCCCAACCTGGCGGTGATCATGATCACCGGGCAGAACACGACCCAGAACGCCATCGACGCCATGAAGCTGGGGGCCTACGACTTCCTCATCAAGCCGTTCAACCTGAGCAGGCTGAAGAGAGCTGTGCAGAAGGCCCTGGATAACAACCTGCTGAGCAGGAAAGTCCACTTCGTCAGGGAGCGGGTCTCCTCCATCGCCTGGAGCGAAGGGAGGGACATCATGATCGGCTCCTCTCCGGAGATGGTTGAGATCTGGAAGATGGTGGGGAAGGTGGCCAACTCCGACGCCACCGTGTTGATCCAGGGGGACAGCGGCACGGGAAAGGAGCTCCTCGCCAGGGCGATCTACATGAACTCCGGTCGCAAGCAGAAGCAGTTCCTGGCGGTCAACTGCGCCGCCCTCCCCGAGCCGCTGCTGGAGAGTGAGCTCTTCGGCCACGAGAAGGGGGCCTTCACCGATGCCCACTGCCGCAGGATAGGTAAGCTGGAGCAGTGCAACGGCGGCACCATCTTCCTCGACGAGATCGGGGAGATGAGCCTGGCCAGCCAGGGGAAGCTCCTCCGCGCCCTGGAGACCCAGGAGTTCGAGCGTGTCGGTGGGAACGAGACCATCAAGGTGGATGTGCGGGTGATCGCCGCCAGCAACTGCAACCTGGCGGAGGCGATAAGGGAGAAGAGATTCAGGCTTGACCTCTACTACCGCCTGCGGGTGGTCAGCTTCGAACTCCCACCCCTGCGGGAGAGGAGGGAGGATATCCCCCTCCTGGCCGAACTCTTCACCCTCAAGTACAGCCGCAAATACGGCAAGAGGATCAAGGGGCTCTCAACCGAGGCGCTGGAACTGCTCCTCGGCCAGGAGTGGGAGGGGAATGTGCGGGAGCTGCAGAACGCGGTGAATTCGGCAACAGTCCTCTGCGAAGGGGAGCTCCTCCTGCCGGAGCATTTCGAAGCCATGCGGAGAAACGATGTTGGCCTCTGCCTGACCCAACACAGAAGAGACGGCGATGAGCTGAGCAATATCTTCCAGGAGGTAATCGAGCCTCGCTTCGACGATCTCTGCCGCAAATGCAGGAGTTCGGTCTTCGACATGATCAGCATGGGGGTGGAAAAGGCCATGGTGGAGATCGCCCTTGACAGGTGCGAGCAGAATCAGGTCATGGCGGCCAGGATGCTCGGCATCAGCAGGAATACCCTGCGGGACAGGATCGACAGAATCAGGCAGGGGTGACAGCTCCTACAGCCCCTCCCCTGCCAGCTTCTCCACCAGCTCCCTCTGCTGCGGGGTCAGATGCTGTGGCACCTCTACCCCCACCAGCACATAAAAATCCCCCCTGCCGCTCCCCCCCATGCGGGGGAAACCGAGCCCTTTCAGCCTGACCCTGGTGCCACTGCGAATTCCGGCAGGGACCTTGATTCTCTTGGTTCCGTCAAGGGTAACCACCTCCAGGGGGCCACCCAGGCAGGCGAGGCTGAAGGGGACCTGCCGTGGAGAGACGATGTCCCCACCCTCACGGCTGTAGTGATCATCCGGCCGCACCGCCACGTTCAGATAGAGGTCCCCTGCAGCGGCACCGCCGCACCCTGCCCCCCCCTTGCCGGCCAGGCGGAGGCGCGCCCCCGTATCCACCCCTGCCGGCACCTTGACGCTCACCTCTTCGCTGCGCCCCTCGCGGCTGAAGGAGACCCGCTTCTCGCAGCCGCCGAAAGCATCCATAAAGCTGACGGAGAGCTCCATCTCCAGGTCGCTCCCCTTGTGGCGCATGCCGCCGCCGCACCCCGCATGGCGGAAACCGCCGCCACCCATCCCCCCCATGCCGAAGATACGGGAGAAGATGTCGTCGGAGCCGAGGCCGAATTCGCGGAAGATGTCGTTGGCATTGAAGCCGCGGAAAATGTCCTCCTGGGAGAAGCGCTGGTGGAAACCGGCCGAGCCGAACTGGTCGTACTGGCTCTTCTTCTGCGGGTCGGAGAGAACCGCATATGCCTCGTTGATCTCCTTGAAGCGATCCTCCGCCTTCTTGTCCCCCGGATTCTTGTCCGGATGGTATTTGACCGCCAGCTTGCGAAAGGCCTTCTTGATCTCCTCAGGTGATGCCCCCTTCTTCAGGCCGAGTATCTCGTAGTAATCCTGGTGTGCCACTCTCTGCTCCCTTCCTTGCCGTTCCTTTAGCTTTGCAGAGAATCTAAACATTGCCCCGCCAACTGTCAACGGTTTGTATACCTTGACACTTAAGGGCCGCGGCTTTACTATTCTTTGAATTCTCTAAACACCAAAGGGGCACAACGGATGAAACAGGCGATCATCATCGGCGGAGGGATTTCCGGTCTGGCTACGGCATGGCTGCTGCGGGAGAAGGCCAGGGGTGCCGGTGTAGAGCTGAGCATAACCCTGCTGGAGAAGGAGCAGCGCCTCGGCGGGAAGATCTGGAGCATCAAGGAAGAGGGGTACCTGTGCGAATGGGGGCCCAACGGCTTCCTGGACAACAAGCCCCAGACCCTGGATCTCTGCCGCGACCTGGGGGCAGATGGCCAGCTATTGCGCAGCAACGACAACGCCCGCAAGCGCTTCATCTTCTCCGGGGGGGTGCTGAACCGCCTCCCGGAAAACGGCCCCGCCTTCCTGAAGAGCACCCTCATCTCCTGGCCCGGCAAGATGCGCCTGGCCATGGAGCCGTTCATCCCCCAGTACAGAGGGGAGGAGGACGAGACCCTGGCGGCCTTCGGCCGTCGCCGCCTGGGGGAAGAGGCCCTCAACAAGCTGATCGCCCCGATGGTATCGGGGATCTTCGCCGGCGACCCGGAGACCATGTCCCTCAAGTCCTGCTTCCCTCGCATCGCCGAACTGGAAGCGGAGTACGGCGGCCTGATCAAGGCGATGATCCGCCTGGCGAAGAAGAAGAAGGCCGATATCGCCGCCGGCAAGGCGGTGGCCAGCGCCGCCGGTCCGGGGGGGATCCTCACATCCTTCCGCGGCGGCATCCAGACACTGACGGACATCCTCGCACAGGAGCTGGGGATGACAGTTGTCCGCTCCGGAGAGGGGGCGGTGAGGGTCGACAGGGGGGAATCGGTACCCTGGCGGGTGGTCACCGACAGGGGTGAATACCCTGCCGATGCCGTCATCCTTGCGACCCCGGCATACGCCTCCGCCGACTTCCTCGAAGGGGTCGATGCGGGAATCAGCACCGTGCTGCGCCAGATACCCTACGCCACCATGACCGTGGCCTGCTTCGGCTACGAGCGGGAGCGGATCGACTATGACTTAAGCGGCTTCGGCTACCTCATCCCCAAGCAGGAGAAGCTAAGCACCCTCGGCACCCTGTGGGACTCAAGCATCTTCGAGAACCGCGCCCCGGAGGGGAAGGTTCTGCTGCGGAGCATGCTCGGAGGGGCCTGCTTCCCCCAGTACATCAACCTCTCCGATGCCGAGGTTGAAAAGCGGGTCAGGGACGACCTGGAGCGGACCATGGGTATCACCGCCCCACCGTCATTCATCCGCATCTTCCGCCACGAGAAGGCGATCCCCCAGTACACCGTCGGCCACGGCAAGCGCCTGCAAGCCCTCTCCGCCATGCTCGCCTCCCACCCCGGCCTGGTCCTCACCGGCAACTCCTACCGGGGGATCGGCCTTAACGACTGCGTCGCGTCGGCCCACGGCGCCGCAGCAGAGACCCTGGCCCTGCTGCGCTAAGCAGAGCTTTCCTTTAGTAGCCCCGGAACAGAAAGGGTAGCCCACATGGC
>CALMOE010000172.1 GCA_937871715.1 uncultured Geobacter sp. | reverse complement strand
ATCCCTTCCCTCAGATAAGCGGCAGGAAATTGGATCAACCTTCCGGCAAGCGATTGCACTACTTCTCTAGCAGTAAGGATAATCCTTTTCCATTTATGTTTCCAAGTTTTTAAACACGGCATCGAGTGAGCTGGGTGCTTTGTGAAGGGCCTTTCATTTGCCCTCGGCGCACGCCGCACGCCACATCTATGATCACAAGACAAAACAAAAACAAAGACTTTATCTTTTGCACGAGAGCCAATTGCAGGACTTAAACAAAACGAAGCGAAACTATCCGTGCAACCGCTTGCAGGCGAGGATGTGAAAGGGAAACGCATGACTACTATTAGGGATGTGGCCAAGGCCGCAGGGGTCGCTCCGTCAACGGTGTCGCGGGTACTGAGTGGAAGCAGCCGGATCAGCCCAGCGACTCAGGAGAGAGTGCGTGCGGCTGTCGCCAAGCTAAATTACTATCCGAATGCCATTGCTCGCAGCCTGGCTGGCCGCGCCACTCATACCATTGGTATTGTTATTGCCCGTCCAGCACAACAGGCTCTGGCCAACCCGTTTTTCCCGGAACTGATGCGTGGTGTCGGTACGTGTTTGCAGGGCCGCAACTACAATCTGCTGCTCAGCATGACCGGCTCCCCTGCTGAAGAGCGTACCGCGTGCATGCGAATGGTTCATCACCGTCAGGTAGACGGGGTTATCCTAACCTCTTCCAGAACCCACGACAGGCTCATTGATGAGTTGATGGCGGAAGAGTTTCCATTTGTGCTGGTGGGTCGGGCGGACGACCAACTGCCAGTCAATTGGGTCAACAACGATAATGCTGCGGTAGGAGCCATGGCGGTTGAACACCTCATCTCGCGTGGGCACCGGCGCATCGGCCTCATCGCCGGTCCGCCCGACCTGACCGTGACCATCGACCGGCGCCGCGGGTTTGAAGAGACGCTTGCCCGGGCCGGCCTGCCACTAACGCCAAAGCACCAGGTTAACGGCGCTTTCACGAAGGAAGGCGGCTACAGGGGGATGGGGCAGTTGCTCAGCCAACCAGAACCTCCCACGGCAGTCTTTTGCACCGACGACGCCATGGCGGTTGGAGCATTAATGGCTTTGAAGGAGCGGGACCTGGTACGCCAGGTCGCGGTAGTAGGCGTGAACGACGACCCGCTCACCGCACTGATCGACCCTTCTCTGACCACAGTACGCATCCCGGTGTTCGAATTAGGCAACACCGCAGCGCAAATCCTGGTCGACCAGCTACGAGGGGTTGTTCAAGGGCCCCGGCAGGTGATTCTGCCCAGTCAATTAGTGGTTCGCGAGTCCACCAACTGGACTCTGGCATAACTCGATGCTTCACACAGGAGGGAGAGGGCTCACATGCGTGCGCGCAAACTGATGGCTGGTCTCCTGGCTTCTCTCACAGCGGTCGCGCTCCTGGCCGGATGCGGCGGCCAGAAGGCGACCAACCAGGCGCCTGCGTCCGCTGAACAACCCAAAAAGGCACCGGTGTCGCTGGTGGTGTGGTCTCACCTCACCCAGCCCGAAGTGGATGAAGTCAACAAGATCGCCCAACAGTGGGCAGAGAAGACTGGCAACAAGGTTGAGGTGCTCTTTGATCAGAGTGACTTCCAGGCCTACGCCGCGGCCGCACAGGCGGGGCAAGGCCCGGACATCCTCTACGGCATCGCCCACGACAACCTGGGCACCTTCCAGAAGGCTGGCTTGCTGGCGGAAGTCCCGTCTGGTGTCATCAACAAGGATGACTATCCATCGGTTACCATCGACGCCGTGTCATACGACGGAAAGATGTACGCCGCGCCTATCGGCATAGAGTCCATTGGGCTCCTGTACAACAAGGCCCTGGTCTCAACCCCGCCCAAGAACTGGGACGAGTTCATCAAGATTGCCAAGGAAAAAGGTTTCACCTATGACGTGACCAACTTCTACTTCTCTTGGGGCTTTATCGCCGGCAACGGGGGCTACGTGTTCAAGAACACGGGCGGCGGCCTTGATCCCAAGGACGTCGGCCTGGCCACCGACGGCGCCAAGGCCGGTCTGAAGCTGATCGGTGACCTGGTGAACACGTACAAGTTTATGCCCATGGACATCACCGGCGACGTGGCGAAGTCCCGGTTCCTGTCTGGGAAGGCGGCCATGTACCTCTCGGGCCCGTGGGACATCCAGGCAGCCAAGGACGCCAAGATTGACGTGGGAGTCGCCCCCATGCCGACCTTGCCCAACGGCAAGCCGTTTATCCCGTTCATTGGTGTCTATGCCGGCTTCGTAAACTCGGGGTCGCGGCACCAGCCCGAGGCCTGGGACCTGATGAAGTATCTGCGGGAGAACGACGCGCTGGTCCTTTTCAAGACCGGCAGCAGGTTCCCGGCCAACAAGACAGCCCAGACCCTGCCCGAAGTCGCAGGTAATCCGATCGCCACTGGTTTCGGCCAGAGCGCCCTGAACGGTGTGCCCATGCCCAACATCCCGGCCATGTCCCAGGTGTGGGAACCGGCCAAGAAAATGCTGGAACTGGTTACGCAGAAGAAGGCCACGGTCGATCAGGCGTCAGCGGATGCCGTGAAGGCGATCAACGATGCGGTAGCGGCCATGAAGTAGCAGCCTGTCGGCAAAGGGGCGGAGCATCATGCCCCGCCCCTTTGTTCCATTGTAAGGCTGCCGCCGATTCCCCCTGGGAGGAGGTTGCAGATGCGCACACGGCCGTTCGGCCGCAAGCTGATTCCCTACGTATACTTGTCCCCGGCACTGTTCTCGATCGCCGTGCTGAGCCTGGCACCGATTCTCTTTACGTTTGTGCTTGCGTTTACCGACGCCAGCCTCTACACGTTCAAAACGGGCTTCCACTTCGCTGGCATCTCCAACTTTATCGAAATGTTTACCGGCGGCCTGTCGAAGGTCTTTTTCCCCGTCTTGGGCTGGACGATCCTGTACTCCGTACTCTCTGTGGTCATCGAGTACGCAGCCGGTATGGGGGTCGCCGTACTGCTCAACAATCCGCACATGACGGAGTCCCGCTTCTACCGCGCGCTGCTGGTCATTCCCTGGGCCATTCCGGCCACGCTGGCCACCCTGGCCTGGCAGGGCCAGTTTAACACCAGCTACGGCATGATCAACCGCCTGCTGGCCCTCTTTCAGCTGGCTCCGGTTCACTGGCTCCAGGAGCCGAACCTGGCCAAGGTCGCCGTGCTGGTCGTCAACCTGTGGACGGGGTTCCCTTTTTTCATGACCATTTCCCTGGGCGCCCTGCAGTCGATCCCGCCTGAGCTTTACGAGGTGGCTGACATCGACGGCGCATCGGGCTGGCGGAAGTTCTGGTCGCTCACCTTCCCGCTGCTGCTCCGGTTCACATCGCCATTGCTGGTTGGCTCCTTCGCCTTCAACTTCAATAATTTCGGCACCGCCTTTCTGCTGACCGGCGGCGGGCCAGCTCGCCTGGGTCCGTTCCAGGCCGGATACACCGACATTCTGGCTTCGGTCAGCTACAAGCTGACGGTTAGCCTGAACCGGTACGGGCTGGCGGCTGCCGTCTCCTTGGTCCTGTTCTTGATCGTCGCTGGGCTCAGCCTCATCAATATGCGGGTGACCGGGGCTTTTAAGGAGGAGGATTAGCATGGCCCAGCCCAAGTCTCAGCAGCGTATCTCGCACCGGAAAATGCGCCGCTATGAGGTGGTGCAGCTCTGGGTAACCCGGCTGGTCGTCTGGGCAGTAATCGTGCTGGTCTTCATTCCGATCTGGTCGGTGGTTACGGCTTCGCTTCAAACGGGCGACGTGTTCTAC
>CALMOE010000171.1 GCA_937871715.1 uncultured Geobacter sp. | reverse complement strand
ATGATGGGTCGGCTCATTGCTTATCACCCTGTCTCAAAAACCGCAACCACTTCAAGGTGGAGGAAGTGAGACTAAAAGCGATTCGGTTGTAACTGCCAATCTGTTGAATCCCAGCAAACTATCAAACTATCTGACCCTGTCCATAGATGAATATGGACTGGCGACGCACAACTTCTACTCTTCAACTAATAATGCTGAATTCTGGTCAATACAGGCATCTATCGCCAAAGATATTCACGACATTAACGCATTGACCGTTATCCGCATCGACATCAAGAAGATCGGCAACTCCATGCGATCGCTCAACAAGACGTTCTCCATTGAAGAAAGCCCTGTCGCGGAAAAATTCCCCGGGGAAGTGCTGATATTCAATGGACAGAAATCAACCGGTAAAAGAGTTGAAAGCGGCACTATTACATTCACACCCACTTCCGATGCCGCGACCCAGGTCCAGGGGACATTCGATGTAGTCATGACCGATTATGACGTTTCTCAAGTAAACCCGCCACACTATAGGATCAAAGGCGATTTCAGCTTTCAGATCAACACCTACGGACCGGCATAGGAATCTTCCGGGTTTGACCGAAAGGTTATATTACTTCGATGGTCAGTTCGAATTCCACTGACTGACCTTGACTCGATGCTCTAAAATTACTGGTTGAGCGCCTTCAGGCCATCCTTTACCGAGTTCTGATCAAACTTGAATCTGAACTGTACGAACGGTCCCCGGGCGGTAAATGAGCCTTTGGAAAAGTCCTTGTCTTCAAAGCCGATGACATTGTAGCCGAGGTTGAGCCAGGCATTTTCCATCATGTTGAAGCCTACGGAGGGGGCGAGGCTGTAACTGAACTGGTTAACTTCCCAGGAGTGGAGAATTGAACCTTTAAGACCGATGTCCCATTTTTTGGAAATGTCATAACGTCCCTCAATTCCCATCAGGTCAGTATATCCGCTGTAATCGTCTGCATCGATGCTGTCTAGCACATACTTGCCACCGTATTGAAAAGAAACCTGGGTCTGTCTGTCTGGTTTGTAATTGGCATTCAGGTTGTTGACTATCCGTCGACTGGTTGTGGATGCCGTTGCGCTCTTGTCATCGGAAGTTACCAGGTCGAGACGGTCCAGCACGATCCACCTGGCAAGTGGAGGGCGATAGGCAAGACCCAGACGAAGATCGGCAGATTCTTTGCTTATTCCGCCAGTTGTTTGCGTGTGCAATATTTGGAGCCTGCTAGTCCACCCCCAGTCAAGCCCCTGCTCATTGACGATCCCTGAAACCAGTCCCCATTTGTCCTCGTTGTCGCTATCGCGAAACTCTATGCGGTTCGACCAGGTCATTTTCTTTTCAGTATAGTTAGCTCCAAGCGAAACCGCGGTGAAATCATTGCCTCCGGATGCCGGCGGGACATTGGTGTTAAGCAGATAGCCGCTCTTCTTTCTTATTGTCTGATTACGGTCGAGACCGCCGTCAACGGTCCAGAAAGAGTTTAACTGCCATTTCTGGGCAAGACCGACATTGGCAAAGGTTCTCTCGCTGTATTCATTCAAATCGTTGACAACCGATGTTGTCAGCGCGCCGCCCGCCCAGGGAGTTGCTTTCACGCCTACGCGGGTCGTGTTGGTATTGGCGGCAGCACCGTAGGTAAGCTCTTGCTGGGCGAAGAGAAGTGTCTCCTTGGTTGCCTGGTAGTCAGCACCGAAGATTGTTCTGGTCGGAAAGTCGCTATTGTTATTATTGTTGTTGAACAGCGACTGCTCGTGATCGATCCGGAGCGTTAATTTCTGATCCTGAGTTTTCCAGCTGACGCCGACAGTCCCCTGTATAGATGTGGCATTGCTTCCGTCTGCCAGGGAGTCGTTGGCATAGCGCAGACCGGCTCTGCCGCTGTACTGCTTTTCACCATAGGTTGCCTGACTTTCGATAAAATCCCTGACGGCACCGGTTGCCAGGGTGTACTGGCGATAGGCCTGACCGCCGACGGTGACCTGCTGGTTCAGTTTGTAAGCAAGGTCGGCGCCGAATTTGCGGGTCGCGGTTTCGCTCCCTTTCTGCTGGCCGAGTCCGAAACCACTCTCCTGTTCCCGGTAGTAGGTCTTGCCGTCAAGGTTAGTATCTCTATGGGTTATTTCGACCAGATAGGCGCTGCCGTTGGTTCTGGTCCCGGCGAGGTCGGAAGTGGTGGTGGCTAGTTCAGCCCGGGCCCTGGTTTCCGGGCTGAACATCAGGCTGGCATCGATACCATAAAGATTGCTGTCGCCGCTTACCTGACCTTCATGGATGTAGCTGGCACCGGTCTTGAGCCTGCCATCGAGCAGGGTTGTGCCGGCCCGGCCGCCGTAGGTCAGAGCATCCTTGCCGGCATTGGCAACTTCATAGTCAACCACGATATAGATCGGATTGAGCTGTTCATCTTTGCTTGCCACCGAACTCTTGAAAAAGATGGAGCCGTTGTCGTAGTCGATACTGTAGTCGATAAACCGGCTAAGCGGCCGTGAACCGGTAACGATTTCGCTATGAAACCGGTCACGCGTTTCAATGCTGATCCTGTCCGAGTTAAGAACTATCCCGCTACGCGACAGATGGTAAAGTCCCGAGGTGCCGTCCCCTCTGAGTTCATCCTTTACAAACGCCTGGGCGGTCTCCGAGCCAAAGGCGGTAACCTCGTAACTTACAGTGCGCAATTCACTCTTGATGCCGTTCAATCTGCGGCTGTAGCGGGAGAGTTCACTGACAGTGAGTCCGGTATCGTAATCGCCGAACATTGCATAGAACTGGTTACGTTCGATCTTTAGATAGAGTTTTCTCTGGCTGGCTGCTTCATACCCCTGGGTCGTTGCATCACCATAAAGAGTGTAGTAGGCGTTTGGATCAATGGTCTGGAATAGGGCGTTGCCGGTAACTCCCGTCCGCTGTTTGGCACTGTCATAAGCCATGGTCAGCAGCCATTCACCCTTTATTGTCCCCTTGGCGTAGAAGGCGAGGCGCTCCCGGTCGTAGATATTTTCCTCCGTGCCGGAAGCCCGCAGATTCTCCATGTTGCCGGAGAGGGTATTGTAACCCTTGGTCCCTTCGGCAATGCCGACCAGTATCCAGTCGCGGTAGTCCGGTACGAGCCGGGCCCGTACTTCCTGCGACCCGCTCATGAGATTGAGCCGCAGCACAGCTTCGTCCGCTTTGGTTGTGGGCTGAAGTTCGATGAGGGCAACCCCGTCATCGCCAACCTTGTATTTGAGTTTATCTCCGGATGGCGACGCCGGATAGGAATTCCTGAGCTCATCGGCCCGTTGCAGTGCGACGTAAGGCGGATCCAGGGCATATTCGCCGATTATCCCTTCCCGTGCCGGATGGCCATCCTTGTCTATAAGGCGGACAGCTAAAACCGGTGGGGTCTTACCGTCGGCAACAAGCCGTGACTTGGCGGGGAGAATTTCGGCCTTTACCGGAGGCGTGGAGTAATGGATGGTCCGTTTCAGTCTCCATGTCTCCTTGCCGTGCTCGTCAAACAGCGCCGCCTCGAAGAAGTTGTCACCGTCCGCGATGTGAACGCCACGCCAGGTGCTGACGGCGAGTCTGTTGTCATCACGTTTGACCGCGCCATCAAAACTCAGGGGATCGACCTCTGCTCCGTTCAGGAAGAGCTTGAGGGTATTGCGGGGATCGTGCTTGATGGCAATCCTTACGCTCGGGATCGGTGGATGGTATTCTTCCACCGGCCAGAGCCAGGACGGTCCAAGCTCCGCTTTGCCGAGCCAGGCTACGTCATACTCGGGCATATCTTTAGCGGCTGCTTCCCCGCCAGTTTTTGCGGCAAGCCACTTTTCGCCCGGCCGAAGCCCGACGGTCGCGACGGTCTTCACACCGCTGTGGTCCTTTTCGTTCACTATTTCGTTTGAAGACCCTGGTTTCAGGGCGAAAGCCTCATGAGCCGATTTCACCGGCGTGGGGGCCTGCGTATCCATGACGGTTCGTTTCGGAGTTGCGTCGGTATTTTCCACCGTTATATCACTGGGTATCGCCTCGGATTTCAACGTCGTTATCCTGACCTCAACCCTTCTGTTGATCGCCCTGCCTTCATCGGTGCGATTGTCCGCAACCGGCTCTGTCGCTCCTCTCCCGAAAAGGGTCAGTTTTATCGTCGGCACGTGCAGTTTGTTGGCCAGATATCGTCCGACGCTTTCTGCCCTTGCCTTCGAGAGAGCAATGTTGTCCGGGTAGATATGGCGACTTCGAGGAGCGATCCGTACATTGTCAGTGTGGCCGGTAACAGTGATCTCCTCGATATTCAGATCCGTCAGCTGGTGCGAAAGATTGTCGATCATCTGCCGGTCGGCTTCGTTCAGTTCTGCTCCGAAAGTCGGAAAGTGGGGATGGAGCACGATTTCCGGCATGGCGACACGCTTTGCTGACCTGATCTGATGCAACTGTTTTTCATCAAGTCTGGCCGGCAGTCCGGCAGAGTCTTTTCCCTCGATTTGCTGAGCGCTGACGGTGCCAGCGAAGGCGGGCTGAAGCTCATGGGCGATCATTCGCGCCAGTATGTTGTCTGCCACCGGGGTTCGCACATTTTCCCTCTCGGGTGTGTGGAAAGTGAGTAGCGCTCTGGTTGTCAGCTTTCCGGCTGTTCCGGCAAGAGGGACCGCGGCCTTGAACCGAACCGTTCCTTGCCAGTTTTCAGGAAAGTCACCAAGTGCGAAGGTTATGACGTTTTCCATGTTTGAAGGATCGGGTATGAGGCGTTTGTCCAGGCTGCTCGTTCCCGCCCGGTATAGCAAGCCATCCGCCAGCATGACTGTCAAGCGCAGGTTGCGAACAGGTATCGGTCCGATGCTGATGGGAACGCTGTACTCGACCGTGTCGACGTTGTCTTTGGAGGACTCCTCCTTTTGCAACGAACTCAGCAGTTCAAGTCCTACTTCACCGGTTAACTTAGCTTTTAGGCCGAGATAGAAGTCCGCGCGCCAGAGAACCCCCCCCTGTAGATCTACAAATTGGGAATAGTTCTTTCCGGCGAAGCGGGTGTTCTCCTCGCAAGAGAGGATTTCGTACTTCTGCGGCACTGAGTCGAGATCAAGCTGAATTACACGGGTTCCTGGTTTTACCCCTTCAAAGTGGTACATGCCGTTTTTGTCGGTTACGACATAGGTGCCGTCTTCGAGGAAGATCCGGATTCCGGCCAGGTCGTCCGGTCTTTTCTCAAGAGCCGCTTCGCAGGGGCCGACGATCATCTCTCCCATGATAATGCTCTGACTTTTCATGAAATCCGAGCGGACCATGACCGCTGCCGTGGCCAGGTTGGAAGTGACGCCGGTTGTGCTCCTGGCGGTGGCCATGTTGGTGGCGGTGCCGAGCCGGGCGCCGGCGGCAACCTCGACGACGTAGCGGATGCTGGCAACGGTCTTGGCGACCAGATCCCCGACGGTAAAGGTAATGGTGCGGCCGTCCGCGGAGACGACCGGGTCGGGGGCGGTAACGCCGTTCAGTCTTGTGGAGCCCTGCCGGTAGCGGAAGCCTGGCGGAAGGGTGTCGGATATCGTAATTCCCGGTAAGGCCAAGACAGCGAGGGTATTCTCCAGGTCCAGTTGATAAGGAAGAAAATCGCCTGCCGCAACGTTATCCTTGCCGGCGCTTTTCTTCAACCAGAGGGCCGAGGAGAGTGGGTCAACAGGGATGTCGATGTGGATTGCCGGACCGGGATTGATCGTAAACTGTTCCAGGCGGGAGCCGGGCGTAATCAGGGAGAACGGACCGCCGGGCAGGCTCTGCAGTCTGGCGTCACTTACTGTTGAAGGGACGACATAGTCTGCTGGCGGGGTAATCCGGAATCTGTAGCTGCCGGGATTGACAAACGGATAACGGAAGCCGCCGGGAGGAAAAGAATAGCTCCTGCCGTTCACAGTGAAGGCTGATCCGGTGACGACGGTGGCTGGGAAGGCGCTTACCCCGTCGTCGCCAAACACTGTTGCCGGCTCGCCGTTGACGGCATTGATCAGGGTGACGGTAACACCGTCAACCGGGCTTCCCGTGGCGCTGTCGAAAACGATGCCATAGGGGTCTACCAATGCCGCGTCAGTGGAGCTGTCGCTATTGTCGTGGATGTCCGTATATTGGGCCTTGATGGAGCTGTCAACCGCAACGGGAAGTGTTCCGTTGTAAGGATTTTGAGAGATCCTGGAGGTGGACTGGATATAGCCGGCAAAGATGCCGGTATCCGGGCCAGTCTCGGTCAGGCGGATGATCTCGATATCGCCGGTCAGGCTATCGGTAATGGTGGTGACAATGGTTTCGGCATTGCTGGAGTCGAGATTCTGGTCAAGATCGGTGACCCGCACGAAAATTGGCTCACCAACATGATAAACCGTGGCGGGTGCGAGCGGCACCGGATTTGACAGGTCGATGGGGGTTATGGAGCCTGCCGGCACCGGTAGCGGTAGCGCGATTAACGGTAAGGAAGGGTCGCTCCCCGGACGGTAAGCGCCGGGTGCGACATTGACCGGGGTTGCCCCGGCCAGTTGCGGCGCGTAGCTGAGAAATTCAATGTTGGACGGCGTACGGAACGCTACGGTGGTGACCGTTACCGTGTTGGAATTAGCGGTAATGACGCCCGACGATGGACCGTCGCTATAAGCAGCGGCAGCGGTGTTGCTGATCACCGTCCCGACCGGGGTAGCGGCTCGGGCAACGGCCGGCAAGGTGACCACGGAAAAAATGAGCAGCGCCGTGAAAAGAATATGCGCCAGAACTGACGCCGTTTCCGCACCCGGGCGCAGACCTGCCGTTTCGCTTCCCTGACTACGGGAGGCGGCGCGGCTTTGGTCCGGGAAAGATGTGCGGAAACGGCTGCTCATTAGATACTAATCATCGTCCTTTGTCTGCAATCGACGGGTTTGTTCGGTTTTGCTCCCGACGTGCGGTTGCCCGCCTCCTAGTTGATAGTGGCGTTGAACGTAATTACTACGTTTTCACCCGGTTTCAACTGACCTGCCGCATAGGTTCCCTCCACAGGGAGAACCGTTGTCATCGTTGCGGTTATCGCCTGTCCGGAGATATCCACGCCGTCCGCACTGCTGGTTGTGGTGAAGTAGAGAGGTGTTGTCGCCGAAGCCCTGGTGGATGTACCGGTCGAGGCAACTTTGAAGCCATATCCCGCGCCGCCGCCGCCGTTGGCAAGACTTGCCAGTGTACAGGGAGGTGTCGCGCAGGCAGCTGGGACTTTAAGGTCCGGGTCGATGGTAAGATTGCCGCTCAGGGTGTCGGTGACTGTTGTGAGGAGTGCCGAAGCACCGGCCGTCCCGGCATTCTGTATCGTGAAGACATACTGGATGAGAGCGCCAGGAATTGCTTTCGGAGAGCTGTTGCCGTTAATCGGATCCCAGATCGTGGTTGCCACCTTGCCGAACGAGAGCTGGGACGACGTCACCTTGTAGATGCCGCGCGCGCTATCCTTGCCGTTGCGCCCTGCGCCGTCGTCGGTGCCATCGGTGGTATCGGCGAAGACTATTTCCGTGGTGCAGGTCCCATAGGAGCTGGTAACTGAACCGCTACCCTCGGCTTCAGCGGTCAAGCCGTCCACTTTGTAGGCTTGGGCTATAAGAGCGTATGCGGCTGCATCGCTGTCTACGCGCGTATTGGCTATATCCGCGTTTATGGTTACATCGACGAATGCATCCGGGGCAACAACGGCGGTTGTGACGGTAGCGGTACCGGTTGAATTGATGCCCGGATTTGTTGCATTAAAGTTGTCCGTGGTTGCGTAGACGGTTACTCCGCTGAGCTCTGCGGGCATGGTAAGTTTGTATGTCTGATTAGCGTTGCCGTTATTGGTAATTCTGAAGTTCAGCAACTTGTTGGTGTCACCGGGAACGGCTGAGACAAAGGACCCGTCCTGGTTTGTCACCGTAAGTTTGACCTTGTTGCCAACGGTAAATGTTTCAGTGTTGGAGTTTTTTGCCGGCTGATCCACGGTCCCGACTTTGTAATTGACAGTCGCAGTGTTGTTGATGGGCGTACAGGCCGGGGTTCCTGCTGCCATGGCTACCCCCGGGGCGGTGAGCGCCACTGCTCCGGAGAGGAGCAGCGCTCGGAATAGAAGGTGTCTTTTGTTGTTCATTCGGTTTCTCCTGAGAATTTTTGTTATACAGCTGACTTGACCAATGATTACTCATACTGCGTACTTCGCTCGTCTTTACCCCCTTGAAAAATAATTTACTGATTCTTCCCCTTTGGATGCTGTGTGCCGCTTCATTGATGATATGAGTTCTGCCGTTTATTTAACCTTGGCCCGGTACGAGACGCTCCCTTTACCTCCGGCTGGCAGCGGCTTTTTCAGGGTCCACCTGATATGGGTGATATCGGCGGGTGTGGCAGGCTTTTCCTTGCCGGCGTCGGTTCTGACCGTCAGTCTGGCGATGGGACCGTAGGATCTGCCCTTGTCGACGGAGAAATCGATGCGGGTTTCCGCGCCTTCGGCGCTTTTGTCGAGGTAAAGCATGTGCTCTGGAACGGGATTGTTTATGTCCACGTTTGTTGCGGGCTGATCGCCGTTATTGACGTAGGTGATGGTGTAGATCACCGTATCGCCGGGAGCCACGTTGGCCTTGGCCGCTGAAATGCGCCTCAGAACCTCTTCGCCTTTTTCGTTCTTCCGCACCACTTCAACTTCCGCACGGGAAGTGAGCTCAACGCCCCCCTTCTGCGCAGTCGCCAGTGCCGGGATCAGCAGGAGCGTTGCCATCACGATTGCTAATGTTTTCTTCATTCCTTACCCTCCTTTGTCTGTTTTGGTTTCCGATCGTATCTGTCAGTTTGCTCAATCGATTTTTACGTCGAATGTGATGATTTGGGGCGGAGAGGCGCTGGTCATGTCTCCAAGCCTTACCGTAACGGTCCCGGCAGTTGTCCCGCTCACGTCTCCGGCGTCGCTGTCCACGGCGTCGGAAAGCGTCGATCCGTTCAATTTGAGTGTCCCTGCAGTATAGGTCGTATTGGCCGGTATGGGGTCGGCGATCACCACACCCATCGCGGTTCCGGTGCCTTTTGCCGATACGGAAAGGGCATAACGCAGCGTCCCTCCTGAAATCGGCTGGCTGCTCCCCAGCCTGTCCGCTACCGTCACTGATTTCACCACGCTAACCGTTGCGGAGTGAGACTTGAACCCGATTATGATGCCGTTTCCGTCCTTGGCGACCACCGCATATTTGCCGTCCCTGTCAGCGTCTCCGCCATTGCCGTGGCTGTCGGCCAGGACAACGTAACGGGTCATGAGGTTCGCGTTCTTATTGGCGGTAGCATCAACGGCTGCCTGTGCCGACGATTTGAGCGGTGGGTTTGACACGCCTAGATTGGCTGGCTGATAGGTTTCGGAAGTGACGATGTAGGTGATTGTCTGTCCGTCAGTCAGTTGTGCCGGCGCAGTTATAAACATATAGACTGTTCTGCCTGAATCCGGGGCCAAGCTGCTGATGTAGGGGAGGCTCCCGGTGTTGGGATCGGTCGGCAGGGGTATCGTGCCGGCGGCATCCGCATAAAACGTGGGACCTGACGCCGGAAGCAAATCGGGAATCCCCGTAACAGCGGAACTAAAGGTAAAATCGTGGGGGGCGTTGCCGGTATTGGTCAGTGTGTACGTCATATACGCCCTGCCGCCGGGGGTAATCGTTACGTTGGCGGCATCGGCAGCGTTTAGGGTCAACGAGACCTTATCGTCCACCACAAGGGTGGTAACGTTGCTGTTCCGGGTCCGGGGGGTCCCCTCCATCGTATAGGCAACAGTTGCGTAGTTGCTGATGATCGTGCCTGCGGGGGTGCCGGTAGCAAAAGAGTCCGGGGTCGTCAGGCGGACCGCGGTCCAGAGTGATGCGATGAACAGGGGGAGTCTGCTCGGGCGGAATCGTCTCATGGCCGCGCGGCGGTTTTTCACTCTCGCGTCGGTCATTTTACCTTCACCTTGAATATCAGGCTGAATGTTGAATTGTTTCCACCGGATGCGCCGTTGAACGAGCCTGTCGGGTTGATGCGTACCCCGGTGACGTTGGCATCGAACCCGTTCGCATCAGGAGACGGCAGGTAACTGTAAGGGGCTCCGCCCCCTGCCTGGTTTGAATAGGTCACATCGTTCCCATAGGAATAGGACAGGCCGCAGGAGGGTGTTGAACTGCACGCGAAAGCGACCGGTGGATTGCTGCAGACGTTTGCGACGCACATGATCGTATCGGCGGGGATGGCGTCGTTAACCACCATCGTGCCGGCGTCCGTTGATCCCGCCCCGCTGTTGATGACCTGAACGGTGTATTGCATGACCGATCCAGGGATAATCTTGGGACTGGTGGTGCCGTTCACCGGGTCGGAAACCGTCTGGACGGACTTGATCACGGTGAGACTGGGGAGATTCGCAACTGTTACCGTATTGGTCGCGCAACCGTTATTCGTCTGATCGATTTCGGGAATTACCGCGACCGGATTCGCCCTGCATATGCCCCCACCTCTAGGGTTGACCAGAGAGCCTGCCGTGCCTGGGGTGACGGTGACCGGCACGCTGAAGGATGTGGGGATGGTCAGACCGCTTGCCGTCGCTCCTGTAAAGATTGCCGTCAGTGTAAGCTGGGTATCGTTCTGGACGGATAAAACCGTATAAGGAGCGCCATTAATGACGATGACACTACCCGTGGTTAATTGGGTTGTGAATGTCGTCCCGCTGCCAGTTACGACTGCGTTGCCGTTGGTAACGGCAACCGTGCCCGACAACGCGGGCGGGAGCGTTACCGCTCCGCTCGCCGTGCAGGTCAGCGTATTGGCTGCAATGGCGCAGATGACCGTGCCTGTCATGCCCGCCCCGGTTACCGCTCCCAGGGAATATGCAGCGCCACTGGCCGGAAGGTCGTCGGTCAACAGGGCCTGACCGTTCAAGAATGCTGCCGAACCGGCGCCGGCGCTGTTGACGACCGAGAGAACCCAGTCGAACGAGTTTCCCAAATAGACCGTGCCGCCGACATTGTTGGTCTTTATTGCTGTCAGGTCGGCCGCCAGAGGCACTGTTCTGGAATCAGTATTGGAGATCGCTCCCGCAATGTTGCCGCCGGATGGGGTTGATGCCGAGGCGGTGTTGGTGACCGATTTTGCAGTAACGTCGGCTGCCGTAACCGTATAAGAGGTGGTACAGGTCATCGACTCGCCGGGGTCGAAATAGTTGTCCAGGTCTCCGACACTGTTTACCGCCGGACATATTACCGTTGCCTTGTCGTCTGATACTGTCAAGGGACCGTTGAGAGAGGAGAAACCGCTGTTGGTAACCAGATAACCGTAGTTGAGCGTATTGCCGGCAGCCGTAAAATAGCTCTGGGTCACGCTCTTGGCCAGGGTCAGGCCGGTTGTGGCATAGATGGCATAATCCGTATCGGTGTATTGTGTGCCGCTGTAAAACCCTTCACCAGTAGCAGTATTGGTAAGGGCACCAGGTGAAGAGACGGTAATCGGGCCGATGGTGCAGGTGGCGAAGTCGGCATTGTTCGCGGCATTGGGGACCTGTAGAGTGAATGGTGGGGTGAGTGGGGTGCCGTCGCCGTCCTGCCAGCAATTTGCCGGTATGGTTAACTGCGGATCACTGACCGTTACCGAGGTGAGCGGCACATCACCGTCATTTTGTACCTGCAGTTGATAGTATACGGATCCGCCTACCGTTAGGGCGAGATAGTAGCTCCAGATTGTAGTGGGGGTGTTGGACGACGCAATCTCCTTGAACATCGATATTACCGGCCGGGGCGGGGCGATCGTCAGGGTGTCGGTGGCGGTGTTGCCGGTCCCGGCGGTCGTGGCGGAGACGGCGCCGCTGGTGTTGGTGGCGGTGGTGGTGGCGGTAACATTAACCGTCACCGTGCAGGTTCCGCCGCCGGTTATGGTTCCAGCGGAGAAGGAGATATTATTCGCACCCGCGACCGGCGTAAAGGTCGGAGCACCGCAGCCGCTGGTGGTGTAGGTTGCCGGTGCCTTGACTAGCATCGTGGCAGGGAAGGTGTCTGTGAAGGCAACACCGTTCAAGATGTCATTCTGGTTTGGATTGGAGATCAGAAAGGTCAGTGTCGAGGTCCCGCCGGACAATATCGGGTTCTGGGCAAACCTCTTAGAGATTATGGGGGGGAGTACGGCGGTGAGCGACGCTCTGGCAACGCCGGTGACGCCCGAGTTCGTGCCGCTCTCGGTGGCTGTAACAGCACCGCTCACGTTACTGATCGGTCCGGCGATGCTGTCCTTCACCGTGGCTGTTACGGTGCAGGTCGTACCCGCGCCGGCAACTATGGAACCGTCGGCCAGGCTGATGACCGTGGCGCCGGTGGTAGCGTCGGTAGAGGTAGATGTCGTGCCGCCTGTACAGGTTGTCGTCGGTGGTGCGCCGGTAAGTGTCAGGCCAGAGGTGATGGTCAGACCGCTGGTCGTAGCGGCGGCGTAGTTAGCGGTAAGGGTGAGCTGGGTGTCGCTGGCGATGGACAAGACCGTATAGGCAGTCTTATTGATGTAGATAACGCTTCCTGCCACAAGTTGAGTATTGAAGGCCGTGGCGATACCCGTCACCGTCGGGCTGGCGTTGGTCACGGCAACCGTCCCCTGCAGGCTGTTCAGTGGGAGAATGTCCGCGAAGGCGATGCCGGACAGGGCGCAACAGGCGTTCGGGTTGGTGATGGTAAAGGTAAGGACGGAGGTGCCGCCAACCGCCACCGGGTTCGTGGCGAAACTTTTGGTAATGGTCGGCGGAGTGGGGGTGGGGCAGCCGGTAAAGACGATGTTGTCAAGATAAAAGGCGGCTGCGGGTTTGCCCGCACCGGTCGCATTGACGCGGAAGGTTGTCGTACTCGTACCGGTTGTCGCAGCATTGGCAGTGACGCCGTTGGCGCCCGTCTGCCAGGCGTTTTTGGTGGCGTTTGTCGCGGAAACAGTGCTGAAAGCTCCGCCGTTGGCGCTGGTGTAAACGTAAATTCTGTTGTCTGATGGCCCTTGCCAGTCGCCGCTGGCCTTCATCGCATAGTCGAAGGTTACCCTTGCTCCGCCGTATTTGCTGGTATCGAGTACAAAGTCAAACCAGGGTGCCGTGGTAGCCGAGGGAAAGGTGGTGCCAGGGGTTGCGGCCCAGCCGGTTCCCCCCCACGAGTTAACCGGATTGCCTTGTCCCGTGCTGATGGCATTGGTGCCGCCAGTGAAGCTAGCCGTTGCCGTTGCAACATCGGTGTCCTTGGAGAAATAGAGCGGCGGGGTGCCGGTTCCCTGGGAGGGGTCCATGATCCACCGGGCCAGTTCTACCGGAGAGGTGCAGGATGACGGCGGTGCCGGCGGTGGCGGGGTGGAATTGACGGTCAGGGTGGCGGTGGCGTTCTTGCCGGTGTTCAGGGTGTTGACCAGGAGATTCTGCGAGGTATTGGTGTAACTCCCTGTCGTGTCGGTAGTCACGTTGACCTGCACCATACAGCTGCCGTTGGCCGCCACAGTGCCGCCGCTCAGCCTGATGCCGAGGTCGCCGGCAGTCAGCGCGCCGCCCAGGCTGTTGGTAAGGGTGCCGCCGCAGGTATTTGAGGTCACGGTATCGTAAAGGGTCATTGCCCCGGGGGATGCGGGAAAGATATCTGTAAAACCGAGTCCGCTCAACGCCCCCTCATTGGGGTTTGTCAGGGTGAAGGTCAGCGTGGAGACGCCACCCACATCGGTCGTGGCAGGGCTGAAGGTTTTCGCAATGCCTGCGCTTGCCGGATCGATGATGTTGGCAATGCGAGCACCGGTGGAGTAGTCGCCGTTATAATGGTAGCTGCTGCCGGAGAAATCGTACATGAGGCTGCTGAGGGTGATCGACGAGCCTCCTCCGCCGATGATTTTAATCTTGTATGTGGCAGTAACCGGGCTGCCGCCGGCCTTGTAATCGCCGCCGATGCAGGAACGGTAGGTCGGGCTGCCCGGATCGCTGTCCCATTTACAGGCATCGGCATACAGGCCGCTGCCGTAGATCGGGTCAGGCACGTAGGGAGAGTTGTTCGCCGAATAGGTCGAGGTGACGGATATTACCTGGAAAATGGTGTTGGAGAGGGTGAAGAATGAAGAAAACTGATTATATCCCTGGGTGGCGGTCCCGCCGATCAGATCGATCGTGTAGGTATTGCCGACAACCAGATTCATCGACCCGCCTGCAGGTATGGAGACACCGTCTACCTTGACGTTGGTGATGGCGTTACGTGCCTGTGATATCAGGTGCTCGACGTAGAGTTCCCTGGGGGTTGGGGTCGAGTCGCTGCCGGCATAGATCCGGTATTTGCGGGATGTGTCGTACGCAGCCGCGGTTCTTGATACCTGTACTTCAAAAAAGGCATCGGCGCAGCCGTCAGCTCCGAAGGTTATGTCGAGAGGAGTGCCACCGTCACCTTTGGAGCCTGGCCGCAGGTTGATGTTGACATTCGCGGATTGCCACTCAAAGTATACATTAACAGTACTGCCGCTGGTGCCGCCGCAAACCTTTGCCCCGACCGGAAAGAGGTTGGGGCCGACATTGACGGCGTTGCTGTCCAGACCGATAATGTTCCAGGTGGAAGGGGTGATTGTCAGTGCTGCGGCATTTCGCGGGGATAACAGGACGAGCGTTGCCGCAATACAGATGAATGCTGCGAGATCGCGCCACGAAAACTTGCTGCCTTGTTTTTTGGGGGATGTTGCTTTCATAAAAAAGCCCATTTCCTCTGACCGAAAATGGGCGCAATTATCCCGGGAATATTCCGGAAAAATCACGCTCTCTTCGGCGATGCGGCCATCCGCTGCAGGCGGATCCGTCATTCTGCGACGCCAGGTTGCCCTGGTTGTGCTCTTTTCGGAGAGCGGAAGTAATATAACAGAGTTTTGTTGTAAAGGGGTAGCGATATTAATTAATCTATCTGCCATTTCAGAAAGCAAAAAATATGCCTGGTGCGCATTCTTCCGCAGGTGTATACTGGCCTGCTGAGGCACCAAGACTGCTTGACAAGATGCCACAAAACCTTTCAGGGGGGTGAAACGGGCCGCATGTTCGTCGCTGAGGATGTCACGCAGGGTAAGAGTGTCTCTGCTGTCAACCAGCATATCCATGTGCCCTGCAAGTGGATACTCGGATGAGCCGGAAAGTGCGAGCGGTGCAGCTTCGGCAGCAGTTGTGGTGAGCAACAGGACAGCGCTGCGCAGGTTCCATGCAGCTGCGTGGCCTTTAGGTAGGGGGAATCCCGCCGGTCATGATAATCCGTTTGATCGACTGTTAAACAGCAGTAATTAATTGCATTCTGCAGAAAATACAATTAAAAATGGATTTATTCAATCAGGTGTGTAGTCTCTGGCGTATATTGGCGAAATTTTCCGCTATGATGGCCGTTTCGTAGCGGATGAAAATACTTTGTTTGTGCGCAACCGGGCTGATTTGATGTTCGATAAGGTTGCGGAGAGGGAATTGTTGCCCACATCGACAGCAAGGGGATTATTGCGAATAATCGTAGTTGTGGGACCGACCGCATCGGGTAAGAGCGATCTTGCAGTTCGCCTTGCCGAGCGGATTGATGGTGAGGTAGTCAATG
>CALMOE010000170.1 GCA_937871715.1 uncultured Geobacter sp. | reverse complement strand
CCCTACATCTCCACCCGGGTCACCACCCCCTGCAGCTTGCTGGCCGGCAGCTTGTTGAACTGGACGAAGTTGGGGGTGAGCTTCTTGATGGTGCTGAACACACGCCACACCGGATTCATGGTGGCGATATCCTCGATGCCGTAGAAGATGACCTTTTCAGTGATGCCGTTCTCCTTCAGCAGCCGCTCGATATCGATCATCTCCATGTAGCCGGCGCGTATCTCGAACGAATCGAGTCCGGGCCCGATGCCGTTCATCACGGCGGTATAGATGCCGAACGGCTCGTCGGTGCGGACGATGGAGATGAAGACGTTCCGCTCGTAGATGATGTTGCTCCTGATGATGCAGTGGATCACGTAGGGGGGTATGACATTCCACTCCTTGGTAAAGAAGAGTCCGGTGCCGGGGATGTTCTTCCCCTTGGCGAAGATCTGCTCGTAGGAGAGGAGGAACGTCTCCAGGTCGAGGGGACGTAGCGCCCGGTAGAGAGCCCGCTGCCCCTTGGTCCAGATGAGGATGACGACAAAGGGGACGGCGGCCAGGATGATGGACCAGTAGCCGCCGTGGGGGAGCTTGTTCAGGTTGGCGGTGAGGAAGGCGAAGTCAAGCAGGGTTACGCCGAGGGCGATGGGTACCTTCCACTTCTTGGTGGTCCGGGCGAAGATCATCACCATCATGATGCCGGTGATGGTCATGGTGCCGGTGACCGCCAGGCCGTAGGCGGCGGCCAGGTTTTCCGACTTCCTGAAGAGCAGCATGATGAAGATTACCAGCAGGAGCAGGAACCAGTTGACCGAGCCGATGTAGATCTGGGACTTGAGCTGGCTGGAGGTGTAGTCTACCTTGAGCAGCGGCAGTATCCGGGTGGTGATCCCCTGGTAGACGATGGAGAAGACCCCGCTGATCAGGGCCTGGGAAGCGATGACCGTGGCGCAGATGGTGAGGATGAGGAAGGGGATGTAGAGGAAGCTGGCCTCGCTCTTAACCATGCCGAAGAGGATGTTCTTCGCTTCCGGGTGGGTGATGATGTAGGCCCCCTGGCCGAGATAGTTGATCACCAGGGCGACGAAGACGAAGTACCAGGCGCGGATGATCGGCTTTCTCCCCAGGTGCCCCATGTCGGCATAGAGGGCCTCGCCGCCGGTGGCGCAGAGGATGACCTCGGAGAGGATGAAGAAGCCGGAGAGGCCGTTGTCCATGAGGAACTTCACCCCGTACCAGGGGCTGACCGCCTTGAGGACCGACGGATGGTCAACTATGGAGAAAAGCCCGGAAGCGGTGAGGGAGATGAACCAGACCACCATCAGGGGGCCGAAGGCCGCGGCCACCTTGTCGGTCCCCTTGAACTGGAAAATGAACAGCACCACGGCAATAAGGGCGGCGATGGCGATCAATACCCCCTGGGGGGTATGCTCCAGCCACGGGATCAGCTCCAAGCCCTCAACCGCCGAGAGGATGGAGATGGCCGGGGTGATGACCCCGTCACCCAAAAGGAGACAGACGCCGATGTAGGAGAGGAAGCCGACGAAGGCCAGCTGGCGCCCCGGTTTAAGCAGCTTGACCAGAATCTCCTTGAGGACGATGGTCCCCCCCTCACCCTTTCGCCCCAGGCTCATGGCCAGCCAGGCGTACTCAACCGAGACCAGGGTGATCAGGGTCCAGACGATAAGGGAGAGGATGCCGTAGACATTCTCCTGGCTCGGCTTGGCCAGGGTGACGATGACGGTCAGGGTATAGATGGGGCTCGTGCCGATGTCGCCGAACACCAACCCCATGGACTTGACGATGCCGCCCCAGAACGAATCTTTGCCGTGCTTCTGCATGTAAATGCCTCCTGCAAGGATGCTTGCAGGGGTGACGACGAAAAAAAACGCCGGCGTTAACCGGCGGCATCCATTCCGCTGTCGACCCCTTCCAGTCGCCTACGAGGTTAGCTGACGGGCTCGGATCTAGAAGTATCCTATCCGGCTGCTGCCGGAATGCGCCCCTGCTGCCTGGGTCCCCCGCACCCGTTCGTTCGAACGGATCTCGGCTCATTTTTTCTGCCTTTATACTCCCTATGCCGACCTTGTCAAGCTTTTCTCGGAAACGCGTGCCAGAGGCCAACCCTGGGGCGACAAAATTTGCCTTTCCGCCCCTGCACCTTAACCCCTCCTGAACGCAGCTTGCCAGCCGCACCCCCATCCCTTTACCCTTGACTTTTCAAAGGTTTCCGGCTAATTTACGATACTTTTCGACGATTTTCGGAGGATATCCATGGATTATAAAGAGACCCTCAACCTGCCCCTGACCGATTTCCCCATGAAGGCCAATCTGAACCAGCGCGAACCTGAGATCCTGGCCCGCTGGGAGGCGGAGGGGCTATACCGCTCCATGGAGGAGGCCGGGGAGGCCAAACCTCTCTACATCCTCCACGACGGCCCCCCCTACGCCAACGGCCACATCCATATCGGCCACGCCCTCAACAAGATCCTCAAGGACATCATCCTCAAGAGCAAGCGGATGGAGGGGTTCCACGCCCCCTACGTCCCGGGGTGGGACTGCCACGGCCTCCCCATCGAGCTGCAGGTGGAGAAGAACCTGGGTTCGAAGAAGCACGAGATCTCCAAGCTGCAGATGAGGAAGGAGTGCCGCAAGTACGCGGAGAAGTTCATCGCCATCCAGAAGGAGGAGTTCAAGCGTCTCGGCGTGCTGGGCGACTGGGACAACCCCTACCTGACCATGAACTACGAGTACGAGGGGCTGACCGCACGGGAGCTGGCCAAGTTCGCCCATAACGGCGGCCTCTACCGTGGCAAGAAGCCGGTGCACTGGTGCTCATCCTGCGTCACCGCCCTGGCCGAGGCCGAGGTGGAGTACGCCGACCACACGTCCCCTTCGATCTTCGTCCGCTTCAAACTGAAGGACGATGTCACTGCTGAAATCCCGGCTCTGGCAGGGAAAGAGGCCTACGTGGTCATCTGGACCACCACCCCCTGGACCATCCCCGCCAACCTGGCCATCGCCATGCACCCCGAGTTCGACTATGTTGCCCTTGAGACCGAAAAAGGGGTGCTGATCGTCGCCGAGGGGCTCAAAGACGGCTTCCTGAAGAGCACCGGGCTCTCCGGCAATGCCATCGCCACCTTCAAGGCGGGGGCCCTGGAGCGGAAGAGCTGCCGCCACCCCTTCTACGACCGCGACTCCGTCATCCTCCTGGGGGAGCACGTTACTTTAGAGGCCGGCACCGGCTGCGTCCACACCGCCCCTGGCCACGGCCAGGAGGACTACGAGCTTGCCCTTAAGGAGGGGATCGAAATCTACAACCCCGTGGATAACCACGGCAAGTATATCCAGAACCTGGAATTCTTCGGCGGCCAGTTCGTCTTTGCCGCCAACCAGAGCGTCATCGACAAGCTGACCGAAGTGGGGGCACTCCTCGCCGTCTCCTCCATCTCCCACTCCTACCCCCACTGCTGGCGCTGCAAGAAGCCGATCATCTTCCGCGCCACCGAGCAGTGGTTCATCTCCATGAAGGCGAACGACCTGCGGCAAAAGGCACTGGAGGAGATCGACCGGGTGCAGTGGATTCCGAAATGGGGCCGGGAGCGGATCTACGGCATGATCGAGAACCGCCCCGACTGGTGCATCTCCCGCCAGCGGACCTGGGGGGTGCCTATCACCGCCTTCTCCTGCACCGCCTGCGGCGAATACCTGGCCGACGGGGCGATCATGGACCATGTGGCCGAGCACTTCAAGGAGCAGAGCGCCGACGTCTGGTTCGACTGGGCTGCCGAAAGGCTCCTCCCGGAAGGGACGAAATGCCCCAACTGCGGCGCAGCCTCCTTCGAGAAGGAGAACGACATCCTCGACGTCTGGTTCGACTCGGGGGTCTCCCACGCCGCCGTGCTTGAGCCCTCTGCCAAGCTCCGCTCACCGGCGGACATGTACCTGGAGGGGAGCGACCAGCACCGCGGCTGGTTCCACTCCTCCCTCCTGGAGAGTGTCGGCACCCGCGGGGTGGCCCCCTACAGGAGCGTCCTGACCCACGGCTTCGTGGTCGACGGCTCGGGGCGGAAGATGAGCAAGTCAGTGGGGAACGTGGTCGCCCCGGACGAGGTAATCAAGAAGTACGGCGCCGAGATCCTCCGCCTCTGGGTTGCCGCCCAGGACTACCGGGACGACATCCGCATCTCCCAGGAGATCCTCACCCGCCTCTCCGAGGCGTACCGCCGCATCCGCAACACCTGCCGCTACATCCTGGGTAACCTGAGCGATTTCGACCCTGCCAGCGACTCGGTGGCAGCGGAGAAGATGGGGGAGCTGGACCGCTGGGCCCTGCACCAGCTGGAGCTGCTCAAGGAGAAGGTCCTCACCGCCTATGGGGAGTGCGAGTTCCACGTCCTCTACCACGCGGTGAACGGCTTCTGCACCGTGGAGATGAGCGCCTTCTACCTGGACATCCTCAAGGACCGGGTCTACACGAGCAGGAAGGACTCCCAAGAGCGGCGCAGCGCCCAGACGGTCATGTACAGGGTGCTGGACACCCTGCTGCGCCTCATCGCCCCGGTCCTCTCCTTCACCGCCGACGAGGCGTGGCGCTACCTCCCGGGAAAGCACGAGAAGAGCGTCCACCTGGCCGCATTCCCCGAGCTTCAGCCGGAACTGAAGGACGACCGCCTTGTGGAGCGCTGGGAGCGGATCATGAAGGTCCGTGCCGACGTGCAGAAGGCCCTGGAGCAGGCCAGGGTGGCCAAGACCATCGGCCTTTCCCTCGATGCTCACGTCACCATCGCTGCCGAGCCGGAGCTGCTTGCATTCCTGGGCGAGTATGCCGCCGACCTGGCCGCCATATTCATTGTTTCCCGTGTGGATCTGGTGACCGACATTACCGGTGATGCCTATGCTGCCGAAGGGGTAGCCGGGCTGAAGATCGTCGTGGTCAAGGCCCCGGGCGAGAAGTGCGAGCGTTGCTGGTGCTACAGCGAGGAGCTGGGGACGCACGGCGATCATCCGAACATCTGCCCCAAGTGCACCGCTGCGGTGCAATAATCGGCCACCCTCGCTTCCCGCCTGTTTCTTCGGGGGAGAGCGAGCGACGCTAGGGAGTGTCAGAGAAGAGTTTCATCCCCGACACTTTTCCTGTATCCTGATCATCTGACTTTTTCGTTCTCACTATTGAGAAAAGGTTTACATGAAAGCCAAATACCTGATTCTCACCATCATCTCGGTCGTGGTTCTGGTCCTGGACCAGCTGACCAAAGTCTACATAGACCGGACCATGAAGCTCTACCAGACCATCCCGCTGATCGACGGCCTGTTCAGCATCACCTACCTGCGCAACAGGGGGGCGGCGTTCAGCTTCCTGGCCGATGCCAGCTGGCGCCTCCCCTTCTTCATCCTGGTCTCACTCATCGCCGTGGTGGTCATCCTGGTAGCCATCGGCAAGCTGCGGGACGACCAGAGCCTGGCAGCCGTCTCCCTGGCACTAATCCTCTCCGGGGCGGTCGGCAACCTGATCGACCGGGTCCGGCTCGGCGAGGTGATCGACTTCCTCGACGTCTACTGGAAAACCCATCACTGGCCCGCCTTCAACGTGGCCGACTCGGCCATCTGCGTCGGCGTCGCCCTCCTCGCCCTGGACATGCTGCGCGAGGAGCGGCGACAGAAACGAGTCGACAATGGAGAGAACATTGCCTGAACAGCTCCTGCAAAGGATCAGTTCCCTCGTCAAGCCAAGGGGAGAGGCCACTCCTCTCCGCACCCCTCCGATTTTCTTCATCATCCTCTCCTGCCTTATCCTCATCTTCATCTCTTCACTGGCAGCGGCAGAGCCCCCTGGCGGCAAGCAGGCGGCAAAAGCCGATATACTCATCCTCAACTCATACCACCACGGCTACACCTGGTCGGACAACGAACTGGCAGGCATAATGGAGATATTCTCCAAAGCAGGCCTGGCTGAAGACGTCCACGTGGAGGCCCTTGACAGCAAGCATTTCCCTGACAACCGCCACTTCGACAGGGTGCGCGACCTGCTTGCCGCAAAATATGCCGAGCATAAGCCGACCCTGGTGATGACCATGGACAACCCGGCATTTACATTTGCAATCAGGTACCGCAGGGAGCTCTTTGCCGGCATCCCCATCGTCTTCGTCGGCCTGAACGACTTCGAGCCGGCCATGCTCAAGGGGGAGAAGGGGATCACCGGGGTGGTGGAGCGCCAGGACATCGTCGGCACCGTCAGGGCGGCCCTGGCCATCCAGCCGCAGACCAAGGAGGTGGTGGCGGTTCACGACTACACCAGCTCCGGCCTTGCCTCCCGCAAGGAGGCGGAGGATCAGCTGGCAAACTTCCCCGGCAACGTGAAATTCCGCTACCTGCCGGAAATGACCATCGAGGAGGTCGGTGCCGAGCTGGCCAAGCTGGGGAAAAGTAGCATCGTCCTCCCCTTCTCCTTCAGCCGGGACAAGGGGGGGAGAGTCTTCAACCATGCTCTCCTGGCTGAGGTGCTCGGCAAGGCATCCCCGGTGCCGGTTTACGGCACCAAGGTGGAGCGCCTCGGCCACGGCATCATCGGCGGCAGCCTGATGGAGGGGAAGAGCCACGGCGCCATGGGGGCCGGGATCGCCATGCGCATCATCCTCGGCGACCCCCCCGACACCATTCCGGTGCTCACCGAACCTCCCAGCAACCTGATCTTTGACAACAATATCCTCAAGCGTTTCAACATCAGCAGGGATAAGCTTCCCGAGGGGAGCAGGGTTATCAATGTCCCCCCGGGGCTCTACGAGCAGCACGGCACGGTCATCAACATCTCCGCGGCAATCATCCTCTTCCTCGTCCTCTCCCTTACCCTGGTTGTCGCCGCCAACAGGAGGCGCAAGCTGGCGGAGGCAGCCCTGCTGGATTCGGAAAGGGCCAGGGCCAGGGAGCTGGAGAGCGCCAACAGGGAGATGGAGTCGTTCTGCTACGCCGTCTCCCATGACCTGCAGGCCCCGCTGCGCCACATCAACGCCTTCAGCTGCATCATCGAGGAAGAGTACGGCGACCGCCTGGGCCAGGAGGGGAGGCACTACTTCTCCCGCATCAAGGCTGCCAGCAGCCGCATGGCACAGTTGATCAGGGACCTGCTCATGCTGTCACAGATCTCCAGGGAGGAGTTGAAAAGGGCGGAATTCGATCTGGGGGTTCTGGCGGAGGAGATCCTGAATGAAAGCGGGCTCGACCAGACCGCTGGCAATCCTGAACTGGTAATTCAAAAGGGGATGATGGTCTACGCCGATCGGCAGCTCACCAGGGTCGTGCTGGACAACCTGATAGGCAACTCCCTCAAGTACAGCTCCAGGTCGGGAAAGTCGGTGATCCTCATCGGCATGAAAACGGAAGGTACGCAAGTGGTCTATTTCGTCAGTGACAACGGCGTCGGCTTCGACATGCGCTATGCCGACAAGCTCTTCACTCCGTTTCACCGCCTCCATGAAGAGAGCGAGTTCCAGGGGAACGGCATAGGCCTGGCAACGGTGCAGCGGGTGATCCATCGCCACGGCGGGGATATCTGGGCAGAGTCTGAACCTGGCAAGGGGGCTACCTTCTTCTTCACCCTCTCACACTAGGGAACCTTATTTCAGAAGCTCAACCTTCAACTCCTCGGGGATGAAGCTCTCCTCTATCGCCTCCCTTGCCCAGAGCTCGCGGCAGCGGGCCAGGACGCGGGCGGCACCCTCGGCTACGGCAGGCACGTCGCTCCAGAGGGCGTTTCTGATGGCGCGCAGTTCACCCTCCCCTGCCGGAGCCCCTTCGGCCAGCGAGCGGCAGCGGCCGCAGAGGAGGGCCAGGGTCGTCTCGTCCGGCTCCAGCTCCGGCCTCTGGTCCCACAGCTTCAGCTCCTCCCTGTCACCGCACCACTCGCAGCAAAACCCGGCCCTCTTGCTGACCGCCTTGCCGAAACCGCTGACAGCGTCCAGCCGCTCCCTGTGCGCATCATACCCCTTGGCCATGGCTATCCTCCTCTCAGCAGATGCGCGGCAGCTGCTCGCCGGCCAGCATCTCCACCCCGCGGATACCTCCGCTCAAGGTCTCCATGGAGATCTTGCCGTTTCCTTCACCGCTGACTTCACCTATGATCGCCGCATCCCTGCCCAGGGGGTGACTGCGCAGCAGCTCCAGGGCCTTACCAGCCACCTCGGGGGAGACCACCACCAGCATCTTCCCCTCGTTGGCGACGTAGAGCGGGTCAAGGCCGAGGATGGAGCAGACCCCCCTGACCCCCTCCTTCACCGGCAGGCTCTCCTCCTTGAGGAGCATCACCACGCCTGACTGGGAGGCAATCTCCTTCAGGGTGGTGGCGACCCCGCCGCGGGTGGGGTCGCGCAGCACGTGCACCCCGCCGCCGACCGCAGCCAGAAGGTCACGTACCATGCCGCTTAAGGGGGCGCAGTCGCTGACGATGTCGGTCTCCAGCTCAAGCCCCTCCCTGCTGGCCATGACGGCGATGCCGTGGTCGCCGACGGTGCCGCTGACGATGATCCGGTCCCCCGGTCTGGCATTGGCGCCGTGGATCGGATGGGGATGATCCAGCCGACCGATCCCCGAGGTATTGATGAAGATCCGGTCAGCCTTACCCCTTGGCACCACCTTGGTGTCGCCGGTGACGATGGCAACCCCGGCCCGGTCTGCTGCGGAGCGCATGGAGGCCAGGATCCTGGCCAGCTCCCCCCTGCTGAACCCCTCCTCCAGGATCAGGCCGACGCTCAGCCAGAGTGGGGTTGCCCCCATCATCGCCAGGTCGTTGACGGTGCCGTTCACCGCCAGGTCGCCGATGTTGCCCCCTGGGAAGAAGATCGGGTCGACCACGTAGGAGTCGGTGGTGTAGGCCAGGCGGCCGCCGGGGTTGTCAAGCAGGGCCGCGTCGTTCTGCCCGCTGGGGGCGACCCCGGAGAGCGCCGGTATGATCAGCTCGTCGAGGAGCTGGTGGGATAGCCGGCCGCCGCTGCCGTGGCCGAGGAGGATGAGATCCTTGTTCATGGGGGTACCTTTCGTATCGATGCTTATTGGACTCTTAAACAACAGAAACTCTGGAATATTGAAGCACAAAGTGCGCAAAGAGAGCCAAATCTCATGGAGCGCCTTTCCCTGGCGTCTTTGCGTTCCTGAGCGACCGGAGGGAGCGGCGGCAACAGGACTTCTAGCTTCTCCCCCGCCGGCGGAAGAGGAGGACGATGTTGGCGACGGTGAAGATCAGGCCGCCGGCAAGGGCCATCCCCGCGCCCGGCTCCCTGTGCACCTCCACCAGAGCCCTCTTCATGGGGGGCGGAGCCACGTCCTTCACGTATATGCCGTGCCCCTGGTAGAAGAAGGGGTGATTGGGAGAGATGGTGGCAGTGGCTGTCCCCCCCCCCTTCGGATAGGTGAAGGTCGCCGAAAGGGAGGTGGGCATCCCCATGGGGGAGTAGGTGGCGCTGAAGTCGGTGAACACCAGCCGTGAGCCGTCGGCAAAGGTAATCCCAAATCCCGGCCCGACCTCCACCGCCTGCTTGAAACTCCCCGCCGCGCTCTGCAGGTGGGCGACCATGATGAGGAGGAAGCCGAGGTGCATTGCCTGGGGGGCGATGCGGGAAAGGAAACTCCCCCGCTGCCACTTTGCCGACAGGGAGTCGATGCTGCAGAGCACCGTGTTCAGGGCCAGCATGACGAGAAACAGCAGTGAGACCCAGAGCCACCACGACTCCCGCAGCGGCACCTCCCGCAGCCAGAGTAGCAGCGGCACCTCGTTGATGCTCGAACCCTCACCCTGGAGAAACGAGCCGATGGCGAGGAAGAGCATGGTGCCGGCCAGGAGCCAGAGGCCCAGGTCGAGGGAGGCGAGGCGGTTATAGCTTGTCAAAAGAAACTGTTTCATCCGGTATCCGTTTTATTTGCAAGGTCATGGCAGGTGGCAGGTGCCGGAATGAGAGCCTTAGCAACCGTTCGTCTCGCTTCCCGGCGAATGGAGCGGCCACAGCCGATACTGTCTGAGCCCGCAGGGCGAGTTTATCGGCTGTAGCAGAATGAGCCGGAGAAGTGAAGAACGGTTGCGGCAGCTCGAATGCAGGCGCCTGCCACCTGCCGCGTCGAACTCACTAAAAACTATGGGAGCTCTTCATCAGCAGGCTAACGCCTAAATACGTGAACATGGTCACCCCGAAGCCGATGATCCCCCCCCAGGCAACCCCCCGCTCCCACGCTTGCCCCTTAAGGCGGATATGCAGGTAGAAGCCGTAGTAGAGCCAGAGGATTGAGGTCCAGAACTCCTTCGGCGTCCAGAGCCAGTAGGTCCCCCAGGCATAGTACCCCCAGATCCCCCCCGAGGTCATGGAGGCGGAGAAGAAGCTGAAGCCGACCAGGGCGGCCCGGTACTGCAGATCGAGCAGGGGGCGTTCCGCGCGCTGCAGGTAGACGATGCCGAGGATGGCACCGATGCCGAAGAGGGCGTAGGCGAAGAAGGCCAGGGCCACGTGGAGCTCGAACCAGAGCGTGTTCAGGATCGGCGGCATCGGCATGTTGAACGCCGGGAAAGGGAGGGCCATGAGAGTGGTGACCGCCGCCAGCAGCGAGACACCCCAGCGGAAAGGTGAAGATCCACCCACTCCGCGGCTGAAGAGGAATGGAATGGCCATCAGGGCGCAGGCTGTGGAGAAGAACAGCAGGGTATCATGGGGGCCGATGAGCGGCAGCCTCCCCAACTGGATGCCGCGGCTTCCCAGATAGGCCAGCTCGGCAAGGGCAGCGAAGACGAACAGGGGGCGCTTTAAACCGCCGCCAAGGTAGAGCGCTATGGGGAGCAGAAGGAGCAATTTCATAAGGATGCAGACTATAACGCCAGGGAAAACAGGGTCAAGGGAAAACTGCTACCCCACCTTTTCGGTTGAATTCAAACACCTTACGGTTTAGAATGCCCTTCCCCGAAATCCGGCATAATCGCTCTTACCCGAAGAGGTACGCTGTCATGCACAAGCTCCGCCTCCTGCTCAAAAAGATACACACCCCCATTACCATCATGCTGGTGCCCCACTCCCGCTTCAGCTCCCGCAGCATCCGCATCCCCATGTTCGCCGCAGCCACCTTCTGCACCCTTGCATTCATGGGGGCGATATTCACCGTCTCCCTGACTATCCAGGCTTTCGACTACTACCGGATGAAACGTGACTATGCCCGGATGAGCAAGGAGTTCAACGAGATGCAGTCCACCATGGACTCCCTGAAGCAGTCCGAGTCCCAGTTCAGGAAGCTCTTCTCCCTCGGCTCCCGCAAGGAGGTTCTGCAGAACCTGGATAAAGGGGGGGAGGAGGGGTCCATAGACGTGGAAGCCCTCAAGGAGCAGATCAAGAGCTCTGCGGCGGCCGTGGATGAGATCAACCGTTACCTGGCCAGGGAGCAGGACAGCTTCCGCGTCACCCCCAGTGGCTGGCCGGCAAGCGGGAGGATCAGCTCCGGTTTCGGCATGCGCGAGCACCCCCGCTTCGGCGGCAGGAAGTTACACACCGGCATCGACATCACCATGCCGGTAGGGACAGCGCTGCACGCCACCGCCGACGGGGTGGTGAGCTTCAGCGAGCGCAGCGGCGGAAGCGGCAACATAGTGGTCATCGAGCACGGCCATGGGCTGAGTTCGGTATACGCCCACAACTCGAAGAACGTAGTCAGGGCGGGACAGACCGTCAGGAGGGGTGAGGTTATCGCCTACTCCGGCTCCACCGGCGTATCCACCGGACCACACGTCCATTACGAGGTGTGGCGCAACGGCCAGAGCATAAACCCTGCCCCTTTCCTCGCCGGAAAGCGGTAGGCAGTTCCCGGCGATTACCAGTCCGGCAGCAGCAATTACAAACATTTGCGGAGATCCACCATGTTCGGGAGCAAGAAACATGCGAAGCTGGAAGTTATAATCGGCAATGAAACAGTAAGCAGGGGGGAGATCGTCTCCAAAGGGACCCTGCGCATCGACGGCCGCTTCGAGGGGACCATGGCTGCGGACAGCGTCATCGTCGGAGCCGAAGGGTGCATTCTCGGCGACATCAAGTCCAGGACCCTCATCGCCGCCGGCAGGATAACCGGCAACGTCCATTCGTCGGAGAGCGTGGAGATCCAGCCCAAGGGTGAGATCTGCGGGGACATCTACACCCAGCGGCTGACAGTGGCCGACGGAGGGGTGTTCGAGGGGCGCTCATACATGCAGAAAAACAGGGAGCCTGAAAAGGAGACCGAGGAGTAGCACGGCAATAAACATTTCAACATACCACCACCGGCCACCGGCCGGTTTTCTCTGCAAAGGGGGGGAACAATCAATGGCTGCAAACGAAACAATAGTCGGCAAAGTGCTCGACCTCAGCTCCATGGCGGCATATCAGGAGGGCTCAGTTGTCAGCCGCACCCTGGTGGACAGGAAGATCGGCACCATAACCCTCTTCTCCTTCGATGCCGGCCAGGGGCTGAGTGAGCACACCTCCCCCTATGACGCCTTCGTGCAGATTCTCGACGGCAAGGCGGAAATAACCATCGAGGGGGTCCCCAGAACCGTCTCCGCAGGGGAGGCGATCATCATGCCTGCCAATGCTCCCCACTCCCTCAGGGCGGTGGAGCGCTTCAAGATGATGCTGGTGATGATCAGGGCATGAATGGCATAAGAGCAGAGAAGATGACCCTTGGCAGGATGACGGCCGCGCTCCTTGCGGCAATGCTGCTCGCCAGCACCCCCGGATTTGCCGAAGAGCCTCCGGGGTTGGCGGAAAAGAAGGGGAAGTGGACCTTCTCCATGAACGAGCCCGGCCCGGAGATGAAGAAGTTCGGCGACAGGGGGATGAAGAGCGTCCGCGCCACCCTGCAGGAGATCGCCAAGTACATAACCACCTCACCAACCTTCACCCCCCCAAAGGGTTTCGAGGCCCGCTTCTGGGGATCGGCCAGCGGCAAGAACCGCTTCGACAGCTGCAGCGGCAAGCAGTGTCCTGGTGAACGACCCGGCGGCGCCCTTGCCCTGCTGATCGGCTCCTACGAGGAGTCGGCAGGGAAGGTAAAGGCCGCCTTCAACAGGGCGGCGACCATGGACATCGGCGTCAACGACCTGGGGCAGATCTTCTCCCACCTGCCACTCCTCTACCGTGACGAGGCCGGTGTACTCCTCCCCGAACCCCGTAGGGACGGGGAGCGGCGCGGCATGCCTGTTTTTGTCAACAACGGCCACGCCGTGGCCTTCCTCACCCGCAACACGGCCCCCATGTGGCAGCCGGTGAGCAGGGAGAGGTTCCTGCAGGCAGCCATAGCTGCCACCTCCGCCCGGCTTGCGTCGACCGACGAGCAGAGCGGCATGCCGGTGCTGGTGGAGGAGGGGAGGAGCAGCCTCGCTCCGACCGGGGACAGGGAGCTGATCGAGAGGAGCCGCTCCATCAGCGGCGAACTGCGTGAGTCGGCGGAGCTCCTCGGCGTACGCCTGGGGAAGCTTAAGGAGGAACTGGCCTCCCTCACCCCGGAGCAGAAGAGCCAGCAGGCAAGGATTGAGAGTACCGCTCCCCCTGAAGGTGGCACTCCAGCGCTCCTGCCGGTGGAGAGCAAGGATGGGGTCGGGGTGGTGACCCCGGACTTCGCCTTCTTCAACAGCAAGCTGCCAGCCGAAGCGGTGCAGCTGGTGACCATCCAGTGGAAATTCCACGGCAAGCCCGTTTTTGACCCTGACAAGGGGGAGACGGCCGACAATAACCTGCAGAACGGCAAGCTCCTGGAGATCTACCGCGGCGTCGACTGGCCCGGCATGGCGAACAGGGTCCGCCTGCGCTGAGCCTCCAGCCACGTAATCCGGAGCTAGTCGAACTGGGACTTGAACTCCTCCACTGTTTTCCGCAGCTCCGCCACTTCGGTCCGCAGCTCCGCCACCTCCCGCTCCAGGGAGGCGATCCGCTCATCCTCGGCCATAACCCGCAGCCTGGCGGCCTCGGCAGGGGGCTGCCGCTCTGCCGTGGGAAGCCGGGGCTCTCCGCAGAGGAGATGGACGTAGCGCTGCTCCTTCTGACCAACCTGCCTGGGGAGCAGGGTCACCAGGCAGGGGGCGAACTGCTGCAGCTCCCTGAGGCTCTCCTCCACCGCCTCCAGGTCGGCAAAGGGTGCCATCCTCTCCCCCCTTCCCCGCAACTCCCCCAGGGTCTGGGGACCGCGCAGAAGCAGCTCGGCCAGAAGCGCCAGCTCAGGCGGCGGCAGCTTCTCCCCCAGACAGTGGCAGTACTTCGGCACCCTGCCACCTTCGGCCGACTGGCGGACAAAACCCTTCATCCTCAGCCTGTCGACGCTGCGCACCACCTCCTCCTCTTCCAGGGCCATGACCGGGTCCCGGTTGGACTTCTGGTTACAGGCGTTGGTGAGGGAGTTGAGGGTAAGGGGGTAGTAGTCGGGGGTGGTCAGCTCCTTCTCGATGAGGGCACCGAGGATGCGCGCTTCCACTTCTGACAGGGGTAGGTTCACAGGTCTCTCCTTACGGTTAATTCAGGATTAGGCGGCTTGTCAGCTACAACTTTTTATCGTAAACATTCTGTACGGCAAAGAAAAAAATCGTCTATACTGAAACATCGCCCGGAGATCGCTCCGGGGGGATCAAGCAACGGCAATGGCCGAAAAGAGAGGAAGATTAAGATGGCACAAGTAAAAAATGGAGATACAGTCCTTTTCCACTACACCGGCAAGCTGGACGACGACACGGTGTTCGACACAACCTACGAGGGGGAGTGCGGCGACGATGAGTGCTCCAGCGGCGAGTGCGAAAGCGACGACTGCGGCTGCGAGCATGAGACCGGGCCGATGCGGATCGTCATCGGCGAGGGGGAGTTCTTCCCGGCAGTTGAGGAGGCCCTGATCGGCATGGCTCCCGGCGAGCGCAAGACGGTCACCGTCCCGGCCGCCGACGCCTTCGGCGACTACGACGAGGCCAGGGTCTTCACCGTACCTCTCACCGACCTCCCCGAGGACTTCGATGCCGAGGAGGGTGACGAACTGATCCTCTCCGGCGAGGACGACGAGGAGATCGGCGTCTGCGTGATGGAGAAGACAGACGAAGAGATCACCTTCGACGCCAACCACCCCCTGGCCGGCAAGGACCTGACCTTCGAGCTGGAGCTGGTCTCCATCGATTAACCCCTCCCCCCTCCCCTTGTCAGGGGAGGAGACGTCTGCTGCCCCCCTGAGAAGGGGGGAGTGAGGGGGGTTGGTTACATCTTCTCCTTCACCGGCAGGTAGAGGAGTATGGCCACTGCCAGGCCGGCTATCGGCATGAGAAAGGCGGCGTGAAACGCATCGGGCGTCACGCCGCCTTTCTCATGGGCGTAGATGTCGATGATCACCCCCATCAGGTTCTGGATGACTGCCGCCCCCATGAGGACGAAGAAGTTTAGGGAGGTTAGGGCCGTGCCGACGATGCGCACCGGGAAGCTGTTGCGGATGATGGGGTAGATCATCACCCCGCTGGAGACAGCCAGGCCGATGGCGAAGAACCAGGCGGCAAGGAGAGGCCGGGAGACCGCCTCCATCGGTCCGAGGGTGCCGCACATCAAGAGCAGCAGCAGGAGCTGCCCGCAGAGGAGGGTCTTCTTGTAGGCTGTCTCTTATACACATCTGACGCTGCCGACGAAGAGGATAGTGTA
>CALMOE010000169.1 GCA_937871715.1 uncultured Geobacter sp. | reverse complement strand
TCCCGCTGACATCGATCTTCGAGCTGCTGTCGATAGTAAGGGTCGTGGCGTTCAGAACAAGCTTGTGGGTCGCGGTGGTAGTGGCATCCCAATGGGTAATGACACCACCGTTTTTCACGGTGACCAGATCCGCTGTTATGCCGCCGGCGTCGCCGTAAAGGGTGCCTCCATCGAC
The DNA here is from genome assembly GCA_937871715.1 of uncultured Geobacter sp. Classification (GTDB taxonomy): domain Bacteria; phylum Desulfobacterota; class Desulfuromonadia; order Geobacterales; family DSM-12255; genus CALMBF01. Next base: position 2,519 of record CALMOE010000169.1, on the reverse strand, counting down.
GATCAACTCATTGCCGGTTGTGACTGTCATCGGATCGGCGGAAAGAACCCCGCCACCGGTGATCGTCCCTTTATTCATCAGATACAGCGGGTCGGCTGAAGTTACCCGCGCCTTGCCGGTGATCACTATCTCGTCATTGAAGGAAGCAACCCCGCTAAACGAAGAACCGACCGACGCAACCAGGGTCAGGTCGCCATCGGCAAGATCGGTAAAGGCTACCGTCGCGTTGTTATCGATGATGGTGAAGGTCTTGCCCTGGGATTTATTCGGGTTGATCTTCAACCCCTTAAGCGCTCCAGCCTGCCAACTGCCGCTGCTACGGGTGAGGCTGTTAGCCGTAAGCGTACCAATTGTCCCGCTCTGAACCGCAGGGAGCGCTGTGGAGAGGAAGCCGGTGACGATGTTTTTGTTGTCGATATAGATTGTTCCCGTCGCAGCCGATTTCGCCTTCAGGTAAATTGTCCCCGCTCCGCCATTTACTCCGGCTGAACCGCCCGATGCATTGATATTCCCCTGCGGCAGAGCCATGGTATCGTAATAGACAGCAATCCGGCCGCCACCGCCGGAACCGTAACCATAAGCACTCATGCCTCCCTTGGCGCTGATGCTGCCGCTGCCTGTCAATGTACCAACATCAAGACGGATGCCACCACCGCTGCCACCACCAGAGTTTGTGTAACTGCCATTGCCACCGTCTGCCAGGATGCTCCCATCAAGGTTCAGGGTGCCAACCGCAAGCCGCGCCAAACCTCCGCCGTTGCCACCATAGTAAGGCCATGCGCCGCCGCCGCTCCCCAGGTCACTCGGGTTGGCCGGATCGCCGTACGTCGGGTTGGTGGCGTAACTGCCGTTATTTATACCCCCAAGACCGCCGTAACTGCCGCCGTTAGTATACGAGCTCCCGCCGCTGGTCGTGTTCCCGATCGTCCGGCCATAGTAGTTGCCATTCCCACCCTGACCAGCGCCTAAATACCCCTTCCCGCTGACATCGATCTTCGAGCTGCTGTCGATAGTAAGGGTCGTGGCGTTCAGCTCCAGCCGCTCCGCCCCGCTTGTGCCGGTCTGCTTGTGAGTAATGGTGCTGTTGCTGAGGGTAATGGTGTCGGCCGTCACCGGACCGGTCACCACTACGTAACTGTTGACGATCTGGATGTAACTGTAGAGTCCCGAAGTTATGGTGTATGGCGCACTGCTCGTCCCCTGACCGTTGATGATCACGGCAGTCGCCGGAAGGGTGGTAAAGCTAAGGGTGTAGTCACCTCCGAGCCGATTTCCGGCCAGATCGGTTACCGCTCCGCTGATGGCCAGCTTGTACGGAGTTAGACCGGCCAGGGCCGGGACGGGGGCGAAGGTAATGCTCTTGCCGTCTGCGGAGAGCGATACTGTGCCGGATGCCTGAGTGCCGCTGCCGTCGTCCTTGACCATGGTCACGGTTGCCGAAGAAACGGAAAATGCCGACAGCGCCTCGCTGAAGGTGACGGTGATCGGCGACGTTGCCGGTACTGTCGTGGCATTGTTGGCAATCGACGAACTGACGACAGTCGGAGCGACGATGTCGGCCACAGTTAAGGCCAGACTCCCCCAGCCGACCTTGCCGGTGGCATCGGAAGCGCTGCAAGAAAGGCCTATGGATGCATACGGCGCAGCATTGGCCGCAACCTGGAAGGGGAACTCGCCGGGTGCCCTGGGCTGCGCCGGATCGACCGGCAGGGTAATGGTGCCGCTGGCAGCACCGGTGGCGGTGCAACTCATACTGCTGACACCGGTAGGGTGGGTGGCAGTAACAGTTGCCATGCCGGTTTCGCCGGGTTTGTAGTAGACGGTCTGCCCCGGACTGGTCATTGTCAGTTTCGGCACGGAGTTGTAATGGGCCAGCACCTCCTCGGCAAACAGCGCCCGTTTGTAAATGGCCACTTCATCGATCAAGCCTTTGAAGTACTGTCCTGATGAAATGTTGGAGGAACCTATTCTCAGGGGGAGTGTCGAGTAGCCGATGGAGCCGGTTTTGTTGGCCGCAGCCTTCAGTACCCCATTCACATAGAGTTTTACCGTTGCGCCATCATATGTCCCGACCAGATGAGTCCAGGAGTTCGGAACAATTACGTCGGTATCCACCACGTTAACCTGACTGCCGGTTGTGCCGTTGCTTATACTGAAACTCCATTTGTTGCTGGAACCGGTACCGTTAGAGGCCAGTATGTAAGAGTTATAAGGATCGCTACCCTCTGAATACCGCTTTGTTACCACCTGATGCCACGTTTCAATATTATTCGGCTTAACCCACGCCTCAACCGTAACAGTCGACGCAGGTGAGAGGGCTGATGTTACAGGGATAGAAATGTAGTCATTGACCCCATCGAAACTTCCAGCTGAGGTTCCGCCGCTCCTCTCGGTGCTGAACGTCACGCCGCCGTTTGCCGTGCCGTGATTGCCGTTCCCTGACGAATCGCTCCAGTCATTGTCCATGGTCCAGAGCCTGTCTCTTATACACATCTGACGCTGCCGACGAAGAGGATAGT
>CALMOE010000168.1 GCA_937871715.1 uncultured Geobacter sp. | reverse complement strand
CTATGGAGACATCAGGTGTGCTCATGGCCTCCCCCTCCCCGCAGGCTCCGCCACAGAAGGCTCGCAGCCAGGATCACCCGACGCTTGATCTGCAGCCAGGGACGGAATTGTATCCTGAAATCGGTGAGGCTTGCGCTGTGCTTGCGATAGCGCATGGTGACAACCGGCTGGAATGCGGTTGTCCCTACCCTCTCACAGAGCTGCCCGAGCCACATGTCGTGCATCGGTATCAGTCTCGGGAACGGCAGAGCCCACCCCAGAAGGTCACTGGAGAAGGCCATGCAGCAGCCGAGATAGCGGTTATCAAAGAGATTCTTCCAGAAACCGGGACCGGCCTGCAGCTTTTCCAGCACTGATGGACAGAGCAATGACTCGGTCTCGTCCACCACTTCCCCGTCAAGAACCAGGAGGAGCGGTCTGGCGACATTGGCGGCGAAAAATCCACGAACTGTCGACAGCTTGTTCGGCAGCCAGATGTCATCCTGATCCGCCAGGACGATGATCCCCCCCCGTGCCTGCAGAAGGGCAAATTCGAAATTGAAAATCGGGGAGCAGAATCTCTGGCCTGTGAAGAGGCGAATGCGTAAGTCCGCCCTGGCGTATTCGGCCAGGATCAAGGCCGTTCCGTCGGTTGAGGAGTCGTCGCTGATCACCAGCTCGTCCCCGGGAGCAAGCTGGGAGAGAATGGTATCCAACTGGCGTCGGATGAAACGCTGGCCGTTGTATGTGGCCATGCAGACCGAGATCATCGGGCCTTTCCCTGAATTGTCTCGGCTAGAAGTGCTTCAATCATCCCCATTTGCCTTTCTTGGGAAAAAAGTGCGGCTGCCCTTGACCTCCCGGCAGAGCCCAACTCTCGCCTCAACTCGTCGGACCGGCATACATTGCTAACCAGTTCGGTAAGGAGGTCGACATTCCCCACCGGATAAAAAAAACCTGTCTGCCCCTGGTCCACGATCTCCAGTAGCCCACCGCTGGCCGCGGCAATCACCGGTCGGCCGTAGACCATCGCCTCGATGGTTGCCATATTGCACCCTTCGTTGGCAAAAGGGGCCAGGAAAACGTCTGCCGTCCTCAGGTATACCGAAACATCCTTCACATACCCGACAAAGGAAACCCGCTCTTCTAGGCCAGCCGTCCGTACCTGCCCTGCCAGATCATGGAAAAGAGGTCCCTCGCCGATAATATGCAACCTTGCCCGCGGAAAGTCGTGTATCAGGATCGACATCGCTGATATCAGATCGCCGACCCTCTTGTGCTCCGCTAGCTTGGCGATCGTCACCATAACCGGGAAGTCTCCCAGCCCCCCCCCTGCGGGTAAGGATTCGTTTTCAATAGCTGCAGAACCATCATAACCGTTGTATATGACCGTACTCTTAGCCTGCAGGCCCTTGGCGCGCCTCACAAAAGTGTCTCTGGCATAATTGCAGATGAATATCACCCGTGAAGCGAATCTGTCCATCAGACAGGCAAACAGTTTCCCGGCGGCTCCATCAAGGTTCTTTTCGTGGATATGGATGATAACGGGGTATCCCATAAGCTTCACAACAACGGCCGTAATTACGTTTCGGATGGTATTGCAGAAGACGAGATCGGGGTTTGTCCGGCGCAACAAGAGGTGAACCTGGCGGACGAAACTTCCCATACCAAGGAGATTGCCGAGCTGATCGGCTAAGTGTCGGGTGAATTTCGGCAGTATCAGGGTGTGCATGGTGACACCCGGTACGCCAGAGAGTTCATGAGAAAAGGCTCCCTCGGCTGGCACGGCAACGTGAACATCATAGCTGCGGGAAAAATGCTGAACCGTATTCAGCAGCACCTTCTCTGCACCATACAGCTCGGCAGAATGGGCAATAAAGAGAATTGTCCCAGTTTTCATGCTTTTTCCAGCAGGTTCTCGAACTCGGCATTGCCGGGCTTTAGCCGGTATTCCCGCAGCATCAATCGGTACCAGAACTGGTCGTCATCAATATAGTTTCTCTCGTGGTTCCCCTGGTGGACCCTGATACTTGCCAGCACATTTGGGATCGACTTGAACCGGCATCCGTAAAATGCGGCCCGCAACCACAATTCATGGTCCTCACGGAACTTCATAACGTCTTTGTATCCGCCGACAGCTGCGAAGACGTTCCGTCTCGCAAGCACGGTGCTTTGACAAATCCTGTTGTTCCGCAGCAGGTCCGAGACGGCAAACCGCACCGGGACGACGACCTGCCCGTCCCTGAGCCAGGTGTCTAGCCTTGAGCCGTCAACAAGAGCACGCCACCCGCCATAGACGATATCGGCGTCATACCGCCGTATGCACTCCACCGATATACGCAGCCTGTCCACCTCTGCAAGATCATCACTGTCCTGGAAAGCTATGAATTCGCCCCTTGCCTCACAAATCCCCCTGTTCCTGCCTCGGACCGCATTTCCCGAATTGTCCCGGTAGTGAAAAAGCCTCACTTGCTGGTGATCCCGGTAGCGCTCGACAACATTCAAGGTCTCCCTGGGTGAACCGTCGGTGACAAGAAGCAATTCGAAATTGCAATACGACTGATTCAGGATCGACTCGACGGCTTCGCGCAACTCGGAGGTACGGTCATAGACCGGCATGATAACACTGACCATGCCGTTACCATCTCCACCCGGCAATTCAACCGGCCTTATCGCGCCCCACCCTGTCAACTCGCTTCTGGCGAGCGCTCGCCGCGGATCGAACAGGTATGCTGCCGCCTTACGACATAAGCCGGAGAGACCGGTACGCCGTAACTCATCGCGGATGTCGTTGAGAAGAATCCTATAATCAGTCATGGCACCCGCTACTCGGTGACGACGCTGGCAATGTAAGCAGCCCGCATTTCCCAGGTATTTGCGGCCGAAAAGGCCCGACACACATCACAACTTTTTTTCGCCCCCCTGACGCCGGAGACGAGACCGGCCAGGAGTTCGAAGAACTCCTCCTGTGTCTGGTACAGATCAATATACTCCCCGAACTTAAGGGTCTCGGGATAGCGTAGCGCCAAGGCCGGCTTGCAGCTGTGAACATATTCATAGAGTTTGACCGGATCAACCCCCCTAACCAACTCACACAGCTGAAATGGCATGAACAGCGCATCTGCGGCCGCCATCACTCCCCCCACGTACCTGTGCTGGATGGGGCCTAGGTGCACGATCCTTTCGTGGGCCGGGATCGGCTCGTCAGAAGGGCCACAGAGGAAAACCGTCACCTGCGGGAATCGCTCCACCGTCTCAAGTATAAGGGGAAAATCAAGCCAGGGCGCGATAGTCCCGATGTAGACAAGCCTGAAGGACGCCTCGGCCATGGGCCCGGCCACCTCTGCCGGTAGAGAGGGAGCGTCGGCGGCATCCTCCAGGGAAAGACCATTGTTGACAACCAGGGGCTGCCTGGCCAGACCGTAACGCTCCCGAAGGGTCTCCCCCAGACTCTCGGAGGAGACAAAGACGATATCGCTGCGGTCAAGAAGCCTCTGTTCGCGCACCCACAGTCGCCGCGCCAACCCTGCGTTGCAGCTCACCTCGGGGAAAGCACCGTGGTCGTCCATGCAGTCGTACACAACCACGGCACTTGGCGGGACAACCGGACTCACTAATTCGAACATGTCGGGATGGGCAACCCAGACTATATCATAGTCAGCAATGTGGGCACCGAAATACCGGGCGATACGGCGGTTGTTCAGGTGATCCATCACCCCAGACAGGCTAGTCAGCCTGAGCATCGGGATGACACTCACCGTGAGCCCTGACGGCACAATGTTCTGCACCAGGGTATTTCTCCCGAACGTCTTGCGGTGGAAGACGTGCACATCGAAATGCCTGGTCAGTTCCTCAGCCAAGAAGTGAGGGCGCTGCTTGATCCACCCCCACGGCACGTGCATGAGATAGAGGAGTTTCTTCATATCTCCCGGAGTGCTTGAACTATACGTTTACTTGCCTGGCCGTCCCCATAGGGATTGTGGGCCCGGGCCATCGTCTCGTAGGCCGGCTGGTTGTCAAGCAGGATAACGGCTTCCTGAACAATACGGTCCTCGTCGGTACCTACCAGGCGAACCGTCCCGGCATCCACCGCTTCGGGACGTTCGGTCGTGTCGCGCAAGACCAGTACCGGTTTCCCCAGCGATGGCGCCTCTTCCTGCACACCTCCAGAGTCTGTGATAATGATAAAGGAGCGGTCCATGAGATAGACGAAGGGGAGGTAGTCCTGGGGCTCTATCAGATGCACGCACGATGTATTACCCAGGATGCGGCGTACAGGTTCCTGAACATTGGGGTTCAGGTGAACAGGGTAAAGAATCTCCAGGTCACCGCGCTCGCCGAGTCGTCGCAGCGCCCGGCATATCCGCTCGAACCCCGCGCCGAAGTTCTCCCGGCGGTGCCCGGTAACGAGGACGAGCCGTTTCCGGTGATCGAGGAACGAGAAACGTGCCGCCATTTCCGCCTGCAGCGCTGCGTCTTCCCTGACCCTGGTCACCACCTCCAGGATGGCATCGATCACTGTGTTGCCTGTCACCAGTATCCGCTCCGTCGCCACCCCCTCCCGGAGCAAGTTGTCCCGCGCCCAGTCGGTGGGGGCGAAGTGGAGGGTCGTGATTGCACCGGCGAGCCTGCGGTTCATCTCCTCGGGCCAGGGGGAGTAGATGTTGCCGGTCCTGAGACCCGCCTCCACGTGGCCGACACTGACCTTCTCGTAGAATGCGGCCAGGGCGGCGGCAAAAGTTGTGGTGGTATCGCCGTGCACCAGCACCCAGTCCGGCCGCCATTCCCTGAGCACCTCACGCATGCCGAGTAGCACGTTACTCGTGATGTCAGTCAGATCTTGGCCCGGCCGCATCAGGTTCAGGTCGAACTCCGGTGTTATGGAGAAAAGCTCCAGCACCTGGTCGAGCATCTGCCGGTGTTGGGCCGTGACGCAGACCTTCACGTCGAATGCCGTGTTACTTTTCAGGGCCTCGACCACCGGCACCATTTTGATGGCCTCGGGGCGAGTGCCGAAGGTGATAAGAATTCTTTTCAAGTATTTCTCCTCACAAAAGCAGCGAAGACCTGCTCATAGCGGTCGATCGTTCTGTCTAAAGCATACTCTTTCACGACCTTTTCATGCCCTTTTTCCCCTGCGGCACGCCAGTAATCCCGGTTGTCGGCCATCGCGATCATCGCCCCGGCAAGCTGGTCGGCTGTGACGAATTCGCGCCGGTTGTAGGCAAGGTCGTCCAGCAGGGCAGCGTCGAGATTCAGGATATCCCCGTACTCGTTATCAACGAGGATGCCGATATCGCCGTCTCTTATGACCTCCTCACTGGCCCCAGTCCGGGTGAGGATCAGCGGCTTGCCGTAGAACATGGCCTCGTTCATGGCTATACTCCACCCCTCGATGAACGAGGGGAGCAGGAAGGCATCGGTGATGCCGTAGAACGATTCCACGTGGGGATAGTATCCGGGCATGAGAATCGACCTGTCAAGGGACTTCTCCTTCAGATAACGCCTGAATGCAGTTATGTGGGGCTGATTGATGACGTTGCCGATGCACAGGATTTTGATGTCGCTACGCAGCTGCGCGATCCTGCGCATGGCGTCTGCCATCAGGTAATGCCCCTTGTGCAGGTTGTAGGAGGCCACGTTCAGAAAGACATAGTCCGTTTCGGCCAGGCCGAACTCACCCCGTCTCACGGGGGAGGCGTTTCTCTTCCGCTCCTCGTGCTCTTCCACGATCAGGCCGTTGGGAATTGTGGTTATCTTTTCAGTCCTAACCCCCAGTTTGCCGACGGCATACCGTGTCGCGCTGTTCGAGACCGAGATGTAATGATCGACGTACCGGTCGGCATCCCTGAATGCGGCCAGCATAGGCGGAAGAAAGGCGTAGACGTTGTGAATGAAGGTGATATTCGGAATACCGCTGGCCTGCAGGAGCGGATAGCCGAAGTAGGAAAAATGCGAGTTGCTCAGGTTGATGTCATGGCGGTTCAGAATCTTCCTGTATACCCCCTGTTTGTTAAAGAGAGGCAGCCGGTAGACCCTTATGCCGTGCCGCTCTGCAAGCTGAGCCAGGTATCCTGTCCTGCCAATGCTGACGACCGTTACCGAAAAGCGGCTCCGGTCGAAGCGGAGCGCCGAATCGAGGACGACCTTTTCCAGCCCCCCCTTGTCGAAGGAGGCGACCTCTATGAGCAGGTTTATCCTTTCGCCAGTCATCTATGCCGGCTCCCCACATTCCTGAGCATGAACTCCCGGTAAACGGCCAGCCTGGCCAGGAGCTCCGGTTGTCGCTCTATATCGAAGCAGAAGATGTTAGTCTGGAACCTGGGCGAAAACTTGGCAAAACAGCCAGGGTCTTTTGTGACGATCATGTCTGCCAGCCCCAGTTCCTTTTCATCCACTGCATCGGCAGGCACGTCGATGCTGCACACCCTGAACGGCTTGCGCCATAGCGAACGGCGTGCTTCCAGCCGGCCATATCCCCTGGAATAGTCGTAGACCAGAATCTCCCGCGCCCTTAGCCGGCTAACAGCTTCATCGAGGTTCTGGGGGGGGGGTGATTTTCGATAGTCCTGCAGGCAGGCGCGGAGAGCGGCATCACGCTGCAGGACCTTCCTCACCCGTTTGAAAATTTTCAACTCAGCGGCCCGTGCGTTCAGGGTGTTGCCGTGCACCCGGTACTTATACAGCACTTCCGGCAGATGGCCGATCGCGAAGAAGTTGCTCATCCTCAGCCAGTAGTCGTAATCCTCTCCACCAAAGGTGTCCGCTGAATAATCGCCTATGAACCAGGCGGCACCGCGCCGGTACATGAAGCTGGCGCCTATGAAGTTATCGCCGCTGTCATGGAAATTCGACTCGGTCACACCATGGGGGAGACGGATGATACTCCTGTCGCTCCCGTCCAGGTTGTGCGGCCTGAATGTTGGATCGTTCAACGGGTCTCCGGCATCGTCGATGGCCTGGTAGTCCGAGTAGACCATGGCAGCGTCCGGGTGGTCCTGGAGATAGCGAACCAGCCTCTCGACCTGATTCGGGAGCATGATGTTGTCGGCCGATGTCCAGCTGTAGAACTCTCCTTTTGCATGGACGAAGCCGTTGTTCAGGGCACGGGGGAGTTTCTGGTTGGCCTGGTTGATTATGCTAACATTTGGTATATGCCGGTACCTATCAAGCACATGTTCGATACCGTCCGTTGAACCATCGTTGACGATTATCAGTTCCAGATCGGGATACGATTGATCAAGCACACCATCAATCGCGTGCCCAAGATACTGTGCCTGGTTGTAGACGGGGAGCACCACACTCACTAGAGCTGGTCGCCCAGGAGCCAAAGAGACTATTCCATCCTTGTCAATCCAGTTCTGCTGATGATTTACTCTATTATGCATGATCTACTACTCTCATGAAAGCTCCCCGACAGATGCAACCTGCTACCTCGCCCTTGCCGTAATAGGTAAACTCCATCCACCATCCCAATAAATTCCAAACTCCTCAAAGGACTCCCCATGTACCCTGACGTCATGGAAACCGGCCTTCTGGAACTCGTTGTAAAGGGAGTCCAAAGTAAAAGAGCGCATCTCCAGGGTTGCGCCCTCTCCTCCATGAAATATCAGATTTTCGAACTGCTGTACTTCTCCCTTTTCAGTAACGTTGTGCAGGACAAAACTATTTTCGGTTTGCTCGATCCGATATTTGTGGAGATCTGGAAAATGCTCGAAAGCCACCGGAGATGAGTCCAGTGAATAGGGCACTGAAAAGACGAATACTCCTCCCTCATTTAGCAATCTGTGGGTGTTTTCAAATGCTATTGATACTGGAGGAGCAATATGCTCGAATACATCAGTTGATATTATGAAGTCCAGGGTCCCCTCCATATTTATGTCAATATCTGTAATGTCTAGCTTGGGCTCTTGATGATAGAATGTGTTCGTATACTCGAACTTTTTCGCCAAGCGGTCGGCATACCCAACCCAGTCACTCATCCCAACGCCCCGAAGATGTAAATCATTCGGGAAATCGCCAATAACTTTGCTCTCTCCGAACAGTTCCATGGACAGGCAATGAATCATAGCGCGCATCCTGACTGTCGAACCACAGCCTTTGCACGATGGAATTTCCCGACCAATTGCCGACCGTTCGACTCGACACTGCATACCACAGATGTTGCAGCGGAACGCAACCCTCTCATCTCCGTCTCCGGTCAGTATGCCCCCTAATAACTTACTCTTAAGCATTCCAAGCAAACTCATCTGTATCTCCACAAATCAGCTTCACGCTACAAGATTCACAACACAGGCATGCTGTTTAGCCAGTTCGGCCAGGTCCCAAATACTTTGAAATACCCATGCCCATACGGTAGAATAGTCCGCTGAACGGCAATTTCCCCAAAGCCCTGGCTATTCCAGAGCCAAATTTCCAGCTCAATGATACATATACTTCATTAAGCCGTGCAGCCATCTGCATGGCTTGATCATTGGCTGCATCGTAGTTAAACTTATGCATCACCTTTATTTTATTGGCTATTTTAAATATAACTTTAGGATAGTCTGATGATTCTTGTATATATCCCTCAATTAATCTTAGAAATTTAGGAGGGGTCAGACCTGAACGCCAACGAACCGAGTGTTTTTTCTCAAATTTATTCATATTCTGATAAAAAAGTTCATTTAGTCCATCAATGTTAGCATTTTTGAAAGATATACTCCCTTTATGTAAAACAAATACATCCTCCATACACGCGAGTTGGTAACCACTGTCTATTACGCGACGACAGTAATCATCATCCTCGAACATACCAATCCCGAAATTCTCATCCAGAACTCCTACAGAATCAATCACCTCTTTCCTGATAGCCACGCAGAAAAAACCGAGCATTGATGTATGGAAATAATCACCGGCGCATCTTTCTGCCCACGCCAACCCTTCAAGAATAATTTCCCCTTCGTTCTCCGCCTCGACGTGGATAATCTGTTCGTTCCCCACCGAATTGGATACCGGCCCGACCATTCCTACACCTGCATGCTGACCCAAAAAAGCCACTAGTTTATCTAGCCAGCAATCAGTTACCAAAGTGTCACTGTTAAGAAGAACATAGTAACTGGCTTCAGTCGCCCTGATTCCTATATTGTTGCCAGCGGCATAGCCCAGGTTGCTGTGATTCAGAATAACACTGATATTCTCATGAGTTGCAGCAATTTGCTGAATATATTCACGGGTTCCGTCAACTGAGCAATTGTCGACCAGGACCAATTCAAAGTCGATAACAGTCTTAGCCCGATAAATGCTTTCCACACAAGGCTTGGTCGTTTCTTCTAAGGAATTATATGTCAGGACAACTATTGCGACGGTAGTCATTGTTTGCAGCCCTTCATTTCAAATCGATATCGTATTTCTAGCTCCAGCTGTTCTGCTCTCGCTGCCCAATCATGCTGCAACGCCCACTCTGAACGTTTCTTCGACAGTAACCGATCAGAGTGTTCTTCCATTGCCACTTTTAATTTTTCCATGAAGTCTTCTTTGGAATCTGCAACGTGAACAATATCAGAAATAAGCTGCAACTCCGGCATAGCCGTGGCCACTACCGGCTTACCGGCACTCAGATACTCATAAACTTTTACCGGATTAGTGCAGAGAGTAAGTTCCGTTAAAAGGAACGGGATCATGCAAACGTCAAAGGCATAAAGATAGCCGGGTAAACTTGCATAGGGAACCTCACCTGTAAGCTTAATATTAGGAATTTGTAGGGCACGATTCACATCGCAACCAAAAGTAGACCCCACAAGGACAAAGTCCCATCCGGGAAATGTCTTTGCAGCAGCAATAACCAACTCCATGTCGAACCAATCCGAAATAGCACCATAATAGCCCACAACCGGACGTTCCGACTTGAACTCAAGGAGTTTAGGACGATTAGAGAAAAAGTCGACTTCAGCTCCATTGCGAATAATGATGTTAGGGACCTCCGAACCGACAATATCGGACAACCGCTGGGATGATGTAATCACCAAGTTAGCGCTATGAAGCAGCAGCGTTTCCTCGTCCAGCATGGCCGACGTATTGGTAGAAAAACCGGCATGATGGTCCATGCAGTCATAAACGACCATATCGGACGGAAGCACATCGACCACCGGACGCCAGAACGGCAAATTAACCAACGAGATCATTTTATCTATCCCCAATATACTCTTCAATTGTAGCAGGGACTCCGCAAGGAAAGAAACCTGCTCTGCCGGAATGGAATCCCGGTAGATATTGGGATGAGGGGGACGGCAGTTAATCTGCACAACAAATACGTTGCTGCAAGGAGAATCGATGACCCTGAAGCCCGGATCATGCCATTCATAGATGAACTCAGTGGAGAGATAGAATACCCGGTGACCAAGCGAGGCAAGCTGCTTAGCCAACTGCTGCGGCCTCTGGAAGCGAAAATGCCAGTCGATTACGGAAAAAACTACCACATCGTAAGAATCACCTTTTCCTCTTCTGACCACGTCAAGCAGGAAAGCATCACTCCGGTTGTCAGAAAACGACGTGGTTACGGAGATTGCATTGTCTATGCCCTGGTGGTTAAGGGAGAAAGTAGCGCCTGTCATAATCGAGTGGAGGGCTCGCAACGGGCGTGTAATCCGCCAAGACAGCGAATTAAAAAGACTCTCAATCTTCTTTTCACTCTCCATAACACGAAGACGTTCATTATGAAGCTGAATATCCTTAATATTGAGTTGCTCTTCAGCATATTTATTACTCTGCCGAAGCATCTCGGCATAGGACGAAAGCTCTTGATATTTTCTCTCCTGCTCCGCCAGCAACTTCACCTTGTCCATATGTAATTGGTACGCATCGCACAGATCCAAAAGCATTGCGTTATCATCCAAGCTGAACAACTTGCGCTTCGAAGTCGCCATCAACTCCCTGTACAAAAGCAGGAATTTCTCCACATTGCTTTCAGCAGTATAGTGTTGATAATAGCGCTCACGCCCCTTTTCGCCCATAGTCCGCATCTGATGAGCATCCGCAGACATCCTCAGCATAGCTGTATACAACGCTGGAGGATCGTTCGCCGGCACCACGTATCCGGTTCCACCATCCACCACGAGTTCGGACGGCCCCCCACAATCAGTTGTTATAACCGGCTTGCCGGCAGCCATTGCTTCAGCTGTAACCAATGAAAATGATTCATACTCGGAGGGAATCACAACAAAGTCGGAATCATGCATTAACGCCCGGGCATCCGGGCGGAACCCCAGGAAGTTGACTATTCCCTCAAGACCCAATCGGGCTATCTTGCTATTCAAGATATCTATTGCTTCTTCAGTACCACTTCCGGCCAGAACAAACCTGATGGCGTCGTTGTGAGATACCGCAAGTACTGCCGCATCGAGCAGAGTGTCAATCCCCTTGTACCTAGCGAGCGACGCCAATGTCAGGGCAACGACTGTATCAGGCGGAATGTTCAATTCAGTTCTCAGGGAGTCTGCTGCCTCGGCGCCGACCTGATCGGGTTCTACGCCGTTATAAATTGTCGTCAGTATTTCCGGGGAAACCCGTCGGGCCAATACTCTTCGCTCAGTATCGGACACAGTGACGACCCTGTCAGAAAATATTGCCATAACTCGATAGAATAGCGGCAGCGGGAGCACGGCTGTAAGACTTGGGTGACCTTCCAGAATTTCGTGAACATGCCAGACATGACGTACATTCTGCAAATGAGCTGCTACAGCCCCTTCCCAGATCACCGAACTATTGGTCTGGACAATGTCGGGCTGCTCATTTTCCAGGATCTCACCGATTTTCCTTACACGTTCAAGAAAAGCATCGTCATGAAAGGGGATGCCGCACTCGGTCTCCACCCACCATTCCATAGGTGAAACATGGGTAGTGATTTGCAGTTGTTCTACTGCATCCTTGAATGGCCCGTCTACAGGAAATACCACAACCGGTTCAATTTTCTCCCTGTCAAGATGCTTAAGAAGCGTGTAGAGACATTTCTCCGCTCCACCAGCCAGTTCAGCAGAGTGCGACAGGTAAAGAACCTTTAGAAACTTGTTGTCCATTGTCATTCCAGCAAAATTCATTGACTCACCCAGTAGTGTCCGGTTAGGAAGTTGCATTAACCGGTTTGTTCT
>CALMOE010000167.1 GCA_937871715.1 uncultured Geobacter sp. | reverse complement strand
GCGACCAATCTTTGCCAATACTGAAACTGGTTTTCAATATCACTGATATACCCATGAAAGTCAACGCAAAACAACCATGAAATAAATTAATTACAGTCAATAACTATTGTTTAACTGCAGCCGTGATGGCAATTCCCCCCACAAGCGAACCGCAACTGTGAATCGGCAGTTGCGTATGGTGTAGCGGCCCGCTGCGAAATCTCAATCCCACCTCGCTGTTCCTGATCGTAGAGTTGCTGAGGTTTAGCTTGGTGCCATGGCTGTGCAGCCCCCAGGCAGCATTCTCGATTGTGCAATGTTCCATGACGCTGTTACCGGCGTTATCGAGCATGATCTCGTGCCAAGCACCTTTTTCCCCCATTTTGCCGAGGTGAAGAGTATTTCTTCTCCCTTCCTGCCAGATGCCTTAAGGGTTCCCTTTACGGACAGCGTAGCGCCCTTGGAAAACAGAACCTTCGTTCCAGAACGGATCTCAAGGGTCTTCCCTTTCGGAACCGTGTAGGTCTTCCTAACTGCCACCGCCCCTTGCCAGACGATAGTGCCATCTTTGGCAAAAGCATAATCCACGACGAATGGAATAGACACAACAGCCAGCATGAGCGCCAGATAAAGCGGGTTCGTAAATCGGCTCATGAAAACCTCCCTGTTTCGATGGTATCGGAATTGATCCCTGTGATTCCTTAATGGCTATGCCGGTGATGAATATCAGGCCAGTGAACGTGCGAGTGAGTCACCGGTTCGTGTACATGGGGATGGTCGTGAGTGCCACCATGTTCATTTCCTTCGTGCTCATGCGCATGGTGCTCATCATGCTCATGGGGATGTGAATGTTCCAACCGCTCATGATGGTGTTTGTGTCGGTGCATTTCGCCATAGAGGAAGAACATGCCGGAAAGCATGATGAGTGCTGCCGCCCAGTATCCGCCGGGTGGCCGCTCTCCAAGGAGTATGACTGAAAGCACCGTGCCGATGAATGGCCCGGATGCAAACCAGGTGCTGGTCCTGGCAGAACCGATCTCGCGCAGGGACTGAATAAACAGGACCAGGCTTGCGCCATAGCTGAATGCCCCGATGACAAGGGCTCCCGAGACTTGTAGCGCAGTGACCTGACATCTAAACAATGCGAGGGAAAGAAGAATGTTGAAGAGACCGGCGCTCCATCCTTTAATGCTTGCCAGGAGGGTGGCGGGGATGGACTCGATCTCCCGTGTCAGATTGTTATCGATCCCCCAGAGGACGCACGCGGCAAGGACCGACAAACCAGGGATGGAGAGACGCAGGCTGTCGCCACCGGTAAACACGATCAGAATGGAGGCGCCGATGATCAACGCCTTCCCCAGCCATACTCTGGCACCGATGTTTTCGTGGAAGATCAGCCATGCCAGCAGTGTCGTTGCCACCGCCTCGAAGTTCAAAAGCAGTGATACTTCACTTGCCGTGCCGTAGCGTATGCCATACGCGAGAAACAAAGGTGCAATGACGCCTCCGGCCAGAATCGCGCCCACTAGGCATGCCCTCTGTCGATATGAAAGCAACCGCAGGGCGTGATAGCTGCTACTCTTCTGATAAAACGCAACTCCGGTCAGGCCAATCCCTGACCCGAGATAGAGCAGTCCGGCGAGGAGCGAAGACGGCATATCTCCTACGAAAGCCTTGCAGGCAACGGGAGATATCCCGAACAAAATTGCAGAAAAAAGGGCGGTTTTTATGGTGTTATTATTCATGGTGTCTATTCTTGATGGTAGCGAACTCCAGCCACCGCGTTACAAGGTGATGCTCCCAATCTAGTTGTCCGATGCAAACACGAGACTTGCCGAAGACAGGACTACCAGCACCGACCCCACATTGTGAGGTGGCCGGGGTTTGTGAGACAGCCTGAGGGGTAAAATAAGCAATGTCCCGA
>CALMOE010000166.1 GCA_937871715.1 uncultured Geobacter sp. | reverse complement strand
CGTCGTACCAGATCAGCTGGTAGAGCCTGATCTTCGCCCCTTTGACAGGTTCACCCCTGGCTGTACGGACAGTGCCGCTGACAACCGCGGCCGGGCCCTCAGCCTTTATCTTGACCGGCAGAGTTTCCGCAGCGGCCATTGCCTTGCCGCTCTGGCTCACCAAACCAGTAGCGGTTATGTCATGATTGAAGAAAGGGCCGATCCCCTCGTTGAGGAGGAGGAAGGCCATGCGGCTGCCGGGCTGAAGTGTCGCCTGTTTGACCCTGTTGCCTGCCATGGTGTAGTTGGCGGCGATTTGGGCGCTCTCCCTGCTCACCCTGCCGGAGAAGAGGAGGGCGACGTTGCGGCCATGCTTGTCGCCGCCGGGGCCGAAGCCCGGGACCAGCTGGGTGGCGGCGACAAGCCGCGGCCCATGGTCCGGGATAACCAGGAGCGCCGATGCCTCCAGGGTCCGGTCGACTACGCCGTCAGCGTCATCGTCTATGACGAGCAGCGGGGCGCCAGCTCCGGGGATGATTTCCATGCTCCCCTTCCCCCCGGCGGGTATCGTGAGGCCGCTGAAGAGGTACTGGGTGAGAACTCCTCCTGCATCGGGAATCACCAGCCCCAGATCGAAGAGGCTCACCCCGTCGGCGGACAGATCCAGGGTGTAGCGACCGGAGTCGAGCCTCGTTGCCAGGATCATGGTGCTCCGCTCGTTGCCGTTTTCACCCATTACCAGGCTGTCGGCATAGGGGATGGCTCTGCTGGCGGGGCTGCTCTCCAGGCTGCCGCTGCTGTACCCGGAGCCGTCGGTCAGCCTCATGCGGAGCGGCGCGGCGGTTGCGGCCACGGAGAGATGGGCGGGGCGATAGGATACCTTGTCGGCTAGGGCTGCCTGGAACGTCAGCAGGCCGCTCCTGTCCGCTTCCTCGGCGAAGATGGCTGCTATGGAGCTGCTCAGGTCGCGCCCCATGGAGGAGCTGCGCCTCAGGGAGTCGAACCCCTTGTGGTACTGGTCCGAGCCGAAGAAGTCGAAGGCGAGGTCGGCCACCGCCTTTGCCTGGCTGTCGCCGAGGATGAGACGCAGGCCGGCTTCCGATAGATCGTAGGCCCGGTTGGTGACGGTGCTCTTGCTTATGGGAAGGACGGTGGCCGGCAGCGCCCCGGCCGGAGCGGTGGCCACGCTCCATGCCTGGCCGAGAAGCCCTACGGCCGAGGTGATCAGCTCTGGTGCAAGCCCTCCGGTGTAGGGGAGGATGAGGCTGTCCGGCGAGAGGGGGATGCCATTCTCGCCAACTCCTGTACGGAGGATGAAGCGCCCCTTGAGCTCCGGGGACTCGAAGGCGGTGGCGGTAACCTTGCCGGTACGCTGGGATTTGAGACGGTATCTGACCGTGGCCGCTGAGCCGGGGAGTATGGTTTCTATGTTCTTCACCCCGTCTTCGCCTTCGGCGAAGACGGCGCCGGAGATGGCCCGCGGGTCTAGGCTGACGGTGAGCAGGTTGGCCAGGCTCTTTCCGGTGTTGGTGACGGTGACGAAGAGGTCATAGGCTTCCCCGGCCCGGACCGTGGCCGGATGGCCGAAGGTGACGCTGAAATCGGCATTGCGCACCAGCACGGCGCCGCTGGCCTTCCCCTTGATGGTGACCGGGCCGATGGGGAGGCCGTCCAGGGTGGCAGTGATGTCGAAGTCGACCCGATGGGTACCTTCCTTCAAACCCTCTATTGTGAAGTCCGCCTGCCCCGATTCCCCAGGCTTCATGCTGCCGATGTCGTCGGTGGTGCCGGGCTTGCCGTCTGGCCCAGAATTCGCGACATCCATAGCCCTCGGGAAGTAGCCGCTCCCCCCTTTGGCCATTCGCAGCGGGTCATCGCCGGGAGCCTCGTCGCTTCCAGCTATCTTGTCCTCGCCGAGGGGGAAACTGATGGCTGCGCTGACGTCGCGGATTGTCAGGCCGGACTGGAGAGGTGCGCCATTGGTGACCATGGCCAGGGCGCTGAAGTACTGATGGAGGAAGCCGATGTTGCCGGGGATGACGACAACCCCCGGGATGGGGGGGAGGACGTATTTAGCGGCGACCTCCTTGTCCTCCACCTCCAGCATGAACGGCTTCACCTCCAGGTTGAGGGGGACGGCTGTTTCAGGAACATCTGGGGGGGTAATGGCCGTTTCCGCCAGGGGGATGCTGACAGGTGCGGCTGCAATGATCTCCGGGGTCTGCTGCACAACCTGGCTGGTGGGGATGACCACTGGCAGGGTCAGGGGAACCTGGCCGCTCTGGGTGGCAATCCCCACGGTGAACTGGTAGGCGCTGAAATTGGATGAGTCGAAAGTGACGCCCCTCTCCTGGAGCTCCTGCACTGTCAGCTGGCGGGTGGTGACACTGGTGACGATCGGGTCTGGTATGGATTCGATGGCCACCGCCTCGGGCATGGCACCGAAGAGGGTTGTCCCCTTTTCGTCGCAGAGACGGATATTGCCCAAGGTATAGCGCCCTATTACCGGCAGGGTCGGCAGCTCGAACGGCTCACCTGGCCTGGCCACAAGTGAGAGAGGTGTCTGGAACGCAGGCCCGGAGAGTTCGGCGCGCACTGTGTACCCCTGGGGGAGCTGGGCGATGATGGCGGCGACATCATAGCCGCCGGCATTCAGGCCGGCGTTTACCCGGCTGGCTATCCCCTTGGGGACGGCCTGGTACGCCGGATCTGCCGTCACGTTGAAGCCGACGATGCTCAGGTCGAAGCCGGTCAGGGGGGAGTCGGCGCAGAAGCCCCTCCCGCCCCCGATTAGGCATGAAACGACGAAAAGCATGATAACCGCGACGAGCCTGAATGTCTTCATATCCCCACCTGTTCCGCCAACCGGCATTGACTGGCCGTCGTCTCCACGGCTCCGCTACGCACCATTGTTGCGAATTGAATGTGCATTTGAATAAATCATGGGTTATTGCGAGTGTCGGCTGCTTGCCGGGAAACGCCCATTGCACCGCTCCTAACAATCAACAATCGAGCCAAAAATCGGTGCATTGTTATTTTATAATCCACCTACAATTACAACCAGTTACCACCCTCACCACATTAAGCAAAACTCAGCCAAAGGTGCCAAAGTGTAAATAAATTTTACACTCCGCTCTCTCCACCCTGCAAAGTCACGCCCGGCAAGGCTTCGCGGGATGTGTAAAGTTTTTTTACAGGTGTAAAAAAACCTGCACCACCTCCCCTTGCGTAACGGGCACTCCCCCTGCGCCGGGACGAATCTGCGGCCGAACGGATCAATTGACAGCATGCTGATTATCCGTATAATCACCATCACCGTTTTCACACCATTATCGAACCACGGAAGCCAGCCATGACTGATGTCTGCAATAGCGTCGGGTTTCTCCTCGCCAAGGCCTACCAGCGGGCCTGCGCCCTGTACAAGGAGCAGTTCGAAGCCTATGACCTCACCCCCCAGCAGTTCGGCCTGCTCCGCTTCCTCTGGGAGGAGGACGGCATCACCCAGGTGGAGCTCTCCAGCCGCAGCCAGATCGACCGCACCACCATCGGCGGCCTGATCGACCGCCTGGAGCAGTCCGGGCTCCTCGTGCGCCTCCCCCACCGGTCGGACCGCCGCGCCCACCTGATACGCCTCACCGACGCCGGCCGCAGCCTCAAGGATGAGCTCCTCCCCCTGGGGGAGGAGCTGCAGCGGCGCATCCTCTCCCCCTTGAGCGTCGAGGAGGTTGAGCGTTTGATCGCCATCCTGCAGAAGCTGCGCTACTAGGAGGAGTATGCCGTGACCGCTCGACTGCGAATCATCCCCCCCCTCCTGGCCATCCTCCTGGCGACCGGCGCCCGGGCAGATGAGCTCTCCCTGCGGGACTGCCTGGACGGGGCCAGGCAGGGGAACCCTCTCCTCAGGGTGGCGCTCCACGACAGGCGCTCCGCCGCCGAGGGGGTGCGCCTGGCTGCCAGCGCCATGCTCCCACGAGTCGACCTGCAGGCAGGTTACACCATGCAGAGTGCCCCCCAGGCGGTCAAGCTCGGCGGCCTCACCCAGGAGACCCAGCAGAGTGAGTACCCCTTCGCCGGCGCCTCGCTCCACCAGACAATCTACGACTTCGGCCGCAGCAGGAGCAGGGAGGAGGGGGCAAGATCCCAGGCAAGGGCCGCGGCCTTTGCCTACGGCAACCTGGAGCAGGATGTGGCCCTGCAGATTATCCGCGCCTACTACGCCATCCTCCACGCCGAGAGGCTCCTGCAGGTGGCCAGGGACGAGGTATCCCAGAGGGAGACGCACAGGGGGGTGGCCATGGCCCTCTACGAGGAGGGGGTGACTACCCGCAACGACCTTCTCCAGGCAGAGGTCAGGCTATCAGCCAGCAGACAGAGGCTCCTCGCCGCCGGGAGCTCCCTTGAGAACGCCTGGCTGATACTCAACTACCTGACCGGCGCCCCGGACGGGAGGAGGAGCGAGCTGGCCAGGGAGGAGTTCCCCACACCACGCACTGATGGATATAAGCTGGCAGAGGAGCGCCGCGACATCCTTGCCCAGCGCGAGTTGGTGCAGTCGGCTGAGTCAACGGTAGCCGAGATCGGCAGCGGTTTCTACCCTGAGATCTACCTCAAGGCCGGCGTCGACTACCTGCAGAACGACCGGGTCGTGGAGCAGAGCATCGCCAGCGCCACCGTGGGGCTGAAGTTCAACCTCTACGACGGCCTGGCCACCACCACGAAGAGGCGGCAGGCGACGGAACATCTGCAGCGGGAGAGGGAACGGCTCAAGGGGATGGAGGCGGCGGCAAGGCTGGAGTTCGAAACGGCGCGCAACGACCTGGAGGTGGCTGTCAGGCGGATAGAGACGACCGGCGACTCTATTCGCCAGGGGGAGGAGAACCTGCGCATCAACACCGACCGCTACCAGGCCCAGGTAGGGACGGCCAGCGACGTGGTGGATGCCCAGACCCTGCTCAGCCAGGCAAGGGGGGACTACTACCAGGCCCTCTACGATCTGCAGGTGGCCAGGGCCAGGGTGATGCGGGCCGCAGGGGAGCTGTAAATGCAGTGAGTAGTGAGTAGTAAGCAGTGAAATGCGGTCAGGCTGGGTTTGGCAGCAATTGAGTTAGGGCTATCCCGTCTGGGCAAAAGCGACAGGAGTCAAGCTTGCAAGAGAGCGAAAGCAAAACAGAGTCTAAAACAACCCCCGCTGCAAGCAACGGCCGGCGGAGGCGGGCCGGGGCGGCACTTCTTATTTTGGCATTGGTCTCCATCGTTGCCGGGGTCCGCTGGTGGCTGCAGGCAAGCAGCAGGATAACCACCGACAACGCCTTCGTTGAGGGGCACGTCCACTCGGTGGCTTCAAGGGTTGGCGGCATGGTGCGGAGGGTGGAGGTGCGGGACAACCAGCAGGTGAAGAGGGGGGAGCTGCTCCTCGAACTCGACCGCAGCGACTACGGGGTAAGGGTCGATGCTGCCCGGGCCGCCCTGGCGGTCACCATGAACGAGACCTCCGGGGACTACGCCCGGGTGGAGCAGAGCCGGGCCGAGCTGGCCCAGAGCAGGGCCAGGCTGGCCCAGGCGGAGAGCGACCTGAAGAGGGGGGGCGCCCTCTTCGGCCGGGAGGTCATCCCCAGGGAGCAACTGGAGCGGCTGGAGACGGCGCGCAGCGTCGCCGCCGCCCAGGTGGCGGAGAAGGAGGAGAACCTGAAGAGATACTCCGCCGAGGCAGGGCTCTCGTCGAGCGGCAGCAGGGAGGCGAAGGCGGCCCAGCGGCGCGCCCAACTGGAGGAGGCCAGGCTTAACCTCTCCTACACCCGGGTGGTCGCCCCGGCGGATGGCTTTGTCACCCGCAAGGGGGTGGAGCCGGGGAACTACATCCAGCCGGGCCAGCCCCTCATGGCCCTGGTCACCCTGGAGGACGCCTGGGTGACGGCCAACTACAAGGAGAGCCAGCTCTCCCACGTCAGGCCGGGGCAGGCGGTGGAGTTCAGCGTGGACGCCTATCCGGGGAGGAAATTCAGCGGCAGGGTGGAGAGCATCATGGCCGGCACCGGAGCAGCCTTCTCCCTCCTCCCCCCGGAGAACGCCACCGGCAACTACGTGAAAGTCGTGCAGCGGATCCCGGTGCGCATCGCCATCGACAAAAATAGCGACCCGGAGCAGCTCCTCAGGGTGGGGATGAGCGTGGTGCCGACCATCATTACCGGGAGAAGCGTAAAAGACGTGCTTAGGGAGATCATGCCATTCCACTAGAGCCCCCTGATTCTCCACGGGCAAACCACCCGGAATGGAAGGGTCCTGCCAGCCGGGTGCGGATTTCGACCAGATCGTCGTCGGCCCGCAGAATCGTCGCTGAGGCGTAGCAGCGCTACGTCGAAGCGGGGATGCGAGGACACGACGGCGAGATGGGCGGAAGGTCGCTCCCGTCCAGACAACAACCATGACTACAACAACACAGACCATCAACAAGTGGCTCATCACCATCACCGTCATGCTCCCCACCATCATGGAGATCATCGACACCTCGGTGGCCAACGTGGCGCTACCCCACATGCAGGGGAGCCTCAACGCCGGCACTGACGAGGTGACCTGGGTACTGACCAGCTACCTGGTGAGCAACGCCGTGGTCCTCCCCATGACCGGCTGGCTCGCCCGGCTCTTCGGCCGCAAGCGCTTCCTCATAACCTGCATCATCCTCTTCACCATCTCGTCGCTGCTCTGCGGCGCCGCCCCCAACCTGGAGACCCTCATCCTCTTCCGCGTCCTCCAGGGGGCCGCCGGCGGGGCGCTCATCCCCATCAGCCAGGCGATCATGATGGAGACCTTCCCACCACACCAGAGGGGGATGGCCATGGCCATCTTCGGCATCGGCGCCATGTTCGGCCCGATCATCGGCCCGGCCCTTGGGGGGTGGATCACCGACAACCTGAGCTGGCGCTGGATCTTCTACATAAACATCCCCATCGGCGTGGTGGCGGTGATCATGGCAGGGGCCTACATCTTCGACCCACCCTACCTGCAGCGGGGGAGGATGACCATCGACTACTGGGGGCTGATCTTCCTCTCCCTCGGCTTCGGCGCGCTGCAGGTGGTGCTGGACAAGGGGCAGCAGGACGACTGGTTCAACTCACCTTTCATCCTCGCCTGCAGCATCGTCTCCCTGGTCTCCCTGCTCCTCATGATCCGGGTGGAGCTGCGCCACCCCCACCCAATCGTCAACCTGCGCCTCTTCAAGAACATCTCCTACGCCGCCGGGGTGACCATCATGTTCGTGGTGGGTTTCTGCCTCTACAGCTCAATCATGCTCATCCCCCTCTTCCTCCAGACCCTCATGGGGTACACGGCCACCAAGGCGGGGATGGTCCTGGCCCCCGGTGGTGTGGCCACCCTGATCACCATGCCATTCGTCGGCGCCATGCTGCAGAAGTACGACGGCCGCAAGATCGTACTCTGCGGACTGACCACCGGGGCCGTCGCCATGTTCATCATGCGCGGCTTCACCCTGGACGCGTCCTACTTCGACTTCGTCTGGCCACGGGTGGTCCTGGGGGTCGGCCTGGCAATGACCTTCGTCCCCCTCACCACCATCACCCTGGCAACCATCCCCAGGGAGGAGATGGGTAACGCCACGGGGATGTACAACCTGATGCGCAACATGGGGGGGAGTTTCGGCATCGCCATAGCCGCCACGATCCTGGCCAGGGACAGCCAATTTTTCCAGACCCAGCTGGCAGCCGGCGTGCAGAGCTACGCCCTCCCCTTCCAGCGGAGCTACCATGCCCTCAAGGGTGCCCTACTCTCCCGTGGAGTCGACACAGTAAGCGCGGACAAGCAGGCCATGGCCATGATCTACGCAAATGTCCGCCGCCATGCGGCAATGCTCGCCTACAACCATGTCTTCTGGTACGTGGGGCTGGCCTTTGTCGGGATCATCCCCCTACTTTTCCTCCTCAGGCGCCAGCCACTGGGGAAGGGGGCGGATGGGGCCCACTGAAGGCCGGCATTCCCGCCTGCCCTGCAATCTCCTCTGGCGCACACCGCCACCCTCTGCTATAGTCGCTGAAATTTTCCGCCGGCGCCCGGGCGCCGAGAAAGGCCAGACAATGCAACAGGCAAGGCAGGGCGATACGGTTCGAGTTCACTACACCGGACGGCTGACCAGCGGCGAGGTGTTCGACTCCTCCGAGTGCAGCGACGAGAGCTGCGGCGAGAGCCATCCCCTTGAATTCACTATCGGTTCACGGCAGGTAATTCCGGGCTTCGAGGCCGGGGTGGTCGGCCTGGCGCCGGGGGAGACGAAGACGGTCACCATCCCCGTGGAGCAGGCCTACGGCCCCCACAACCCGGAACTGGTGATTCAGGTACCCAGGACAGACATCCCCGAGCATATCGACACCACCGTGGGGAACCAGCTGCAGATGACCCAGGAGGGTGGGCAGAGCTTCACCGTGGTCATAACCGCTGCCAGCGACGAGTCGATCACCCTCGACGCCAACCACCCCCTAGCCGGCAGGGAGCTGATCTTCGATCTTAGCCTGGTGGAGATAGTCTAAAAAGATATAGTAATGCTGCAAGTAAAAGCCCCGCTCCGGATTCCCGGGACGGGGCTTTTTTATATCGCCAGTTCTTACGATCTTCCCGGAGGGGGCGGCGCGTAACCCCCGCCGTCCCAGAGACGGTTTGCGGGGGGAAGTGGCGCCTCGCACCTGGCAATCCCCAACCGGCAGAGGGTCCTGCGCCATTCGTACTTGATGAGAATGGTCTCGGTGGCCCTGCTTTCTGGGTCGAAGGTTACAGTTTCGACGGGTGAATACTCCTCGCGGCCGAAGCCGGTGCCTGCGCTCTCCATGGCAACCTCCGCCCGGGCAGCCTTCTTCTCGCTTCTGGCGGCCGGTGCGGCCGATGCAGCCGAAGCGGAAGGCTTAGGGGTCGGCCGGTTGGCAGATTCATAGCCGCTCCCATCGTATCCGCGCTCCATGTACGGTGCAGACTGGGCAATGGGCTTGGGAGCGATGTAGCGCCGCGCCTCCGGGTACGCCGCTACGGTAATCACACCCATGGCGCTCTCATCGCCGAAGGCTGCGGCATAGGAGTCCGGCACGTCGGTGAAGTAGAAGCGGTTGATCCTCTCCTGGCCGGTGCGCCACCCAGCGAACTCGCCGGAGCCGTAAGGCTCCAGGATGTACATCTGCTCGCTGCTCTTCAGCCATGACTTCTCCCCGGAGATGATGTTGCGGCCATCCACGGCGATCACCAACCCGACCCTGCGGTTTAGGCGGTTGCGGACCTCGATGCGGTAGTGATCCCCCTTGACCGCTTCCGCGTAGACCTTCTTCATGGCTCGCCTGCTCTTCACCGCATAGGTGGGGAGGGGGCGCCCGTCATCGGTCATGATGCGAACCTCGATGCTCTCCCCGACGCTCCCGCCCCAGGCATGGGCGGTCCCCAGCAAGAGAGCAAGGACAATTGTCGCGACTGTTTTCATTGTAAGTTCCTCCTTGGGATAAAATGTCTTTGTCCCTTAGACAGGAGGAAACTGGAAAAAGTTCCCTGAAAAACCTAGACCCTTGCAAAAATCTTCAGGGGCACAAACGACGAAAGGCGCCAATCAGGCGCCTTTCGTCACTACTCACTCTCTTGTTCCCAACCCCTTACTCGATGGCGTTCAGGTCCTTGAGAATCTCGTTCACATCGATGCCGTGGGCATTGCACCCCTGCTCAAGGGACTCGTTCTGGGCCCCCATGCAGCCGATGCAGCCGAGATTGTACTTGCGCAGCACCTTGGCCACCTCCGGGCTGGTCTGCAGGGCCTGGGCAAAGGTCATATCCTTGTTGAAACGCTCGCTCATCTACTACCTCCCCGCTCCGTTGTTGCGAAGCATGTTTTTAATGATATAGCCTATTTTACACTTTTTCACGCCTTACATCTGGCATTTCACGGCTTACTCGTACTTTATTTCGATGATCTCGTACTCCTTCAGGCCGGAGGGGACCTTCACCTTGACGGTGTCGTCCAGCTTGTGGCCGATGAGAGCCTTCCCCACCGGCGAAGTGCAGGAGATCTTCCCCAGCTTGATGTCCGCCTCCTCCTCGCCGACGATCTTGTACCTGACCTCCTCCTCGCTGGAGGTATCGTAGAGGGTGACGGTGGCACCGAAGACCACCTTGTCGGGCTTCAGGTTGGAAAGATCGACCACGTAGGCCCGGGCCAGCTTGTCCTGCAGCTCCTGGATCCTCCCCTCGATGAACCCCTGGCGGTTCTTGGCGGCATCGTATTCGGCATTCTCGGAGAGGTCCCCGTGGGAGCGGGCCTCGGCTATATCCTGGATAACTTTCGGGCGCTCCTCGCGGATCATCCGCTTGAGCTCCTCCTGCAGAGCTTCGTGGCTCTCCTTGGTCATGGGTACTGAATGGGACATGAAACGCGTGCTCCTTACAAAAAACTGCCGGGGAGGCTGGATCCAGCCACCCCGGTATGAACGGCATAATAGATTATTTGATACGCTTTATGCAAGATAATCCTGCAGCGGTTTGACGTCAAGCCCCTCCTGGCGGATGGAGAGAATGGCGTCAACCGCCGCCCTGGCCGCGGCCACGGTGGTGAAGTAGGTTATCCCGTGGATGAGGGTCTCGCGACGGATGGAGAAGGAGTCGGCCACCGCCTGGGGGCCGTGGGTGGTGTTGATCACCATGGCGATCTCGGCGTTCTTGATGGAGTCGACGATATGGGGACGCCCCTCCAGCACCTTGTTGACCGTCTGCACCGCCACCCCCTTCTCCTGCAGGTAGGTTGCCGTGCCGCGGGTGGCGACAATGGTGAAGCCGGCATCCGCCAGATTGCGGGCGATGGAGACCATATGCTTCTTGTCCGTGTCCTTGACGCTGATGAAGACCTTCCCCTCCCTGGGGAGCCTGGTGCCGGCACCCAGCTGGGCCTTGGCAAACGCCTTGGCGAAGGTGGCGTCGATCCCCATCACCTCGCCGGTGGACTTCATCTCAGGCCCGAGCAGGGTATCCACGCCGGGGAACTTGACGAAGGGGAACACCGACTCCTTTACGGCAATGTGGGAAACCTGGATGTCGCTGGTGATCCCCTGCTCCTTGAGAGAGCGCCCACCCATGATGCTGGCGGCTATCTTGGCCAGGGGGCGGCCGGTTGCCTTGGAGACGAAGGGTGAGGTCCGGGAGGCCCTGGGGTTAACCTCCAGGATATAGATAACCCCGTCCTTCAGGGCGTACTGGACGTTCATCAGCCCCTTGACATTCAGCTCCAGGGCCATGAGTACCGTCTGGCGACGGATCTCGGCGACCACCTCGTCCGATATGGAGTAGGGGGGGAGGGAGCAGGCCGAGTCGCCGGAGTGGATCCCCGCCTCCTCGATATGCTCCATGATCCCGCCGATGACCACATCCGTGCCGTCGCAAAGGGCGTCAACATCGATCTCGATCGCCTCGTCGAGAAACTTGTCGATAAGGATCGGGTGCTCGGGAGATGCCTGCACGGCTGTATGCATGTAGCGGCGCAGGTTATCCACATCGTAGACGATCTCCATGGCACGGCCGCCGAGGACGTAGGAGGGGCGTACCACCACCGGGTAGCCGATCCGGTCTGCCACCCCTTCAGCCTCCTCGAAGGAGCGGGCGGTGCCGTTCTCCGGCTGCCTCAGCCCCAGCTTATGGAGCATCTCCTGGAAGCGCTCCCGATCCTCGGCCCGGTCGATGGAGTCCGGCGATGTGCCGATGATGGGGACCCCGGCCTTTTCCAGAGCCACGGCCAGCTTGAGGGGGGTCTGGCCGCCGAACTGGACGATGACGCCGGTCGGCTTCTCGATATCGACGATGGAGAGGACATCCTCGTAGGTGAGGGGCTCAAAATAGAGGCGATCGGAGGTGTCGTAGTCGGTGGAGACCGTCTCCGGGTTGCAGTTGACCATGATGGTCTCGTAGCCGTCAGCAGCAAGGGCGAAGACACCGTGGACACAGCAGTAGTCGAACTCGATCCCCTGGCCGATCCGGTTGGGGCCGCCGCCAAGGATGATGATTTTTTTGCGATCAGACACCTCGGCCTCGCACTCCTCCTCGTAGGTGGAGTAGAGGTAGGGGGTGTGGGCGACGAACTCCGCGGCACAGGTATCGACCCGCTTGAATACGGGGCGGACACCGAGGCGGAGGCGCAGCTGGCGCACCTCCTCGTCGTTAATCCCCCAGAGACGGCCTAGGAACTTGTCGGAGAAGCCGTACTGCTTGGCCTCCCGCATGATCTCGCTGGTCACCGCTGACGGAGCCAGCTTCTTCAACTCTTCCTCTTTCTCGATGATCTGGCGGATGTTGTGCAGGAACCAGGGGTCGATGTGGGTGATGCCATGGATCTCTTCAACGCTCATGCCTGAACGGAGGGCGTCGCCGATGTACCAGACCCGGTCGCAGTTGGGGGTGCGCAGCTTCTCCTGGAGGAGCTGCTGCTCCTTTTGGGTGAGGGCGCGGCGTGTCTCGTCGGTCAGGTCGAAGAGACGGGACTCGAAGCCGGCGGAGCCAATCTCCAGGGAGCGAAGCGCCTTCTGGAAAGACTCCTTGAAGGTCCGGCCGATGGCCATGACCTCGCCTACTGACTTCATCTGGGTAGTGAGGGTGGCGTCGGCTGCCGGGAACTTCTCAAAGGTGAAGCGGGGGATCTTGGTGACCACGTAGTCGATGGTCGGCTCGAAGCAGGCCGGCGTCTCCCGGGTGATGTCGTTGATGATCTCGTCCAGGCGGTAGCCCACCGCCAGCTTGGCGGCGATCTTGGCAATGGGGAAGCCGGTGGCCTTGGACGCCAGGGCAGAGGAGCGGGAGACCCGCGGGTTCATCTCGATGACCACTAGTCGGCCGTCCCTGGGGTTGATGCCGAACTGGATATTGGAACCGCCTGTGTCGACGCCGATCTCGCGGATGATCTTGAGGGATGCGTCCCGCAGGATTTGGTACTCCTTGTCCGTCAGGGTCTGTGCCGGGGCCACGGTGATGGAGTCGCCGGTGTGCACCCCCATGGGGTCGAAGTTTTCGATGGAGCAGATGATCACCACGTTGTCGGCGGTGTCCCGCATCACCTCCAGCTCGTACTCCTTCCAGCCGATGACCGACTCCTCCACAAGGATCTCGTCCGTGGGGGAGGCGTCGATGCCGGCCATGGCCATCCGCTCGTACTCCTCCATGTTGTAGGCGATGCCGCCGCCGGTCCCCCCCAGGGTGAAGGAGGGGCGGATGATGGCCGGGAAACCTACGTGCTTGACCACATCCATGGCCTCCTGGCGGTTGTGGGCCAGGCCGGAGCGGGGGATACCCAAACCGATCTTCTGCATTGCCTCCTTGAACAGGGTGCGGTCCTCGGCCTTCTTGATGGCCGGCAGCTTGGCGCCGATCAGTTCCACGCCGAACTTGTCCAGAACCCCCATCTCAGCCACCGCCACGGCGGTGTTGAGGGCGGTCTGGCCGCCGAGGGTGGGGAGGACCGCATCTGGGCGCTCCTTCTCGATGATCTTGGCCAGCATCTCCGGGGTTACCGGCTCCACGTAGGTCCGGTCGGCGAAGTCAGGGTCGGTCATGATGGTAGCCGGATTGCTGTTCAGGAGGACGACCTCGAAACCCTCTTCCTTCAGGGCCTTGCACGCCTGGGTGCCCGAGTAGTCGAACTCGCACGCCTGGCCGATGACGATGGGGCCGGCGCCGATGATGAGGATCTTCTTCAGGTCTGTTCTT
This sequence comes from uncultured Geobacter sp., assembly GCA_937871715.1. Taxonomy (GTDB): domain Bacteria; phylum Desulfobacterota; class Desulfuromonadia; order Geobacterales; family DSM-12255; genus CALMBF01. The sequence goes on along the minus strand of CALMOE010000166.1, from coordinate 99 downwards.
TTAGGCATTTACGGGTGACTCCTTATTGTTCTCTTATACTATACGTGAGGTGGCCGGGGTTAGTGAGACAGCCTGAGGGGTAAAATAAGCAATGACCCG
>CALMOE010000165.1 GCA_937871715.1 uncultured Geobacter sp. | reverse complement strand
GCCATCAACATCTCCAAGGCTTCGCTTACTGTCACCGCCGACAACAAGTCCATGATCTTCGGTGAGCCTCTGCCGACCTTTACCTTCCAGTACAGCGGCTTTGTCGGCGGGGAGAACGGGAGTGTGATCGACACCCCGCCAACATGTAGTGTCGGCGCGATCCCCATGTACGGCACGTATCCGATTGTCTGCTCAGGAGGAGCCGACAACAACTACAGCCTCAGCTATGTCAACGGCACCCTCACCGTCCAGGCATGGACTCTCAAGGGTTTCTACCAGCCCGTGGACATGAACGGTATCTGGAACACGGTGAAGAACGGCTCGACTGTCCCCTTGAAGTTCGAGGTGTTTGCCGGGGGTACGGAGCTGACCGATGTATCGAAAATAAAGTCGGTGAACTCCCTGCAGGTTCAGTGCAACAATAACACCATGGAGAATGCCATCGAGGAGGTCGTTACAACTACCGGCGGCACCATGCTTCGCTACGACACAACTGGCGGTCAATTCATCGACAACTGGAAGACCCCGAACAGGTCCGGCAACTGCTACCGGGTAATCATGACAACCCTGGATGGCTCCTCCCTGACGGCTCTGTTCAAGTTGAAATAAACCTGATAGATACTCCTGACAGGCTTAGGTTGTCTGCCTTGAGCCCCGGTTCCTTTGCTGAGCCGGGGCTTTCATCATGTGGGTCAGTAAGTGCAATCGGGCTGCAGCAGCCACAGGGATATATCGCACCTTTTCTCTGGAAATTAGCCCCGCTAATGGTAATATGCCTCTTCATCACGCAGCCGTGACGGAGAGAAAGCATGCCGACCGCAAAACTTGGCGATCCCCGCACCATAATCCTCCCAGATGAGCTGGCCGGGAAGCTCCCCCTGGCCCCGGGCACCGAGTTCAGGGTAGAGCTGGACGCCGTCGGCCGCCTGCTCCTAACCCCGATTCGCCCGCAGGAGCCCCCTTCCAGGGAGACTCCCGCCGAGTCAATCAGGAGGAAGAACCTCTCCACCGGCATCCAGTCCGTCAAGGGGGTTGGGCCGAAACTGGCCGAGGCCTTCCAGCGCCTCGGGGTTACCACTGTGGAGCACGCCCTTTACCTCCTCCCCCACCGCTACGAGGACCGGCGGGAGCTGCGCAATGTCGGTGCCCTTCGCCACGGCAGGACCGAGGTCTTCGAGGGGGTGGTCCTCTCCGCCACCACATCCACCACCAAGGGGGGGAGGAAGAATTACGAGGTGATGGTGGGGGACGAGACCGGCTCCGTCATTCTCAAATGGTTCCATTTCAACGCCGCCTGGATGAAGAAGTCCTGGCAGGTTGGTCGGCGGGGGATCTTCACCGGCGAGGTGAGCCAGTTCGGCCATCACAGGGAGATCCACCACCCGGAGGTGGAGTGGCTCTCCGCCGAGGACGACATCCAGGCTGTCATGGCCCGGGACCCGGCCACCTACGGTCGCATCGTGCCTGTCTACCCCCTCACCGAGGGGCTCCACCAGAAGACAATGCGCCAGGTGATGAAACAGGTGGTGGACACCTTTGCCGGGGATCTGGAGAGCGCCATCGGCCGTGACATCCTTGCCAGGCACCACATGCTCCCCCTTTCCCAGGCCGTCACCGAGGCCCATTTCCCAACCCCAGACACCGACATCACCCGCCTGAACAGCGGCACAACCCCCTCCCACCATACCCTTGTCTTCGACGAGTTCTTCTACCTGGAGCTGGGACTGGCCATGAAGCGGCGCGGCTTCACCATGGAGGAGGGGATCGCCTTCGAGGTGACCCACAAGTACACCAAGCCCCTGCTGAAGATGCTCCCCTTCTCCCTAACCCATGCCCAGCGGCGGGTCCTCTCCGAGATCAAGGAGGAGATGATGGTCCCCTATCCCATGCACCGCCTGGTGCAGGGGGACGTGGGGAGCGGCAAGACCATGGTCGCCCTCATGGCGGCCCTGGTGGCGGTGGAGAACGGCTACCAGGTGGCCATCATGGCGCCAACCGAGATCCTGGCGGAGCAGCACTACCTGAACATCCACGGCTGGTGCGACTCCCTGGGGATTAGGGTGGTCCTGCTGACAGCCTCCCTCAAGGGGAAGGAGCGGGAGGGCCTCCTCGAAGAGGTGAGCAGCGGAGGGGCGCAGATAGTCATCGGCACCCACGCGGTGATCCAGGAGAGGGTGGAGTTCCACAGCCTCGGCCTGGGGATCGTCGACGAGCAGCACCGCTTCGGCGTGCTGCAGCGAAACGTCCTCAAGAAGAAGGGGGCCAACCCGGACATCCTGGTCATGACCGCCACCCCCATCCCCCGCACCCTGGCCATGACCGTCTTCGGCGATCTCTCCCTGTCGGTGATCGACGAACTGCCGCCCGGTCGCACCCCCATAAAGACAAGGGTCTTCTCCGAGTCCCGCCGACAGCAGGTGTACGCCATGATCCGCGACGAGGCGCGCCAGGGGAGGCAGGCGTACATAGTCTGCCCCCTGGTGGAGGAGTCGGAGAAGTCGGAGCTGAAGGCGGCCACCGCCATGGCCGAGGAGCTGCAGACGGACATTTTCCCCGAGTTCCGCATCGGCCTGCTCCACGGCCGGCTGAAACCGGAGGAGAAGGAGGCGGTCATGGCCTCCTTCAAATCCGGGGAGATCCACATCCTGGTGGCCACCACGGTCATCGAGGTGGGGATCGACGTCCCCAACGCCACTGTCATGGCCATCGAGCACGCCGAGCGCTTCGGCCTCTCCCAGCTGCACCAGCTGCGGGGGAGGGTGGGGCGGGGGAGCCATGCCTCCCACTGCCTGCTGGTCGCCTCCGACCGGCTCTCCGACGACGGGGTGAAGCGCCTCAGGGTGATGGAGGCCACCACCGACGGCTTCCGCATCGCCGAGGCTGACCTGGAGATCCGCGGCCCCGGCGACTTCCTCGGCACCCGCCAGGCGGGGCTCCCCGAGTTCCGTGTGGCCAGCATCCTCAGGGACGGCCGGATCCTGGAGGAGGCGAGGCGGGAGGCTTTCACCCTGGTGGAGCGGGACCCGGAGCTGCGCCTCCCGGAGCACCGGAGGATGAAGGAAGAGATGGTGGCCCGGTGGGGTGGGCGGCTTGAGCTGGCCGGGGTGGCATAAAAACAGTGAGTAGTGTGTAGTGCAAAAAGGGTTAGGAGGGTAAGTTGATGTTGATGCTGCTTACTATTCACTGCGACCGGAGGGAGCGCTCACTTCTCACGGATTGGAACATATGCACGAACAACTGAAGAAATACGCCGATAAACTCGTTGCCGACCGCTCGGCCTTGGAGGGGCGGATTGCCGTTGCCGCCAAGGACGACGAGCTGATCGTCCATGGCGAGCCCGGGCTGGCCGGTCTCGCCGCGGGGGTGCTGGAGAGGCTCAATGCCCTCAGCCTGGTGGTTGCCACTCCGTCGCTCCCCTTTGCCGACCTCCTCGTCGCCAGGGCCGAGGGAGGGGAGAGCTGCATCGAGCCCCGGGACACGGAGACCAGGACCTTTCTCCACGACATCCCCTTCATTCGCCGTAGCGAGCTGGCTGCCGACCCGGCGGCCCAGATCGCGCCCCTCCTCGGCAGCCGCAAGGGGGTGATCGTCGAGGGGATAGGGATCTTCGCCGTCGGCGGGGTGACGGTGGAGCAGGCCTACATCAACTACTCCTCGGTGTTCCACTCCACCTTCGTCAAGTACCTGCAGGACCTCCTCCAGGATGGCTACAGGCTCCCCGGCGAAGAGGGGGCGGTGGAGGAGTTCTTCTGCAGCTGGCTCCACCCACTCTCCGCCGAGGGGCTTGACTTCCACCCCGGCCCCCTGGAGGAGGCGGAGACTATCCTCCGGGAGATGGCCAGCGTCGGCCGCTACACCGTGGAGCGGGGGCTGGTGGACTCCTTCTTCGGCAACATCTCCTGCCGCACGAAGGAGCTCATCTACATCTCCCAGACCGCCGCCAGCCTGGACGCCCTGGGGGGGTGCATCGACCCGGTCCCCTTCGACAACTCCTCCACCGTGGGGATTACCGCCTCCAGCGAGCTGGCCGCCCACCGCAAGGTCTACGAGACCGGTGACGCCAGGGTCATCCTCCACGGCCACCCCAAGTTCGCCGTGATCATGAGCATGCTCTGCGAAGAGAAGGGGTGCGTCGTCAAGGACTGCTGGCGGGACTGCCCCCATGTGCGCTACCTGGGCGGCACCCCGGTCGTTGCCGGCGAGATCGGCGCCGGCGGCCTGGCCAAGCGGATGCCGCCGGTTATACACGGCCCGGGCAGGGCAGTAGTCTACGGCCACGGGGTCTTCACCACCGGCAGGGAGGGGTTTGGCGAGGCGTTCCAGGCCATGGTGGAGGTGGAGAACTGGTGCCG
>CALMOE010000164.1 GCA_937871715.1 uncultured Geobacter sp. | reverse complement strand
ATGCTGCGGGGGCGGCCGTCCGGCCGCCCCCTTTTTTAGCTCTTCCCTCAGGAAAACAGCTCCTCGTCGATGATGGTCATGATTCCCTCCGGGGTGAAGGGGTAGACCGTCGTCCGCTCTTTCCCCTGGCTGTCGAGCCACTGCCACTCGATCACCTCTTCGCCGTTTCTCTTCACCCGGCTGAGCTTGTCCGGGTCCAGGTCGATGAGGGCCTGCCAGGTCTGCTCCATGTCGAGGAGCTCGAACCCCTCAATGGCCCTCTCCTTGTCTGCCGCTACGAAGCGGTCGATGAGGTCGATGTCGACGAAGCTGTGCCCAGCCTCCCAGCTCCTGATGAAGCACTCCTCATCCCGGCGCCGGCTGTCAATCTGCTCGATAACCTCGTCTTTGGTCAGGTTCATTGTCCCCCCCCGGATCATGGATTTTCAACTGTACGCCTTCTGGCGGCAGGTTGACAGTTTATCATCTCCTCTCGACTTATCCAGTGGTCGGGGAACCATCGTCGCCGGGATTGCGGTGGCTGAGGTAGCTGCTAAGCTATATTCATGAAGAGTTCTGCCAGCCACAATCACGACCTGATCATCCTCGGCTCCGGCTCCACTGCCTTTGCCGCCGCCCTCCATGCGGCTTCCTTCGGGGCAAGGGTGCTGATGACCGAGAAGAGCGCCCTGGGGGGGAGCTGTATCAACTGGGGGTGCATCCCCAGCAAGACCCTGATCCACGCCGCCCTCTTCAGGCACGAGGCAGCGCTCGGCGCGGCCATCGGCGTCGGCTGCCTGCCGGCAGGGGTGGACGCCCCCCTCCTCGCCGCCCACCGCGACCGGGTGTTGCAGGAGCTGCGCCAGGAGCGCTACCTTGATATCCTCAAGGAGACCCCCGGCCTGGAGCTGGTCATGGGGGTGGCCCGCTTCGTCGACAGGGAGACCATCGAGGTCGGCGGGGTGCGTTACCGCAGTGAGCGGTTCCTGCTGGCGACGGGGGGGACCCCGCGCATCCCCCCCATCCCCGGGCTGGAGAAGGGGAACTACCTCACCAGCCGCGGCGCCCTCCTCCTCAAGAAAATCCCCGAATCACTCCTGGTGGTCGGCGGTGGGGCGATCGCCGTGGAGCTGGGGCAGATGTTCGGGAGGCTGGGGAGCCGGGTGACCATCCTGGAGTATGGGCCAAGGCTCCTCCCCATGGTGGAGCCGGAGCCGGCCGGGGCGCTCTGTCGCGTGCTGCGGGGCGAGGGGGTAGATGTGGTCCTGAATGCCCCGGTCTGCTCGGTTAGGGGAGAGGGGGATGGGGTGCTGCTCGGCGCGCTTGTTGAAGGTGAGCTGCGGGAGTTCACCGGGGAGAGGCTCCTCCTGGCGGTCGGCACTGCCCCGGTTACGGTGGGGATCGGCCTGGAGCTGGCCGGGGTGGAGCTGGACAGGAAGGGGTTCGTCGTCGTCGACATGCACCTGCGCACCTCTGCCCCGGGGATCTGGGCTGCAGGGGATGTCACCGGCGGGATGATGATCGCCACCGTAGGCGCCAGGGAGGGGGTGTTGGCCGTGGAGGATATGTTCAACCCCGGTTGCGCCTGCCCCATGGATTACCACACCGTCCCCATGGCCATCTTCACCGACCCGGAGCTGGGGATCGTCGGCCACGGCGAGGAGAGCGCCCGCCTGGCCGGTCTTCACCCAATGGTCAACGTCATGCCGGTCTCCGCCATCCCCAAGTCCAGGGTTACCGGCCACCGGCAGGGGGTGATCAAGATGGTCGCCGAGCAGGGGAGCGGAAGGCTCCTGGGGGTGCAGCTCCTCTGCCACCGGGGGACGGAGCTGATCAACGAGGCCGCCCTGGCCCTGAAGCTGGGGGCGACCGTCAGCGACCTGGCCAACATGCAGCCGGTCTACCCCAGCATGGGTGAGGGGCTGCGCCTCTGCGCCCAGGGGTTCAGCCGGGACATCACCAGGCTCTCCTGCTGCGCCGAATGACCCCCGGCCATCCGGTCATTGGTCCATTTTCACGACTATTCTCTGGACTGCTCCGCTTCTCTTTTTGTATCTTTGTTATTTCATGCAGTGTTACGTTTCACTCAGGTCTTAAGGAGCAGCCGTTGTCCGTGGAAAATCATTTCGTCCCCAAGAGAATCCTTGCCGCTTTCCTCCATCTCTGTCTGATCATTCTTCTCCTTGCTCCCCCTTCTTTTGCCCAGGAGAGCATTGCCACCTTCCCGCTCCTGCCGCCAACCTTCTCCTCCATCAAGGTGTTCGACCGCCAGGGAAGGTTCGTCGGCCGGATCATGCCAGAGGGGCGCTACTGGACCCCCATCGAGCGGATACCTCTCTTTCTGCGCAACGCGGTTGTGGCCGTGGAGGACTCCCGCTTCTACGAGCACGGAGGCATCGACGTGCGCGGCATTGCCAGGGCCCTGGTGAAGGATGTGGTCAAAAGGCGCCTGGCAGAGGGTGGCTCCACCATAACCCAGCAACTCATCAAGAACCGCTACCTCTCCGCGGAGAAGACCCTCGACCGCAAGTTCAAGGAGGGGATGATGGCGGTGGAGTTCGAGAAGAAGTACACCAAGAACCAGATATTGGAGATGTACTTCAACGAGATCTACTACGGTAACGGCGCCTGGGGGATAGCCCAGGCGGCCCGGCTCTATTTCGACAAGAACCCGGAGGAGCTGAGTGAGGCTGAGTGCGCCATCCTTGCCGGGGTGCAGAAAAATCCGGGGCGCTACAACCCCTACGGAGAACAGGCAAGGGTCACACTGCGGCGGGACGCGGTGCTGAAGAGGATGGTTGATACCAACATGATCACCCCGGCCCGGCAGCAGCAGATCCGCTCCCAGCGGGCCGGGTACACCCCTGCCAGCCAGTCCCACACCTACCTGCAGATCGTCAAAAACCGCCTGGTGGAGCTGTACGGCCCCCAGGTCATTGACCAGGGGGGGCTGGACGTGACCGCCTCCCTGGATCTGGAGCTGCAAAACCTGGCGGAAAAGAGCCTGAAAGAGGGGGTGGGGAAGGTCAACTCCCAGTTGCAGGGCGCACTGGTCTCCCTCGACCCCCGCACCGGTGACCTCCTTGCCGTTGTCGGCGGGGTGGATGTCGCCAAAAACGGCTACAACCGTGCCCTGGTCTCCAGGCGCCAACCGGGCTCGAGCATCAAACCGCTGATCTACGCCGCCGCACTGGAGAAGGGGGTTCTCCCCACCAGCGTCTGGGACGACACCCCCGTCTCCTACAGCAGGGGGAACGGGGAGAGCTGGACTCCGAAGAACTACGGCAATGAGGTGCAAGGCTCCCTGACCCTGCGCCAGGCCTTGGCCCTTTCCAATAACGTGGTGACAGTCAAACTGCTGGAAAACATCGGCATCCCGGCCTTCGGCGACCTGGCCTCCCGGGTGGGCCTCCCCTTGCGGCAGAGTGACCTCTCCCTTGCCCTGGGGACTGAGGAGGTCACCCTCAGGGATCTCGTCCTGGCTTACGCCCCCCTGGCCAACGGGGGTGACCGGGTTCTGCCGAGGAGCATCGTCAGGATCATCGATCGCAGACGCTCCGTTGCCACGGATAACCCGGTGGTAAGCTCCCCGGCCATTGATCCGGCGGCCGCCTATGTCACCACCCGCATCCTTCAGGACGTGCTCACCAGCGGCACTGCCAAGTCCCTGAAGAAGTTCGCCGGCCAGTACCCGGCCGCGGGCAAGACCGGCACCACCAGCGACTACAAGGACGCCTGGTTTGTCGGCTATACCCCCCGGTTGGTCACCGGTGTCTGGGTTGGCTACGACAAGCCCAGGCCCGGTGGCAAGGGGTTCACCGGCGGCGGTGTGGCGGCCCCCATCTGGGAGAGGTTCATGCGCCCGGCCCTGGCGGGGAAGCCGGCCGACGACTTCGTTCAGCCAGAGACGGTGACCAAGCTCCCCATCGATCCCGCAACCGGCCTGCCTGCCCGCTCCGGCTGCCCAGGGAAGCGAGACGAGTACTTCCCGGCCCAGTTCCTGCCGGCAGCCGACTGCCCAGAGCACGAGGGGGAGCCGCTCCGGCCGATCCCCGTGCCGCCGCCGCTCCCTCCTCAGGTGGAGCCACTCTCTGTGGCAGAGGCGCCTCCGGCAGTCCCTTCCAGTAGCAAGGCAATGGCACCCGCGGACTAGCTGGGGAATCTCCGCGTTAACTCACCCTAACTCCTAACCCAGTGGCAGGTGTACCCCCCCGGGTACTTCACCAGGTAGTCCTGGTGATACTCCTCGGCCCGCCACCAGGGGCCGGCCGGGGTGATCTCTGTGACAAGCTGGCGTTTCCACTTGCCGCTGGCATTAACCTCGTTCCTGACCTGCTCCGCTATCCGCTTCTGCTCCTCGTCGTGGTAGAAGATGGCGCTCCGGTAGCTGCTGCCAATGTCGTTCCCCTGTCGGTTCAGGGTTGTGGGATCGTGCATCCGGAAGAAGAAGCGCAGGAGTGTTGCAAAGTCGGTCTCAGCCGGGTCGAACTCAACTCGCACCGCCTCGGCGTGCCCCTCGTGGTTTTGGTAGGTGGCATTGGCTACGCTCCCCCCAGTGTAGCCGACTTCGGTGGAGGTCACCCCCGGCTGTCTGCGCAGGAGGTCCTGCATCCCCCAGAAACAGCCGCCGGCCAGGGTGGCCACCTGTTTCTCCATGGTTGTCCGTGGCTCATTGACGGAGTTGTGGCTGGTCCCGTTTCCCCCATTGACCTGCTTCTGAATGGGTGTCAGCTCCTTCTTCGCTTCGTCGTCAGTGTAGCTCGTTCTTGTCATTGCCAGCCCCTTTCACCCCACTCCGGTTCGCTCCTTGGGAGGAGCAGCAGCAGTTGCCATCACTAGTGTCATGCAACCACAGCTGTTGCAATGCTCAAGAGCCTCATTTTCATCTTTGCCCACCGTTGCAGCCGTGGTAGGTATTGTCTGATTCATCCTCTGTCCGCTGGTTCAATTGTTGGATAATCTCCCCGAAAGTAGGATCACAATGCCCCAGCTCCCATACCTGGCCGGCTACCCGCCGCAGATAATTGACCGAGTGCGTGATCTGCTGGCCTCCGGCAGGCTCTCCGCCTACCTGCTTGGCCGCTACCCATCTGGCCACGACATCCGCACCGACCGGGCGCTGTACGACTATGTGCTTGGGCTGAAGAGCCAGTACCTGCGCAGCTCTTCCCCCTTGAGCAAGGTGGCCTACGATGGCCGGATCGGCCTGGTGCACCAGGCTCTGGGGCTGCACACCTTTGTCTCCCGGGTGCAGGGTGGCAGGCTGAAGGCGAAGAACGAAATCCGCATTGCCGCACTGTTCCGGGAGGCGCCGCTGCCGCTCCTGCGAATGATCGTGGTGCATGAGCTGGCCCACCTGAAGGAACGGGAGCACGGCAAGGCCTTCTATCGCCTCTGCGAGCACATGGAGCCGGCCTACCACCAGCTTGAGCTGGATGCCCGCCTCTTCCTGCTTCAGCTGGAGCGGCACGGCCCACTCTACGCAGGTGATCTCTTCGGTCGCAGCGACTTAAAAAAGAAGGGCGCGGAGATCTAATTCCGCGCCCTTCTTTCCATGCCACTGTTGCCGGGGTGCTTATGCCCCCAGAGCTGCCTTCAGGTCCGCTTCCACCGTGGTGATCTGGCCGATGTTGAAGTTCTCCACCAGGAAGTTCAGGACGTTGGGGGTGATGAACGCCGGCAGGGTCGGACCCAGCTTGATGTTCTTGATCCCCAGGTGGAGGAGGGAGAGGAGGATGACAACCGCCTTCTGCTCGTACCAGGAGAGGATGAAAGAGAGGGGGAGGTCGTTTACCCCGCAGTTGAAGGCGCCGGCCAGGGCCACGGCGATCTGCACCGCCGAGTAGGCGTCATTGCACTGGCCGATGTCCAGGAGGCGCGGGATGCCACCGATGTCGCCGAACTCCAGCTTGTTGAAGCGGAACTTGCCGCAGGCGAGGGTCAGGATGACCGTGTCGGCCGGGGTTTTCTCAGCGAATTCGGTGTAGTAGTTGCGCCCCGACTTGGCGCCGTCGCAGCCGCCGATGAGGAAGAAGTGCTTGATGGCGCCGGACTTGACCGCCTCGATGACCTTGTCGGCAACACCGAGGACGGCGTTGTGGCCGAAGCCGGTGAGGATCTCCTGCCCTGGATTCTCAGGGAAGCCTTGGAGCTCCTTGGCCTTGGCGATGACCGCGGAGAAATCCCACCCTTCGACGTGCTTCACGTCTGGCCACTGTACCAGCCCCCAGGTGAAGAGGCGGTCCTTGTAGGAGTCGGCCGGCTTCTGGATGCAGTTGGTGTTGAAGATGATGGCTCCTGGGAAGTTGACGAACTCCTTGGCCTGGTCCTGCCATGCGCCGCCGAAGTTACCCACCAGGTGGGAGTACTTCTTCAGTCCGGGGTAGCCGTGGGCCGGGAGCATCTCACCGTGGGTGTAGATGTTGATACCGGTCCCCTCGGTCTGCTTGAGGAGCTCCTCCAGCATCTTCAGGTCGTGGCCGGAGACGAGGATAGCCTTGCCGGCACGGGTGCCCAGCTGCACCGGGGTGGGTACGGGGTGGCCGTAGTTCTCCACGTGTCCGGCATTGAGGATCCCCATGGTGGTGATGTTGTGCTTGCCGCACTCCATGCTTAAGGCCACGAAGTCCATGAGCCCCAGGGCCGGGTCGGTGGTGGCGGCCAGTGCCCTGTGGAAGAAGGCCAGAACCTCCTCGTCGCTCTTGCCGAGGATGAGGGCGTGGTCCATGTAGGCGGCCATCCCCTTAAGACCTAAGGTGAGGATCTCGATGACGGAGCGGATGTCTTCGTTGACATGCAGGGTGGCCAGGCCGTGCTCCTCGCCCTGGCGCACCAGGCCAGCCTGGTCGTTGGCCGGGGTCCAGGTCGCCTGGGGAGCCGTGATCGCCGCCGGGGCCACACCCTTGGCCGCGCAGGTCTGCTCGTAGAGGGACTTGGCCTGTCCGCGGACGATGACCGCCTTGCGGATCGCCTGCTCGATATGGTCTGCGCTGAAGTCCACATTGGTGACGGTGGTGAAGAGCCCCTCGACGACGCACAGGTCGATGGTGGCGTCTTTGGAGCCGAGTTCCCTTGCCTTGGTCGCGTAGAGGGCTATCCCCTTCAGGGCGTAGAGGAGCAGATCCTGCAGGGCCGACACATCCGGCTTCTTGCCGCATACCCCCGAAATATTGCACCCTACGCCGTTGGCTGCCTGCTCGCACTGGTTACAGAACATACTCATTTCCTTCCTCCTTTGTGTTGTTGCGGGTTTATTCCCGGTAATCATCTTCTGTTGGCTCATCGTCCGTTAGAGCTCTTGAATTATGCCAGAGCGATGCTGCTTGGCAATTCCTTATGGGGCAGAAAGTATCCCATTCCAGGTTGCCTGGCCTTGACCTGAGTCAAGGTTTGTCCGTTTGCCATGGCCGGTAACTTTCTGTATGCTAAAAACGGTGGCTGCGCCTTCCCCTGGCGGCTGCAAGGGGATTCAGGCTGGATAGTGTTTTTTCGGGTGGTTGACCATGAAGATGTCAGCTTTGCGAACCTTTTTCCTGGGGGTACTCTTTTGCCTCTGCCAGCTCTTTTCCCTTGGCTGGGAATCGTTTGCGGTCGCGGCGGGCCTGGGCACGCCGTCGCTCTCGCCGCCTCTGCAGCTGGAGGGTTTTTTCGATACGCGGAGGTTCTCGACAAGGACGGGGGAGGGTGGGGAGAGTGGAAGCCTTGAGCCAGAGCTGGCTCTCTCCCATCTTGCCAGGGAGGAGGGTGGCTCTGGGTTTAGGCAGATGCTCCACAGGATTCACGGCGAGGCGGGGGGGAGGCTGACCCTGCTGGACAACGTATCCCTAACCGCTGTCGCGCGGCTGCCGCTCTACACCTACGAAGCCAGGTCCTCCGAACTCTCACCCGGCGGTGAGGGGAGGGGGGCGACTGACCTGATGCGCGGTTCGGGCAATCTCTCCTGGAGAAGTGAGCTTGGAGTCAGTCTGGGCAAGGGGGTCGATCTGAATCTCTTTTACGATCGGGCCATGTTCGGCAGGGTGGAACGGCCCGGGACTGGCGAGGCAGAGGAGAAGTTCGGCACCCGCTTCATCATCCGTTTCAAGTGAAGCCTCTCGGCAGTGCTACTTCTCCCCCACGTAGACCGTGGCAATGCCGAATGTCAGGTCGTGGTGGACGATATTGCGGAATCCTGCCTGGGCCATGATCCTTTTGAACTCCTCCTGGGGGGGGAATTCCAGGACCGAGTCAGGGAGGTACCTGTAGGCGCTGAACTTGGAAAAAAGCCCGCCGATGACCGGTAGAACCTTGAGGAAGTAGAAGTTGTAGAGCGACTTGAAAACCTTGGAGCGGGGGTTGGAGAATTCGAGGATGACGACCCTCCCTTCGGGTTTCAGTACTCGGTGCATCTCCTTCAGGCCGCGGAGGCGGTCCACCACGTTCCTGATGCCGAAGGCGATGGTGGCCGAGTCGAAGCTGTCGCTTTCGAAGGGGATCGCTTCGCAAGGGGCGACCTGGAGTGTAATCCTGTCTGGGTAGGGGGAGTTCTTCACCTTTTCCTGGCCGAGGGCGACCATCTGGGAGGAGAAGTCGATGCCGCTTATGTTGACCGTTTCCGGGGTGGAGGCGGCAATGGCCAGGGCAACGTCCCCCGTGCCGGTGGCCACGTCCAGAACCCTGCCGTCCGCGGCGCAGCGGATCTGGCGCACGGCAAAGCGTCGCCAGCGCTGGTCGACGCCAAGGCTGAGCAGCCTGTTGAGAAAATCGTAGCGCGGGGCGATGCTGTCGAACATCTCCCTCACCCTCTCGCCCTTGTTGGAAAGCCGGTACATTTATCCCTGTCCTTTTACCCGCAAAAATGCTATCAAAAATGATTCGGCGGCCGTCCGGCCGCAGACATTCTAGTACCACATCTCTCCGCACCCTTGCCAGATAAATCGTTAAAGGTCACTCCATGCGCATTCAGGATGTAGCCGACATCATCATCATGACCCTGATCCTTTACCAGCTGTACATCTGGTTCAGGAAGACACGGGCTCTCCAGGTTGTCATCGGCCTCGGCTTCCTGGTGCTCCTCTATGTTCTGACCAAGAATCTGGGCCTGTTCATGACCAGCTGGGTGCTGCAGGAGCTTGGTACGGTGATTTTCGTCCTGATCATCGTCGTATTCCAGGGGGAGATCCGCCAGGCCCTCTACCGCTTCAGCCTGATGCGCAACTTCTTCGAAAACACCCCAGAGAAGAGCCCACTCAATCTGGCGGAACTGGCAGCAACCGTTTTCAATCTGGCAGAACGCCGTACCGGCGCACTGATCGTCTTTGCCAGGCAGGAGAAGCTGGATGATCACCTCCTCCACGGGGTGCGTCTCGACAGCCTGGTAAGCGGCCAGCTTCTCCTCAGCATCTTTGAGGATGGACTCCCCCTCCATGACGGCGCGGTGGTAATCGAGGAGGGGCGCATCTCCGAGGCCTCCTGCCATCTCCCCCTCTCCGCAAGCAGTGACCTCCCCCAATACATGGGGACCAGGCATCGGGCGGCGCTTGGTCTGTCGGAGCGCTCCGACGCCCTGGTGGTCGTGGTCTCCGAGGAGAGGGGGGAGGTTTCCCTGGCAGCGGCCGGCGAGATGGCAAAGGTGACTTCGCCCGAGGAGCTGGCCTTGAGGCTGGAGAGTGACCTGCAGGCAGTGCCGCTGAGTGAGGGTCGCATCTCCCTCCGCCAGCGATTCTGTCGCAATTTCGTCCCCAAAATGGTCACCCTGCTGCTGGTCTTCACCAGCTGGCTGGCACTCACCGCCAGGGAGGGGGGGGTGCAGACGGTCAATGCCCAGGTGAAGTTCCATAACCTGCCGCCAACTCTTGTCCTGCAGGCCGGAGCACCGGAGGAGGTGGAGGTGCAGCTCAAGGTGCGCTCAACTATCTTCCAGTCAGTGAGAAAGTTGGAGGTGGCCGCGGATCTGGATCTAAGCGCAATCCGCGAAGGGGTCAACAGTGTCCCCCTGGACAGCAAGTCCTTCCAGCTACCTCTCGGGGTTTCGGTCGCACGGGTAACCCCAGCCGCCCTGAGGGTGGTGGCGGAGCGCAAGGGGTACCGCCAGCTTCCCCTACGTCTGCGCAGGAGCGGCACACTCCCCCCTGGAATCCGCCTGAAGTCGATCCAGTTGGATCCCCAAACGGTAAGTGTCGAGGGGCCCAGGTCCGAGCTTGCCCGGCTTGAGCGTATCGAGACGGAGCCGCTCGATCTCTCCTCAATCCGCAAGAGCCAGGTGGTGGAGCTCAAGGCAGTGGCTCCATCACCCCAGGTGCGCATCAGTCGCGAAGAGCCGGTAAGGGCGCGCCTGGTACTCTCCTCCCGCTAGTCCGTTGCTGTGCGCAGGTGAGCATTATGGTGCAAATCTATGTAAATCGCATGGTTGAATGTTGCCGGGAAAGGGGTTGGAGCAGGTATTTGTTGACATTGCTCCCGGGTTGTTATATAAAATCAAAGCTGTTGTGATTATTGTAAAACAAAAGGGGGAAATATGACCTGTCGCTTCACCATATTGCTCCTCGCAATGCTGCTGGTACTGCCCGCCCAAGTCTTCGCCGCCAAGACCCATAAAGTCAAAAAAAATGAAACCCTTTCCTCTGTTGCCAAGAAATACCACGTCTCAATCAATGCCCTGAAGGAAGCCAACAACCGTCTGAGCGCTTCGGTCAAGCCGGGTGACGTTCTGGTGATCCCTGCCAGGAGTGCCTCTTCTTCTACAAAGGCGGCCGTTTCCACCGAGGCCACCTATAAGGTTCGCAAGGGGGATACGATCCAGAGGGTCGCAAAGAAGACCGGGGTGTCGGTTGCCCAACTGAAGAGGCTGAACGGTCTCGGCAAGGGGAGGCTGAAGCCGGGGCAGCTACTTGCACTGCGCGAGGCCGAGGAGGAGCGGGTCGAGACCCCGCAGGTTGCCAGGGCTGTGGCCAAGTCTGCGCTGCGCTATGCCGATCTCTTGAATGACAGGGAGTACGAGCAGAATCTCTCGGAGCTCCTGGAGCAGGATGGTGTCAGCCTTGGGGTTGCCAGGAGCGAGGATGGCCCGGTGGACAACGTCAAGATGCTGAAGGTGAAAGCTTTCGGCTTCCTCGGTACACGCTACCGTTTCGGCGGCACCAGCCGCAACGGCCTGGACTGCTCCGCCTTCGTGCAGAAGGTGTTCAACGAGATGGACGTGAACCTTCCACGAACCGCCAGGGAGCAGTTCGAGAAGGGGGAGTTGGTAACCCAGGGTGACATGCAGAAGGGGGATCTGGTCTTTTTCCGTACCTATGCATCGTTCCCTTCCCACGTGGGTATCTACCTGGGGAACAACAGGATGATTCATGCATCTTCGCGGGATCGCCGCGTGGTAATCTCCTCCTTTGACACCCCTTACTACCGCTCACGCTTCATCGGTGCAAAGCGAGTCGCCAAAATCACTCCAGACAGGTTGGACCTTGATGAGTTGATGCTCGGCATTGAGGAGGAGATGGAGGGTGACGCGCAGCAGAACGATACCCTGGGTGTTGAGGCAGGTGCCAATCTCTAGCAGGCAAGTTTGCAAGGTGAGTGAATAAAAAAAGGCGGAACCCATCGGGTTCCGCCTTTTTTGTTTGCTGATCTTGCCGCTGCTTACTTGGACTTGCGCAGACCGGCGGAGAAGATGACCTTGTCGAAGGTCTTCTTCAGCTCTTTGCTCTGGAAGTTGACCATGGGAGGTGAATCGGGGAACTCGATTGTGTCGCCTACCTTGACCCCTTCCTTGACGAGTGCATCCTTCATGACGGCGATCCAGAGCTTTTGCCCCTTCTCTTCTACTTCTACGTAGGTGTAAGCGCCTGCATCCATTGTCTGGAGCACTTTGCCCTTGTGGCCAGCGCCTGCGGGGATTTCCATCGGCTTCAAGCCGGCATGGGGATCGCCACCGGGTGCGGCGCCTGCGGGCATTTGTGGAGCGCCTGCCTGGGGAGCGGCGGCTTTAGGTGCTTCTTCTTTCTTCTGGCAGCCAGCGGCAGCCAGCGCGAGAACCGCAAGAACAACAGCAATCTTCTTCACGTTTATCCTCCCTTTGTTGGATGGTTAATGACCAAACGGCAAAGTATCACAGGTTTGAATTGCTTGACAATAGAAAAAAATCTGCTTCGGCGCCCATCGAATTCCATGGCAGATATCCCGGATTAGGGGGGAGTTGGGGGTCAATTGCCCAGAACTACTTCCCCCGTGTCGGTTACCAGCTTGGCAGGGAGCTGGAAGACCCGCTTGAAGATGTCTAGCACGCCTCTACCCAGGTACTTTACCGGGATAGCCGACACTTGGGGGTCTGAGGATTTACCCTTTATTTCGAAGTAGGCTGTAATGAACGACTTGTCCTTGCCGGTCAGAATCCAGCCGACTATGGGGATTTTGCTTACCACCTTGTCAACTGTCTGCAGGGGCTGAATCCCCAGGGTGAGGTCCAGGTTGTCACGTACAAAGTCATACTTGCCAATGAGGGACATGTTCATGGCGTTGCTGGCGATGAACATGTCGTTGCTGGCCAAATTCCCGTCTTTCACAGCCAGGGCGGCCTTGATGGTATTGTAGGGCATCCCCTCCGATACCATGTCAGGCAGTCTCAGCTTGAAAAGCTGGGAGACGTTGAGGATCGAGAAAACCTTGGAGAGAACCGGGAATTGACGAATGGAGCCGTGCTGGGCAGCTATTTTCACCGAGCCCAGGGCCGACTGCTTCAGTTCTGCGGCCGATTCCCCCCTGGCGGTGAGTTCGCCTTCCACTGACATGGTTCCGGTAAGTTCCTTCTTGTCCACGGCAAAATGCTGCAGTATCTGTCCTGCAGATGCGTTGGCAAGTTTGAACTCCACCTGGTATCTCCCCGGGCGGCTGAGAGTGTCTGCTCTTCCCTTGGCCGTTATTCTGCCGCCGAAGATGGCCGCATCCAAAGGGTGCAGGTATATTATCTTGTTGGCAATCTGCAGCGTGCTGCTGAGACGTTCGAAGGGGATCTCCCTGAAGATGCCCTTGTCCGCTCTGACTGTCGCCTTCAGGGCCATGTCCGGTCCCCCCTTCTCCCCGGGTTTGCGCTTCGGCTCCAGTTCACCCAGTGCCAAGAGGTCGGAGATGTTCAGGAAGGTTGATGTTACGGCCAGGTCGATGTTCGGTGCATTCAGGTTGTTTATCGCCCCTTTTAGCTGCAGGTGTGACGAGTTTACCTGGCCGGACAACTCCCTTATCTGCAAGTTTTTATCCTTAAGCGCGAGGTCTCCGCGCACCCTGGAGATCTGCAGCGGTTTTTCAGGGGAGAGGCCGAAGTCTTCCAAGGCGATGCGGGGCGATGAAAAGGTCGCATGGAGTTGGGGCGGATTGAAGCTGCTGATGGTCGCCTTGCCGCTGAAAGTGCTGTTGCCTATCCTGGCGGTCAGCTGGGACGACTCCATCGACCCTTCGTCAAAGGCGATCCTGCCGTTTATGGCGCTGACAGGTTTCATTGTCTCGCTTGGTTTGAAGGTGGCGTTTACCATGTAGAGGGAGCCGCGCCACCTGAAGTCATCGCTGTCCGCGGCCGGTTTTCCCCCCTCCATGGCGATTTGGACTCTCCCTCCTGGCTGATACCTGGCGAGTTTCGGCGCCATGGGGGCGACCTCTCCCGGGTTGAAGAGGTTAGAGGCGATGCTGAGATCTATCCTGTTGCCGCTGGCAAAGGGGTAGTTGGCAGTCAGATCCAGGGCCATGGGGCCGAGGGTGTAGTGCATCGCCGGTACCGTCGCCCCCTTGGGGGAGAGGTCCAGCCTGAAGTTGAGGGATGACGGGACCCCGACCGGTTTGGTCACCATGCCGTCATAGCTGTAGGAGGAGGGTGAGAGGTTCCAGGCACCCGTGAGGTGGTAACCGCTGGTGAACCCTTCCCCCTTGAGGCTTAGGGAGGCGTTGCCGTTGTAGGTTAGGCGGCTCCCCCTGCTGTTCCCCAGGAGCCAAGCCAGCTCCCCATGGCCGGGGCTGATGGTCATGGTGAAAGGGTAGGCACAAGGGGTGTCCAGGGGGTAGTCGGTGATCCTCCCCTCCAGGGTGAAGGGGGCTGTGCCGAACCTGCCGGACATCTGGTGGAGGATGAAATCTTTCCCCTTCATCTCCAGGACCCCCTTGATGCTGTTGAAGGTCGGGACGTTGCTGTCATAGCTGACGACCCCTTTTTCGGCGCGGCCCTTGATGTAGAGGACGTTGTAGTTCTCCCCCCTTTCCATATGGACTATCTGGCTGACTCTACCGTCCAACCTGCCTTCGTCCAGGCGGTATACACCCCCCTTGATATGCTGCTCTATCCACTCTGACGTATCCTTGACTATGATGCCGTAGGGGATGTACTGCTTGCACTTGTCAAAGTCGAAGCTGGAAGTGATCGCCTGGGCGGTTATGCGCGGATCCCCGCTGGGGAAGTCGCGGATGGCGCAGCTCCCCTTGACGTCCACGCCGTCGATGGCCAGTTCCACTGCCTTGACGATGACGTCGCTGCGGGTGAGCTCCATGCCGTATTTTATCTGCAGTGACTCCGGGGTGAGCGGGACTCTGAATACGGGTTTGTAGTCGAAGCGGAGGCCGCTGAACGAAATCTTGCCCGTGGAGGTGAACTCCCGCAGCTTGCCGCTGAAGGAGCTGTTTATATCCATGCGGCCTAGAATCTTCCTGAAGGGTACGTAACTGCTGTAGTATGGCCAGAAGTGCCCCACATCCAGCTGCCTGGTTTCTATCTTCATGTCCAGGACGCTTTCGCTCAAGGGTTTGTTAGTTGCCGCCAGCCTGACCTTGCCGCCGATGGCGAAGCTACCGCTCCCCCCTCCGCCGAAAGTTCCGGAGAGCCTGAATTCACCCTTTGCCCCACGGGCGAAATTGTCCAGGTGGAGATCGGTGGAGTCGATCCTGGTCGTCAGGCCGGCTAGCATGTCCTTGAGGCGGACAGTGCCGTTGTTCATCACGATCTGTTTGATGCTGAGCCGGCTGGAGCTCCCATCCCTTTGCAGCAGGTCGCTGAAGTTGAAACTGCCGTCGCGTCTCCTCTCCAGCATCACCACCGGCTTGTCCACCTCAAGGGCGCGAACGACTACCTGTTTGCGCAAAAGGGGGAAGATGGCTATGCGGCAGTTGAGTCTTTCAATGGCGATGAAGTCGCCGATTTCGTCTGGTTCCTTGATGTGGACCCCGGTGAAGGTGATGGTCGGGCCCAGGCCGATGCCGAATTTTCCCGAGTCGTAGCTGACCTGCCGCCCCAGAGAGTTCTCCAGTTCGCCGAGAATCTCTGCCTTGTATGTGTCAAGGTCGAGCACTCTTGGGAGCAGCAGGGTAGCGGCGACCGCAAGCAGGGTGAGGATGACCAGGGTTGTGGCGACTACTTTTGTCCGTCTGCTCTTGTCTGCCATGGGGACTTTCCGGGTTGGATGGGTATTTAGTAGTGCAGCTCGAAATTATAACCGGCGCATGGATGCTGCGCAAGTGATACTGCGGAGTTTGCGGCTTTTATCATTGACCGCCCTTCGCCATTTGCGCTAGGATGCTGCGATTTTAGGCGCAGTTGCGAAGCGGACAAACACAATGAAAATAAAGAGGTTGGAAATATCGGGCTTCAAGTCGTTTGTGGAGAAGGCCTCCTTCGACTTTCCCGCCGGCGTTACTGCGGTGGTCGGCCCGAACGGCTGCGGCAAGTCCAATGTCGTTGATGCCATCCGCTGGGTCATGGGGGAGCAGTCTGCCAAGAATTTGCGCGGCCGGCAGATGGAAGATGTGATCTTCGGCGGCAGCGAGTCGCGCAAACCCCTGGGGATGGCCGAGGTCTCCCTGGTTTTTTCCACCGAAGACGGCCATATCCCCGCCAAGTACCTCAACTATTCCGAGATCCAGGTCACCCGGCGACTCTACCGTGACGGGGAGAGCGAATACCTGCTCAATAAGACCCCCTGCAGGCTGATGGACATAACGGAGCTGTTCATGGATACCGGTGTGGGCGCCCGAGCCTACTCCATCATCGAACAGGGACGTATCGGCATGATCCTCATGGCCAAGCCTGAGGAGCGGCGCTTCCTCATAGAGGAGGCTGCCGGCGTGACCAAGTACAAGGCCCGCAAGCAGCAGGCACTGAAGAAGATCGAGGCAACCCGGCAGAATCTGTTGCGCATCGGCGACATAGTGGCCGAGATAAAGCGCCAGCTGAATTCGCTGCAGCGCCAGGCGAAAAAGGCTGAGCGCTTCAAGGCGGTCAGGGAGGAGCTTAAAGGGGTCGAGCTGCACTTTGCCTCCCGCAGGCACGGTGAGCTTTGCCGTAGCCGTGACGCCCTGGAGGCGGAGCTCAAGGAGCTCGCCATAAGGGAGGAGCGGCTGCTTGCCGAGCTTGGGGCCAAGGCCGGAGAGGTGGAGAGCCTGCGGGTTAGCCACTTCGTCGAGGAGCAGCAGCTTGCCGCGGTGCAGGAGGAGATCTTCAAGGGGAAGGCCGAACTGCAGGGGGTTGGGAACCGGATCGAATTCCAGGCGAGGGAGGCCCAGGGTCTTGAACGCCAGCTGATCAGGGGGAGGGAGGAGCTGACCATACTCCAAAGGCAGCAGGAGGAGTCCTCCTGTGAGAAGTCAACCCTTGAGCTGCGCAGCAGCGAATTCGCCAGCGAATCAACCGGCGAAGAGCAGGCCCTGGAGACCCGCCAGGCAGAGCTGGAGGAGCTTGCCGCTGCCGAGAGGTCTGCCTATGCGTCACAGGAGGAGGGGCGGCGCAGGCTCTTCGCCCTGCTTAGCGAGATCAGCCAGGTCGCCAATCAGAAGCTCTCCGCTGGCAAGAGGGGGGAAGGGCTGGCGGAGCGGGCAGCGCGCAGCAGGAGCGAGGAGTTGGCCATCCGCGAGCGCCTTGAGGAGTCGACCGGCAGGCTGGCCGAGCTGGAGAGCAGTCTGGCAACCCAGAGGGAGACCTTGGAGGGGTTACGGCAGTCCATAGCCATCCTTTCAGAGCGGGAGGGGGAGCTTAAAAGGTGCATCTCATCCGACGAGACCGGCCTGCAGTCGGCCCGCGACGCCCTGAGCATGGCCTCTTCACGTCTCCACTCCCTGCAGGAGTTGGAGGCCCAGTTTGCCGGATATGGCCAGGGTGTGCGCACTCTCTTGCAGGACGACTCCCACAGGCGGCGCTTTGCCGGCATAGTTGCCGATGCTGTGGAGACCGACGACGAATACGAGACTGCGGTGGAGTCCGTGCTGGGCGAGCGGCTGCAGGCGGTTCTGGCCGGCGCTGCCGATGACGTGCTTGCGGCAATTGAATTCCTGCGCGGTGGGGGGGGCGGCAGATGCAGCTTCATCCTCTCTCCAACCACTCTCCCGAGGGGAGGGGCCATCCCCCACGGGTGTCAGCTCCTGCTAGACAGGGTGAGGATTGCCGCCGACCGCAGGGAGATGGTCGAGCCCCTTCTCGGCAAAGCCCTTCTGGCAGGTGATCTGGCGGAGGCAATCGAACTCTCCGGAAAACATCCGGAGTTCACTTTCGTTACCCTGCAGGGGGACGTGGCCTATGCCGGCGGTTTGGTTGACGGAGGTTCCAGGGAGGCGGCAGGGCAGGGCCTGATTCACAAGAAGCGGGAGATTCGCGAACTTACTCTGTCAGTAGGGAGCTTGGGTGAGAAGGTGGAGCGGCTCGCTGCCCTGCGCGAGGAGAGGAGGGCTGAGCTCCTCTCGGTGGAGGACGAGTTGCGTCATGGGCGACACTCTCTGCATCAAGGGGAGATCTCCCTTCTTGCCATGCAGAAGGATCTGCAACGTTGCCAGGAGGAGTGTCAGCGGCTGGAGGAGCGTCTCGACCTGAAAACAGCGGAGGACGAGCAACTGGGTGAGGAGCGGGAGCTGATTTTCCGGGAGATCGCCGGCTGCGAAACAAAGCTTGTCTCACTGGAGGAGCAAAAAACGTCTCTTGAGACTGAAGTTGCCATCCTCCAGGAGGGGGTTGCGCAGAAGCGTCAGGCTATCGAATCTGCCCGGGAGGCGGTTACCGCCATGAAGGTGAGGGCCGCTGCCTTGCGGGAGAAGCGCGAATCGACTGCCAGGGCCCTGCAGCGGCTATGCCAGCTGCAGGATGAGCTGGTCGCCAGGATCGAGAGGCAAAACGGCGAGATCTCCAAGGGAGAAGATGCCCTCATGCAGTTGCAGGAGGCCAAGTCCGAGGCCGAAGCCATCCTGCAGAAAATGGTGCTGCAACACTCTGCCATGGAGGAAAACCTTGCCCGGGTAAGGGAGCGCTACGAAGAGCAGGCGAGGTTGCTGCGCGAAGGGGAGGAGGCTTACCGTCAGATGCGCAGCAGTGCCGACGAGTTGCACCGCCAGTTTGCCGACCTAAATCTGCGCATCTCATCCCAGACCCTGGAGCTGGGGCACCTGGAGGAGATGCTGCGCGAGCGCTATCGCCTGGATATGGCAGAGCTGGCTTCCCATCTGCTGCCGCTGGAGGGGAGCGATGAGGAGCTGCGCCTGCGTCAGGCAGAGCTTCAGAAACAGGTGGATGATATCGGCGAGGTCAACCTAACGGCCATAGAGGAGTACCAGGAGCTTGAAGACCGCCACGATTTCCTGGCCAGCCAGAAGGCTGATCTGGAGGAGTCGCTCCACTCACTGCAACAGGCGATCCAGCGGATCAACAGGACCACCAGGAAGCGATTCGCCGAGACCTTCGAGCTGGTCAATGAAAAGTTCAAGGATGTCTTCCCCCGTCTCTTCTGCGGCGGCCGGGCGGAGCTCAAGCTGACCAACGAAGAGGATATGTTGGAGACCGGCCTTGATATCATCGTGCAGCCGCCCGGCAAAAAGCTGCAGAACGTGTCGCTTCTTTCCGGAGGGGAGAAGGCTCTGACCGCAGTTGCCCTGATCTTCTCCATCTTTCTCATCAAACCATCACCTTTCTGTCTGCTGGATGAGGTGGATGCCCCCCTTGACGACGCCAACATCGGCAGATTTAATGACATGATCAGGGAGATGTCCGCATTTTCCCAGTTCATCCTCATTACACACAGCAAGACCACCATGGCGGTGGCCGATACTCTCTACGGCGTTACCATGGAAGAGCCCGGGGTGTCGAAGCTTGTATCGGTCAAGCTGCAGTAAATCAGGAGGAGTAGTCCATTGCCATTCAAGAGGATACTACAAGAGCTGATGGATGCCGTCCCCGGGGCAACGGGTGCAATCCTTGCCGACTGGGAGGGGGAGGCGGTGGAGCAGTGCTGCTGTTACGACGTCTATGACCTAAAGGTCATTGGGGCGCACAAGGGTATCCTGCTCAACATCATGAAGGAGATGCACGGCAAGCTGTCCGTGGGAGAGATCCGGCATACCTTCATCTCCACCGAGCAGCAGCATTTTCTGTTCGGCCCCATCGGACCCGACTACCTGCTGGTGATGACCCTGAACAAGAGGGCGATCGTCGGACTCGCCGTTCGCCGTTTTGAGTCGGCTCTGGAACTAATGTACAAGGAGATATACTGATGTCCGAGAAGAAGGGTTTTTTCGGCAGCCTGATGGATAAGCTGGCCGGAGTGGCTCGGGATGAGGCTGAGCCCGCGGTTTCAGCAGAAGAAGGTTTGATTCCGGATGATGCGACATCTCGCGTCGCACCGCTGCAGGAGAAGCCGCGCAGCGGGTTCTTCGAAAGGCTCAGGCAGGGGCTGAGCAAGACTTCGGAGAGTCTGGTGGGGAGGATCGACAGGCTGCTCCTCGGCAAAAAAGAGATCGATGCCGATACCCTGGAGGAGTTGGAGGAAATTCTGATTACTGCCGATCTGGGGGTTGCCACGACGGTAGAGCTGATCAGGGGGCTGGAGCAGCGCCTGAAGAGGGACGAACTAAAGGATGGGGAGGCATTGCGCCGGGCCCTTCGTGATGACATTTTGGCCAGGATGGAGCCTTATGCGGTTCCATTGAAGGTTGGCGGTAATTCTCCGTTCGTCATCCTGGTGATAGGGGTAAACGGGGTCGGCAAGACCACGACAATCGGCAAGCTTGCCAGCAGGTTCGCCGGCGAAGGTAAAAAAGTGTTAATGGCCGCGGGGGATACTTTCCGTGCCGCTGCGGCAGACCAGCTATCCGTCTGGGGGGAGAGGGCAGGGGTGGACCTGGTCCGCCATAAGGAGGGTGGAGACCCCTCCGCAGTAGTTTTTGATGCCTGCAAGGCGGCGATTGCAAGGGGGGTTGACGTGCTCATAATCGATACCGCCGGTCGCCTGCATACCAAGGTGAATCTCATGGAGGAGCTGAAGAAGATCTTCCGCATCGTCGGGAGGGAGATCCCCGGAGCTCCCCATGAAACCCTGCTGGTGCTGGATGCGGCAACCGGCCAGAACGCCCTTTCCCAGGCGAGGCTTTTCAAGGATGCTGCCGCGGTCAGCGGAATCGCCCTGACAAAGCTTGACGGCACCGCCAAGGGGGGGATAGCCGTTGCTGTCTGCAATGAGCTGAAAATTCCCCTAAGATATATCGGTGTCGGCGAGTCGGTGGAGGATCTGCGCGAGTTTGATCCCAGGCAGTTTGTGGATGCGTTGTTCCAATAAATAATTGACTTTTGTGGCTTTATTTACTAGTGTGGCAGCCGCGGGATGAAAAATGGCACAGATACCCATTGATGAGCTGGAAGCCGGGGTAGACCGGATACTGGCTGCTTACGGCACCCTGAAGGTGGAGAATCTGCAGCTCAGGGAGCAGTTGGCTGCCATGAAGAGGCGGCAGGATCAGTTTGCGGAGCGGCTCGATTCCCTGCTCGCAAGACTTGACGGAGTTGAGCTGCTGTGAGGGCCGCGCATCGCATAAGGCTTATGGGGCGTGAGATCCAGGTGCGCAGTGCCGCAAGCGCGGAGTCGGTGCAGGAAGTGGAGTCCTACGTTAACCAGAGGTTGGCAGAGGTCGCCTCGTCTCTCCCCAGTGCCGATCAGCAGCTTGTTGCTCTGCTCACCCTGCTGAACGTCACGGAAGCCTATCTTGCCCTGCAACGCCAGTCAGGGGGGGGGGCGCTCGACGGATTCGTTGTCGAGCGGATACTGAAGAAGATTGACAAAGCTCTGGAGTGACGGAGTCCTCCCGGAGAGTTTTTATATATAAGAGCCGGATACTGTAGAGAAATTTCCCTGTGCGGCATGCTATGTCTGTACTCTTTAGGCAGGCGCACAGTTGTAGATAAATCGGAGGAGTATTATTTAATCGACCTGGCCGGGTCGGTCCTTGGAAATATCCTATCTCCTGTTTATCAGCCGCACAGCAGGCAATACTCGGAATTTTAATACGTTACCAGCCCTTCATTCTCTCCGCGAACCTTCCGCATATCCACTTATTAATCCAAAAAATGGCCTCCGACGGCCGGTAAAGAGTAGTTAATGCCCAAAAACGCGCTCAGAACGCGGATGCTCGCCACCCGGGACCGGCTCGGAAGCGATGAGCGTTTGCAGGCAGGCAGTCTTATTCTGAAGACCCTCTCTCTATTGCCAGAATACGAGGCAGCTGCCACGGTTGCGCTCTATGCCGCTTTCCGCGGCGAGGTGCCTACCGGGGAGATGATCCGGCAGGCCCTTGCGGCAGGCAAGGAGGTGCTTCTGCCGGCTGTGGTTGGTAACGGTCTCGTTTTCAGGCGTATCGAAGGGGAGGGAGATCTTGCTCCAGGGCGTTTCGGTATAGAAGAGCCAAAAGCGTGCTGCAGTGAGGTTGCACCCGAAGTCGTTGATCTCTTCGTCATCCCCGGGGTCGCCTTTGATCTCAAGGGGAACAGGGTAGGCTATGGGAAGGGGTATTATGATAGGAGCCTGCACAGGTTCGAGGCAAGTGGGGGGTTGATAGGGATCTGCTATGATTTCCAACTGGTCGATGAGATTGTCGGCCAGCCGCATGATGTAATTATGGACAGGGTAATAACAGAGCGGCGGGTTGTTCCCCCGTGCTGCTAAAATAGATAAGGAGACCATTGTCATGAGAGCTGACCAGATAATTTTGCTTTTTGCAGTCGCAGCTATTGCAGTTGGCGCAGGTTTCGCCATCGCCATGTTTCTCAAGAAAAAGGAGGATGGGAAGAGCGCAGCCAGCGGTGAAGCGGCGGTTAAGATGCTCGAAGATGCCAAGAGGGAGTCGGAGACCATTGTTCGCGAAGCAGCTATCCAGGCCAAGGACGTAGTCTATCAGGCCAAGGCCGATTTCGAGAAGGAGACCAGCGAGAAGCGTAAGGACCTGCAGGCGCTCGAACGCCGGGTGCAGCAGAAAGAAGAGAACCTTGACAAGAAGATTAATCTCTTCGATCAGCGTGAAGTGGAGTTTGCCAAGCGTGAGCAGGGGCTTGCAACCAAGGAACAGGCTATTGTCGAAAAATCGGGAAAGATTGATCAGCTGATCGACGAGCAGAAGAAGCAGCTGGAAAAGATTTCCGGCATGACCGCCAGCGAGGCCAAGTCCATTCTCATGGAGCAGATGGAGAATGAAGCCAAGCTGGACGCGGCCAAAAAGATCAAGCTGATAGAGGAGGAGGCGCGGGAGACGGCGGACAAGAAGTCCAAGGAGATTATCTCCCTGGCTATCCAGCGCTATGCAGGCGAGTATGTCGCCGAACGAACTGTCTCCGTAGTTCCCCTGCCGTCCGACGAGATGAAGGGGCGGATTATCGGTCGCGAGGGGCGCAACATCAGGGCCCTGGAGGCAGCAACAGGCATAGACCTGATCATCGACGACACCCCGGAAGCAGTCATCCTCTCCGGATTCAACCCTGTCCGCCGCGAGGTTGCCAGGATAGCCCTGGAGAAGCTCATATCCGATGGGCGCATACATCCGGGCAGGATAGAGGACGTGGTTCACAAGGCCGAGGAGGAGGTGGAGCAGGCCATCAAGGAGGCCGGTGAGCAGGCGGCCTTCGACCTCGGTGTTCACGGAATTCATCCTGAGATACTCAAGTTGATCGGACGCCTCAGGTACCGGACATCATATAGTCAGAACGTCTACCTCCACTCCCTTGAGGTTGCCTTTCTCTGCGGCATCATGGCAGCCGAGCTGGGGATTAATGTAAAGCAGGCCAAGCGCGCCGGGCTACTCCACGATCTCGGCAAGGCGGTGGATCACGAGGTCGAGGGGTCCCATGCAGTCATTGGCGCGGAACTGGCCCGCAAGTACGGGGAGTCACCTAAGATTGTCCATGCCATCATGGCACACCACGAGGACGAAAAACCGAATTCGGTATTGGCTGTCCTGGTCCAGGCTGCGGATGCCCTGTCCGGTGCTCGCCCAGGTGCTCGTCGCGAGATGATGGAGACCTATGTGAAGAGGCTTGAGGATCTGGAGAGGATATCCACTTCCTTCTCCGGAGTCACAACCGCATTCGCCATCCAGGCAGGTAGGGAGATCCGGGTAATGGTCTCCAGCGAGGAGGTAAGCGACGAGCGTGCTGTGGTGCTTGCCAAGGATATTGCCAAGAAGATTGAGGCCGACATGACCTATCCGGGCCAGATCAAGGTCAACGTGATCCGCGAAACCAGGGCCACTGAGTATGCCCGTTAATATACTCTTCATAGGCGATATTGTTGGAAAACCTGGTCGCCAGGCGGTTTCCCGCGAACTGCACCGGCTGGTTGACCGTTACTGTATCGACTTGGTGGTCGCCAATGGCGAAAATGCATCCGGCGGGTTCGGCATTACCGTGGAGTCTGCCAAGGAGCTCTTCAGTTGTGGGATTCATTTCATCACCACCGGCAATCATGTGTGGGACAAGAAGGACTGCTTCGATTACCTGAACCGAGAAGACAGGATCGTGCGCCCTGCCAACTATCCTGAAGGGGCTCCGGGAGTAGGTTCCCGTTTGGTATATACCCCGGGAGGAGTAGGTGTGGCTGTTATCAATCTGGAGGGGCGCATCTTCATGAATAATCTGGAGTGCCCGTTCAGGACAGCCGACCGGGAGATTGGGAAGCTGGGCGACAGCACGAAGATAATTCTTGTCGATTTTCACGCCGAGGCCACATCGGAGAAGGTGTCACTCGGGTGGTATCTGGACGGACGGGTGAGCGCGGTTGTCGGTACCCACACCCATGTACAGACTGCCGATGAAAGAGTTCTTACGTCAGGTACGGCATACATCACCGACGCCGGAATGACCGGTGCATTCGATTCTGTTATCGGTGTGCGCAAGGATGAGCCTATCCAGAAGTTCTTGACCCAGATGCCTGCCAAGTTCGAAGTTGCTAAAAAGGATATCAGGCTAAATGGGGTGGTTATCAGCATTGATGAAGTCAGCGGAAGGGCGTTGGCCATAGAACGCATTAACGTTGCTTGCGAGTAACTTGATTCAGCTTTAGGGGAGATTAGATATGACTGTTGCCGAGCAGATGGCGGTTATCAAGCGTGGAGCGGTTGAGATCCTTGTGGAGAAGGAGCTGGAGGAGAAGTTGGCTAAATCGCTTGAGACCGGCATCCCCTTGCGGATAAAGGCCGGATTTGATCCGACCGCACCTGATCTTCACCTGGGGCATACCGTTCTTCTCCAGAAGCTGCGCCAGTTCCAGCAACTCGGCCATGAGGTCTGTTTCCTCATCGGGGATTTCACCGGGATGATCGGTGACCCCACTGGCAAGTCGGAAACCCGTAAGGCCCTGACACGAGATGATGTGTTGCGTAATGCCGAGACCTACAAGGAGCAGGTCTTCAAAATCCTCGACCCGGAGAAAACCAGGGTTGTCTTCAACTCGGAGTGGCTTTCGAAAATGTCTGCCACGGAGATGATAGGTCTGGCGGCGCGCTACACAGTTGCCAGGATGCTGGAGCGTGATGACTTCGGCAAACGATACGCCAACCAGCTGCCGATCAGCATCCACGAGTTCCTCTATCCCCTGATCCAGGGGTATGACTCGGTGGCTCTCCAGGCGGACGTGGAGTTGGGAGGGACCGACCAGAAGTTCAATCTGCTCGTTGGCCGCGAGCTGCAGCGTGAGTGGGGACAGCGCCCCCAGTCTGTGCTGACCATGCCGCTCCTCGAAGGTCTGGACGGTGTCAACAAGATGTCAAAGTCCTTGGGGAACTACATCGGTATCAATGAACCTGCCGACGAGATTTTCGGCAAGATAATGTCCATCTCCGATCAGCTCATGGTCCGCTATTACGAGTTGCTCAGCGATATGACTCTGGCCGAGTTGGAGGAGCTGAAGCAGGGGCTGAAGAGCGGCACAGTACACCCGATGGAGGCCAAGAAGCAGCTCGGCCGTGAGATAGTCGCCCGTTACCACGGCGCGGAGATGGCAACTGTTGCCGAGGAGAACTTCGTCAGCCGTTTCCGCGACAACCAGGTGCCGGAAGATATGCCGGTAGTGGAGCTTGCGGCCGAAGGCGAAAAGGTACTGTTGTGCAAGCTGCTCGCATTGGCAGGAGTCGTCCCGTCCAACAGTGAAGGCCGCCGTGCCATTAAGGGTGGCGGTGTTAAGGTTAACGGAGAAAAGGTTGCCGACGAGAATCTGGAGCTTGTTTGCTCCGGGGAGTATGTCGTGCAGGTTGGCAAGCGCAGGTTCTCCCGAGTAGTGTATACCGGGAGAGTCGAAAAAAGA